>JAPYVG010000006.1 GCA_028277025.1 Sulfolobaceae archaeon
CCTAACCTCCTTCAACCTCTCTTGCGTTTCTAGGAGGTTTTTAGCCAGGATTTTGATTTCCTCAAGTACTAAGGGGGTGTATTCAAGTTGGTATAGTTCTTCTTGTGTGAAATCTCCTTTCGCAAGCCTTTCCAACCTGTCCTTGCTTACCTTATCGTTATCACTTACTAAGAATAATGCCCTCTTCAACCTATTCTTGTATTTCGTCTCTATGTCCTTTAGGAATAGGTAGAGTGTTACCAATTCCTTCAAGGGGTTGTAATCGTACTCCTTAGCCTTGTCAACCATGTTTTCTAATTTTTCAGCGTCATAAAAATCTGTTTTCTTTCCCCTAAGCTCTTTTTCTCTTGATAACACGTTTGGACTGACTTGTAGTACTTTTATCCCTTTCTCCTTGAAGTATTGTGAAGGCCTTATTGCGTATACTCCAGTAGGCTCTAGGACTATTGCGCAAGGTTTCATCTTGAGGATTTCTTCATAACCCTTCAAGTTGTTCTCGTATTTTCTCACCCTCCCCCTGCTAGTTATTAAATGTTCTTTTGATACGTCTACCCCTATTACCCCTACCTCTTTGTCACACCTATATGCGTGAATTTTATCACAATGTTCAGTCCGACGGTAGGGGTTTGTCACGCCAATACCCGAAGATTTCACTTCAGTTTCCCTCTCGACCATGTTTCCCCAGTCGAGGAGAGTATTACTCTCCTCGACTAATAAACCTATATAGGTGTTTCCCTCGACTAGCCCCAATGAGTTAAGGGTGAGTGTGTATGATCCCTTAAGAGGGGTGCCCGTGGTGGGATTAAAAGTAAGGAAAAGTTACGCCACGGGTAAACACTAGAACTACACCAGCATTATTTATAGGGAAAGTACTACCAGTAAACATATACGTTATTGAAAGCTGGATACTCGACGTCCTACTAATAGCGTTCAGTCTAGCATTATGGAAGTTAGATAAATAATCTTTTTTTAATCTCTTTCTTAAATCCTCTAGTGCGGTTACTCTTTATTAATCATAGGGATATTTTTCACCCTCAGGCGGGTGGGGCTGAAAACGTAATCTATGAGGTTGCTAAAAGGCTAGTTAGGAAAGGGGTCGAAGTTTATTGGTTAAGTGAAGATAGTAATGCAAGGGTCTCCGAAATTGATGGGATAAAACTTTTACATAGGGGAGGTAAGTTAACACTCCATTTTTACTCTCCATTTTATGCTAAAAACTTTGATGTCGTAATAGATAGTGTCGCTCATGCAGTCCCCTTCTTCTCGTATAAAGCTAATAAGAAAGCAATAGCACTCATTCACCACGTTCATCAAGATGTGGTCATATACGAGTTAAATCCCCTAATGGCTCACATAGTTAGGTGGCTTGAAAAGTTCGTAAGAAATTATAAATATATTATATCCGTTTCCAAGACAACTAAGGTTGAACTGATTAAGCGTTTTAAGATAGAGGAGGATAGGATTCACGTAATATACAATGGTATTGACCACGAGAAGTATAAGCCCGGTATAAAGGACAGTAAACCACTTATAATGTGGATCGGGAGGCTTAAAAAATACAAAAACCCGTTAGATGCAATAAAAATTTTCAAAAAGGCTAATTTGAAGAATGCAGAGCTTGTGATTGTAGGTGGTGGCGATCTGGAGGGAGAGGTGAGGAGCGCTGTGAGGGATGAGGATAATATAAGGTACTTGGGAAAAGTGAGTGAGGAGGAAAAAATCAAGCTTTACCAGAGGGCGTGGGTCGTGTTATCTACTTCCTTTATCGAGGGGTGGGGTATGAACATAGTTGAGGCAAATTCTTGTGGGACCCCTGTAATAGGGTACGCTGTTGGTTCGATCCCAGAGATAATTGAGAACGGTGTTAACGGGTTTACAGTTGGTTATAAGGATTTCGATTCAGCGGTTAGGTATCTACAATATATAGTTGAGGATGAAAATACCATGAAGGAGTTATCTAAACGGAGCTATGAGTCATCACTCAAATACGATTGGAATAAAACTGCTGAGGAATATTATAATATTATATGGAAGATTTACTCGCTGTAGATCAGGCAAGGAAGTTATTTGAGGAATACAAAAAGACCAAAGACCCCTCATTATTAGATCAAGCCATAAAGCTTCTTGAAGGGAGGAAGTGCTTATCTTGTCTAAACCAGTTAGGTCTAATTTATACGGAGAAAGGTGAATTAGATAAGGCTATAAGCTGCTTTAAAGAAGCCCTAAAGAGGAGTAAAAGCGAAGAGGATTCGAGTATCATAAAATTTAACATGGCAATAGCTTATTATCGATCTAGAGATCTACAATCCTCTTACGAGATACTTAGGGAGTTGAGTAGTGGTAAAAGCTCAATTAAAACACATGCACAGAGGTTATTAGCAAAGGTTTGCCTTTCCTTTGGTGATATAAAGCATGTTGACGAAGCTAGGGCTATACTTGAGAGTTTTGATGAGCCTACTGAAGATTTGGTAGTAGCTTACATTTTCCTTGCTAGGAATGGAAGAAAGGAATACTTAAGGAATGCTATAGAGAACGCTAAGCTTCTGGGAAATAAGAGGCTCTTAGCTGAAGCGTATTTGAGTTCAGATAATGTAAAAGACCTTGAAAAAGCGCTTGAGCTCTTCAGAGATATCGGTGACGTTAGAGGGGAAGCTAGAGCGTTATATAAGCTTTCCCAATATAAGCCGGAATTACTTTATGAAGCACTGCAGAAATTAGAGGAAAGTGGTGAGGGGACTGACAGTGATAAGGTAAGGTTACTTAACGAACTTTATAAGAGGACTGGGATTTTAGATTTCTTAAAACAAGCTATAAAGTATGGCGAAAAAGCTAAGGAATACTTATTCTTAGCTAGGGCTTACGTTGAATTGGCTAAGCACGAAAACGAAGTTGAGAACTTAAGGAGGGCAGTGAAATATTACGAGGAGTTCATCAAGGAGAGGTTTGGTTCTTGACTTCCCAATAGTTGTAGAATATTACCTCATCAGGGTTTTTAACAGTCTTGGGATTCGGTTTGTAGTCTGGGTCCGGGTAACCAATTGAAAGTAAAGTTATGAGCACTTTGTCTTTAGGGATTTTTAGTATCTCCTTGGCTTCAGCGTTTTCATAAGCTGCTATCCAACCCACGCCTAAGCCTACTGAGTAAGCTGCTAAAACAAAATACATTACTGCATTAACTGTGTCCACCATCCATGTATGCGGGCTAACATCTGGTTCCGCAACTACTGCAATACCCATGGGGGCTTTAGCTATATGTGATGCTCCCTTGTGAAGTTTTGAAAGCCTTTCTTTAATCTCTTTGTCGGTTATTATGATGAATTTCCATGGTTCTCTGTTCATGGAGTTCGGTGCATGATTCGCAACATATATGAGTTCTTTTACTAGTTCAACTGGAACTGGCCTATTCTGAAAGCTTCTAACATTTCGTCTCTTTATAAGAAACTCCAGTATCTCGTTCATAAAATGTGTTAGTAGAATGCCTTTTTGAAATTTTTTGCTGATTTTATAATGATAGATAAACTGAGATACATGCAATATTTTGATAATTACAGTTTACAATTTGCTTCAAGTTTACCCCCACCAGTCAGCAACAAAATTTTTATTTATTAATATAAATATATTTAGTAGGAGTAGTGAGATGCTAACGAGGTTCAGAGAGGTGATGGGCCTTGAGATACGCGATATTAGTAAGTTGGAGTTTGTGGGGTTTATCGCTTTATTTATTTTCACCCTATCTATCCCCCCTTTTAGAGCAAATAGTTCATAATACAGAACTAGTTGGAATTATTTACGTTATAGCATCTCCCTTTTCAATACTTTTTTCACTACTTCCCAAATGGTTTAGTAAGGATAACAGCCTCTTGATACCATTATCTCTAACAATATCTGGCATAGGATTATTAACACTTGGATTGTCAGAGAATCAAGCCCTCGCGATACTTGGACTAATACTTTACAACTTTTATTGGGCCTCAGTGCCTTTATATTACGTTTTAATGAGTAATTTAGGAGAAGGCTGCCTTGCTAGAATATGGGCAATTTCCATGATCCCCGCAATAATAGTACCACCAATTAGTGGTCTGGTGTTTAGTAAGTTAGGAATAAGGATGATATTCGTTATTAGTGGTCTTACAATGATTACTGCCTCATTGCCAATGTATAGAATAGAAGCTAAATTAAAGGAGGAAGGGAAGGGCGAAACTTCATATTTACCCCTCATATTTACGATTCTTCCCTCCTCCATAGCCCTTCCCTTCCTTTACCTAGATAAGGGGATTAGTGAGTCTTTGATTTGGTTAATATATGCTATAGGAGAGGGGTTTGGGATAGGAATGTCTTTAGTATTATGGAGGCTTAAGAACGGTTTATCTTTGGCATTAATAGTATTTTCTGGGATTATAACGGCGATACTTTACCCACAATTAGGGGGAGTTTTTTACGGTTCTTCTGAAGCTTTAGTAGCTCTAGGTGTCGATGCTGTAAAGCCTAGGGATCTAAATAATGCCGTGAAGGTAACTTTTATCGAGTCCACTTTGTGGGGGATTGGCTATGTTATAGCGTCTTTACTTTACGTCGTATGGTCTTCATTGCCAATAATCTTTGCCGGGTTAATTGCAATATTGTTTTCACTAACACTAATAATCTTATCACTCAAAATATTCGTAAGAAAGCTGTATCTAGGAAAAATAAAGTCTTTGAATAAGCTTATAGAAAAACAGACTTTATACGAAGGGATAGAGCCATACTTCAGCTTTGCGTAGTTGATACCTTAAAGGACTCTTTTAAAGGTAAAACCCTTTTTTATTTGCATTAATCCTTATCTTTCCTCTTCCTTAAATATACAATTATGATTTTACCTCACCAACACATAAAAGTGTTGTTGGGTAAAGTTATACTAAATTATTCTGAGGAAAACGTTAGGGAGAACGGTTACGATTTAAGGATCTGTGGCGAAAAATATTATGAAGTTAAAGGAAGTATACAGTTGCCAAATAAAAAAGCGGATTTAGAAGAACACCGTTTTAGTAATATAGCCTATTTAAAACCTTTGAGAACGTACTTGTTCGAGTCATGTGAGGAGTTTAACATCCCAGAGGATTTAGCCGTATTAATAACTTTAAAGAGTACTATGGCAAGGAATGGCTTTCTTGCTCCGCCCACTGTAATAGACGCTGGTTATAAGGGGAAGATTATTGTGGCTATAACCCCAGTTTATGAATCTAGTTTAAGTAAGGGGGTCGCAACTCACCATTTAATATTTTACAAACTTCTTGAACCGACTCAAAAACCGTATAACGGGAAATACCAGGGTGGTGTTGTAATATAACGTTAGTACCTTAGCTTACTCAAAATAAAACCCTGGATTTTTAGGAAAGTTTTAGTATAAAGGATTCGCTTAAAGGGTGAGTAGTAAATTCTTAATTTCACAAGTGATAGGAACATAAGGAGTATGATCTTTATCAGTTTTTTTGATATCTTACTTCCACTTTCATCGTGGAAATATATCCCTTCAAGCTCTTTAATTTTATACCCTCTTCTTTTAAATGCATATATTAGATTTACGTCAAACACTAAATCGTTGAGTAAAAGTTCATTAAATACGTTTTCAAGCTTATCCCTCTTTATTAGTTTAATCCCAGATTGGAAATCATGAATCGTTATTAAGCTAGGAAACATAAGTTTTACTAGAAATTTAAACCCATTACTTAATACTTTTCGTAAGAGGGGCAATCCTACAACCCTCCTTTTAATAATTACTAAGTCCGCGTCGCAGTTCATGATTCTCTTAAGTAATTCATCTGGTATTGGTAAGTCAGCATCAGTGATCAGAATCTTATCATACTTTACCATCTCGAGCCCCCTCTTTATAGAGCCACCCTTACCTAACCTTTTTGAATTGATTAGTAAGGTAACGTTAAACTTTTTCACGACTTCTGGGGTTCTATCATTACCCTCAAAGACTACAATAATTTGGGGGTTTTGTAATGTCGATAAAAGCCTCTCAATAGCTTTTGGTAGTCTACTTTCTTCATTATATGCGGGAATAACTACAGATATCATTTTTTTGGTTGAAATCTATATAAGAACAGATTATAAACTTTTCCTTTTAAGAGAGACGTTGTTCGATGATATATTCGACAATCCTTACTTCTTAACATTTAGATACACGTAATTTTTATGGGCAGAAAACTAATAAAATGAAATATTGTTTCCTATCATTATCAACCTAGTATAGATACCTCTTAAAGTTCTAAACTAATAGTTGGACAGTCCAGGTTTAGTGTTCACGAGGAGTTCAATTCCATTAAAAATATATTACGGTTTACGTTTGTTAATTCATGTGCAATTTACAAGGCTATTTAGGTATTGGGACTACATACTTATTTCCTTATGGAATACAATAATACTGTACTTAATATTTCGAGGTAAACCTATTTACGGCGGTGATCAATTATTTATTATTTACTCTCATGAGTCCTTTAATTATATCTTTTGGGGATTTATCTACCCCTATACGAACTATCCTTACGGTTACTTCCCATCTTATAACCCGACTAATTGGACTTTATTAGTTACTATCCCCTTTACCTTTTTCACTTTTGGTGAAGAATTGTTTTATAACCTTCTTTTCATTATAGGCTCGGTTTATGTATATAAGATTTCGAGATTTTATTACCAGAAGAGTATAGCTATAATTTCTGCCATTCTTTTCCCAGCAAATTGGTATATATTAATTGGTGATATAATAGTTCACGACGTGTTTTTTAACATTTCAATAGTCTATACATTATTACCACCTATAACTTATTATATTATTGCATATGCAAAGGGTAAAATAAGCTCCTTGAAGTCATTCCTCATTGTATCATTACTTTCGTTCTTCGTGTTGTCAGCCTCCGGAGACTTACTACCATTTGTATGGCTTTACATTTTATTCCTTCTAATCTACTTCTTTTATAACAGACTCGTAATACTGTTATCTTATATCATATCAATAACGTTAGGGCAGTTATATTGGATAATTTTCACAGCAGCCCCCACTGTTTCTGAATTTACCAGTATAGTTAATGAGTCCTATAAATCCTATGTTATAGTCCAACAGTTCTATCCGTTTGTATACACAATGAGAGCTGTGGGCCCAGACGTAGGGCTACCATCTTATGTTTACCTACTCTCTTTTCTCATATTCCTATTCTTGACAGCGGGTATTATTAAAGATAGGGAGAGGGATTTAAGATTCTTTTTCTTAATATGGTTTATAGGAACTTCCTTTATATCGTCTTCATATACCCCACTTAAGCCTTTAGTAGTTTACGGAATTCTACACTCTGGTTTGTTCGCTCCATTAAGGGATCCAGTTCTCTTTATCTCACCAGAAATAGGAGTCCTATACTGTATTCTTTTACCATCTGCAATTTCTTCAATAAGGCTTGATAGTCTGAAGTATAAGGCCTTATTTTTGTCTTTTATAATCCTTGTAAGTATTGTTTTCCCATTACCTCTCATAAGTGGTGGTGAAAGTTCTATCGTTACAATTCCTAACTCTTTTATTAAAACAGTAGAATATCTTAACAGTGTAAATGGACAGTTTACTGTACTCCTACTTCCCCTCACTACTCCCACATGGGCTTCTACAGACTGGTATGTGGGAAATGACATCTTCATCTATTTCTCCTCTCATCCAGTGCTCTCTGGTGGGTTTTATGCTGGAGGGGAGCTAAACGGGCTTTCAACTAGCTTAGCTAGAAGTATATATTTCTTTAATGAGTCATCAACGGATTTAAAGAACGAAATAACGTCAATCTATAACCTTCTCTTCATACTAAACATAAGGTATATTGTGGTGGAGACTGATATGGAAGCTCAAGCATTATTATTACCGCTTTATTTACCAGCATATAAGTACGTGTCTTCATTATGTGAGATAAGTAAAGTGAGCGGTTTAGTCACGCTAGTTAGAAATTACTCACCTTTTTACATATTTAAAGTAAACATACCAGTAGAGACTTACGTATTTAGCTTAAAACAACCTCTAAATTTAAGCGAAAATGTTTCATATCATCAGTTGATACCATTAAATTTCACATGGACATCACCGGCTTCAATTCTTGTTAAATCTGAGAGCCAATGCCTATTACTCTCATTTGCTTATAGCCCCTATTGGATTGCTAACGGTAATCCGGGAATAAACTATCGTAATCTTACGCTTTTCAGAGTGAATAGTGGGAGCGTAGTAATTTATGATACGATGTATAATAACCTCATGAAGAGCTATGAGTACGCGTTAGGATATCTCGTAGCCCTAATTTTAGGAATAATATTGATAAACAAATTTAAAATTGTTAAAACTAAATTTAAAATATGGCAAAGTTCCTAATTGTGGTCAAATCTCAAGACCAATTAAATGTAAATACAGCAGTAAACGTAGCTCAAGGCTTAAAAATGATGGGAGCGCAAGACGTCAAAATGGTTTTCTTAGGCCCCGGAATTACAGCACTGTCTAAGAAAAACGATATATCATCAATTGTTTCAAAGGCCTCTGAGAACTTAAAGAAAATGGGAATAACGGTTTACGCATGTGAAATGGCTATGAAGAACTATAACGTTAACAAGGATGACCTAGTTTACGTTGACGAGATATCAAGGGGTGCTGATGTAATAGTTAAGTTTGCGGACAGCGGTTATATTGTCCTTACATTCTAAACCTTTTTAAGCAACTTTTTAATTCCTCACTATATGGACTTAGGAATATTTTTGGCTTCTCTAGGAATAACTCTGTTGGAGTTCTCCGAAGCTGGAGTAGTTGCTTCAATATATCACGGTATTTATAAGAATTCCTTACCGTTCCTTTATGCAATAGCTGGTGTATTGGTGGTCACAATACCGATTTTAACATTAGGTAAATTGATAACCCTTATACCAATAGACTACGTTTTGATAGTATCTGGGATTATCTTAGCCTATTTTGGGTACAAACTCTTGAGGAGTGCTAGGAGGTACTTTAAACACGTAAAGAGGTGGGTGAAAAGTGATGAAGAGAAAAAAGAGGGATTAAGTGTGGTCTTTACAGTTTCAGCCGTTGAAGCTTTAGAGGCCGGGCTAGTTGTCTTAGCGTTAATTCCTCAAGACTACATCTCGGCGGTTATGGGTGTAGGGGTTGCAAGCGTAATAGTAATAATACTTACCGCAGTACTCAAGGTACAAATAGCTAGGATTAGGTTACCTCACGTTAAGTTCGTACTTTCAGCTTTACTTTTCAGCCTTGCCACAATGTGGTTTAGCGAAGCTTTTTTCGACGCTAACGAATTGCTCTTACCCCTTTACTTCTTTGTCTTCCTTGGGGTGAATTATCTAGCCGTAAAATTATAGTTGACAGAGGAGAAGGGGGGTTATGACGGTTTAAAAGGCTTTATATAAGTAAAATAGAACATTCTCTATATCTTAAATTTGGTCTAACATATATGTTAACACTAAATATGCGGCGTTTTTTACAAGGGTGACGTAATTGAGTAATTCGTTTTTACTAAGTCCTTCCATGAAGGCTATTTTAGCTATCTGTATTGATTTAGGTATTTCTTTATCTGGAGGGATAGTAAAGAACTCTAAATTCATTCTCATAAGTTCCAGCTTTATATTCTTCAATAAAGTAGGGTCCTTCTTAATTTTTTCTTGGTTAAGATCTACTAGTACGGTAATAATGTAGTAAGTGCTGTTAGGGTTATTTCTAATTATGGACACCTTTATTCCCTCACCAATAGGTGGGGATACTGTAATATGGAAATACAAATTCCCGCTCGTAACCTTCTCAACCCTCATTCCCAGCTCTAAAAACCAATTATACACCTCTGTATCAGTAGCCATTTAGCTACACCTCAGAGCGGAATCGCCCATAGAGGAGTCAACTTTATGCTCTCCAGTCATTTCCGCTATTCTCTTTATCGAACTAACGATGTTGTCTGGCTGTAAATTGGAAGGGAATGGGTATTTTTCACCTCTTCTGTTGAGCCAGTAAGTTTTCATACCCAAAGACTTTCCTACCAGTATGTCTGAGGGGTTAGAAGAGATCAACATAATAGCTTGTAGAACGTTATTAGCTATTTTTGAAGCTTGTTCAAAGAACTCCTTACTAGGCTTGTATCTCCTTAAGTCATTACAACTTATCACGTCTTGGACGAACACATCAAGATTATACTTAACTAAGTACTGCTTTATTAACATCTTATCTAGGTTTGTAACTATGAAAATCCTAGCCCTATAACTCAATTCCTCCATGTAATAAGCGTCTTCCCAAGGCTGTAGCTTTAAGATCTTTTCTTTAAAACCTTTCACGATTGGTTCAATAATAAGATTTGATGGGACGTAAACTCTGGCCAATGTATAACTGGTGAGCAAACAATTGAACTCTTTATACCACTTTAATAGTTCGTCATCAGCCTTAACTATAGTATCTATAAAATTGAAAAACATCACATACATTACTTCCTCATCCCCTCCTTAAGCCTGAGATAGTTCTCTAACCACATTTTAGTTAATACTTTCTGTTTACACTCGTTACAAACGTCTGTGTATTGTGCAGTACCAGTAAAACCATATTGGACTAATAGGTTATCAACCCGTCCCTTGATCTTTATATTGCCTACGGGCTTACCACAATATCTGCACCTCACGACTTTCCCTTCATTAACCCTTACCTTACTTAATTCCTTGATTCTTGCAAACCTCTCTACCTTAATGGCATTTTCCGGGCAATTCCTTACACACCTCTGAGAACCTATGCACATGGGTACATTATACTCTAGGTAAGTCAAATCGTTAATAGTTTTCATATCTGGAACCATCATCTGACACATTCTAATACAAACACCACACATAACGCATTTATTAGGGTCTACCTCAACATAATAAACTCCCGGTACTATAGCTTCCGGGTCAAGCACGACTTTTCTGCCCATCTCTTCAATGCTCCATATAAGCAAACTTCTCCTTCTATACCTAGTTATTATAACCTCTTCTGGGATCTTAGACTTAGGTAGATTTATCCCCTTTAAGTCCTCCTTTACTTTAGACAACTCAGTTCTCCTTACTTTAAATACTGGTAATTTAGTACCGGGGAAGAAAGATGGGAGTTCTTCCAACCTTTTAATCTCTAGCTCACTGGGCTTCTCTGGAACTACGATAATTGGAATTAAACCGCTTGCATATGTTGAAAGAATGAATGAATCGTGAATACTTGCAACACTAGGGATTAAAAGGGGCACAGACTCCTCGTCTATATCTATCTTTCTGTCGCTGGTAAATATTAACCCTTTAACCTCTTCATAATTCTCTAATACCTCATTAAGGAAGGATACAAACTGTTCTGTGGTGAAATTAGGTAGTTCAAAATAGCCCAAATAACCCTTGGCGGTACAATAACCGCAACCGCTACAATCAGAAGGTGAAGTCACCGTAACTCCTTCTACGGATTTAGCAATCAACCCTTTAGGACAAGACTCCACTAAAGTGTTTACTTCTCTTTCAAAATTAAGGGAGTCAAAAAGTATTGGGTAAAGCTTGTATTCATAAAGCCTGAACTTTATTAAAGCCCTCTTAGTTATCGTCGCTGTTTTGACTGGTCGTAAACGATAAACGTTATCTTGCTTTGATAACTTCGATATGTAGGCCAGCAGTAGAGCCTTACTGTATTTCTCGTTCTTATTCAGAAACCAGTTTAAGGGTAAAACATCTATAGCTAAGGGATTTATTCCTAATTTTTCATCAGCACTTAAAACCAATTCATCCATATCGTTTTCAGATACTATTAACAGCCCTTGTAACTCGTTCTCCTTTATATCATCTTTTAGGTAATCCCCCAATTCTGCTACATAAGGTATATTGCTAGCCTTATAAACATCTAATAGTAACTGGTCTCCTAACACTTTCCTAGCCCTTTTTGTAACTACTAGACCTATCCTCAATTAGTATCACCTAACAAATACTCCCTCTCATTTTCAATCCACTTCCTTAGCTCCTCACAGACCACACGGTAGATGTCAGATCTCTTGTCGCTTATTACATCGTTAGCCCAATCTGGAATCCAACTATAGACGTGGGTAGTAAAGAAGTTCTTTTGATCACTTTTATTCTTGAATAAGTCCCCTCCTTCTCCCTTTCTTTTCAAGTCTATTTCCTCTTTTATTAAAAGGCTCATGAAAGCCAAGATCGTTGAAATGTGATCTGGTTCCGGTGTAAATTCTCCCAACATGTAATTTATTTTAACGTTTCTTGACTTGTAAAAGCGTAAAATGTCATTGTATCTGAACTGGGCAACCCTTTCACCCATTAACGAGAAAAACCTTTTACTCTCTACTGGGATCAATGGCTTTATACCTATTCCGGTCATAAAGAGGGTTGTATACTCTATTAATAGATCGCTCTTCTTTGAGCTTTTAATCTTATCCCTAATCCTTTTGACGTTTACGGCATCAATCTCTGTTTCTGCCAATTTATCGAGCTTCTTTATCATTCTCTCATAATCCTCATCATAATAATTGTAAAAGAAGAGGGTAGAGAATAAGTCATACATTAGAAAGCGTAACGAAGAAATTTCTAAGGAAAAAGACATATAAAAAACACCTTACCTTTTATTGATTCCCCTCAGTATAGGTTGAATTATTACCTTGTGCACCTAGAATTACTACACCGTTAGAAGTCCATACATTATAATACTCTGACTCACTAAGTAACTCAACATCATTATCTGCCGCGTAATTACTACGCCATGGTAAATATCCACTAGCCGGGTCAGCACCAGTCTCCGGCCCTAGCACGAAACCTCCCTTATCAATGAATAGAATATTTCCGGGGTTCGTGGGATCTAACCTATCAGCCCATATCCTAGCCTGAACCATACAACCGTGTATACAAGCCGGGATTCTCTCTTCCGGTGGTAATGTAGGGTCATAAATTCTGTCAAAGCAGTGAGTACACTTTTTGGTAACTCCTTCAATATAATCAAAGAACCTATTACCATATGGGCAGGCATAGATACAGTATTTCGTTCCTATACATTCGTTATAGTCTACTAGGACTATACCGTCTTCGACTCTCTTGAACGTAGCACCTACTGGGCAAACTGGCACACAAGGTGCGTTAAAGCAGTGGAAGCAATTTATCGGTATATTATAAACTTTTGTTTGTGGGTAATTTCCTACTTCAACATATAATACTCTTAGCCAGAACATCACGTCTAATTCTCCGTAGGGGTTAAGGTCTGGTAGAGGTCCGAACATTCCCGAAGTGTTCCACTCCTTGCAAGACATTTGGCAACCTGCACAGCCGAAGCACTTGTTTAAATCAGTTATTATTGCGTAGTTTTTATTTGGTTTGAAGGGGAGAGAGTGTTGCACTCCACCTTGTCTTATATCTAGAGATATGTTATTTGAGGACATGTGGGGAGTTCACCTCATGCGGAGGTTATATCAAGAAAAAACTTAACTTGATTCAGCCGCAAAGCCATACCTCACCTTATAACTTCCTATCTGGAAGTTATTCGACGCTAATGAGTACGGTGATACATAACTCCATAACGAAGTGTTCTGTATATTATTGGCATCAAATCTTAAGTGCGGTATATTTATTTGTTGGGCAAATGGTGCACCATTACTCGTACCGCTAACAGATATTTGACCTCCCATCTGGTTTAGTATAACCGTAAGTATATCTTGGTTAGAGAAGTCTTGACCCATGTAGATGAACCTGTTTGCTGTCACGCTAACAGAATTGGCCCCACTTACCTTACCTACTATCTTTATCCTACTGTCATGCCACGATGTTTGTCCAGTTATTGGATCTAAATACATTATCGGAAATGCATTATCGTTTTGTGGGTTTAGCTGTCCACCTCTAGATGGTGGCATATATTGTATATTAGCCCAGTTATTCAATACGCTGTATTTCACTTGTGGTGAGTCTGAAGATAGTCCTCTGAAGCCTGGTAAAGCTTGTGAAGACACTACTACCCATGCTGCCCCGGGCCTTGTTGCGTTATCTAAGAAGGCAATAGCCGTAAGGGTAGTCCTTAGACCGCCGCTCCACGGCTCATTAACAGCCTCAAACTGCACGAAATCGCCAGAGTTTATACCCATTTGATTGACATAAGGATCAGCTGCGCTTAGCATGACTGGAGTATAAGGCATGATAGCAATTAACCACGGTACATTAAATGACCAACTGTGATAAGTCCTATCGTGCCTCCTTACGAAGAACGTTAATGGATATTCGCTTAAGTCAATGCCATCTGTAGTTATGTCAGACTTCCACGCCGGCGGTGGATAATAACCTCCAAATGGTCTATGATAGTCTAATATATTCTTCTGCAACGCTTGTCCATATGAATCATTCGGTAATACGCTCTTAACCAAGAACTGTGAGTTATTTGTTAATTGATAGTAGTAGTAATACGCTGCATTGTAACCAGTCCATTTACCAGCCGCTGCAAGTCTGAACTTTTGCAAATATTCTAAATATATTCTATGTATGTAAGGTAAGCCTATAGGACCGTAAGCACCAGGCATATAAGCCCCCCATCCTTTAAAGTAGAACATATTAACGTTTCTCATGTACCTTATTGACGATGGTAATACGTACACTGCACCGCCCTTACCGACTTTTACAAACCCTGGGTTAATGTCATCTAACGTCATTTGTCCATTAGCGTACTTGTTTATTATATCTTGTAACATCTGCTGTAATTTTGGCTGGAATTGAACCGGAATACGGAAGTAATGTTCAACTCCGCTAGAGCGTTGATTTGCTGGGATTTTATAAGTTGTTGCTGTCGAGAACATTTGCCCTTGAGGAACGCTGGAAAGTATCTGATTTATAACGTCTTGTTGGTTGCCATTTGCTGGTACAAATGATGCATATAGCTTTAATTGTTGCGGGTTGGGGCTCTGCTTGTCGTTTTCATCGGTCAATATATACTGGAAATTATTTCCGTAACCCGCAATCAAAATCCCAGACTTTAATATGAACATTCCAGTAGATATTAGCCCAGGTTGACCCTCTTGTAAAATCGTAGTCCCGGTTTCTGGGTCGTGGATTGTAACGGGGCTTATTAGCGGTAATCCGGTAACTGGATCTTGAGTAGTATAGTGAGGACATTTTGTAGGGTCTATATTACCATCTTGATTCGGGTAGATTCTTAATATCCAGGCTAATGTTAATAGGAAATCACCAGCCGATAGGACGGGGTATAAAGCTGGCAATACTGGCCAGTTAAGTGAATCTGAAGGTCCTTGTGGAAGGCTTGTTGGCCTGTCGAATGTTGAGTGGAAACCATAGATCTCTAGGAATGATAAGTCTGGAATTATTAAATCTACTACGTTGTTAGTCTCTTGCATGAAGAGGTCAATACTTATCGTGAAAGGTATGATGTAATTTCCGTTCTGATCTTTTTCAGTAACTTTCTGCAATAAGTCCGTTAACGAATATGCATTATTCCAATAGGGTGCAGTAATATACCACATCATGGCTTGTATCTGATAGGGTGTAGCAGTGTTAGGATATTTGTTCATGAAATAAGTCGTATAGGCTACTGCTGAGATAGATCTCTGTGTGGTTAAAGGTATTTCCCAGCTGTAACCCCTATCCACGAGTAAAGGTCTCCCGTTCTTATAGATTACTAAATCGTCGGGGCCATCTGGGAAACCATAAGGACCAGCTGATACTACTTTTACTGACTTAATATCAACTGTCCCGTCATTATAAATATACTCAGTCTTTAGGAATCCAGATCTAGTCTTAGGTGCTGAGAAGTTGGATAGACCACTTATAGCGTTTGCAATATCTGGGTCAATTGTTGGCGTATTTGCTAAGGGGTGAGGTGGTACTGCATGACCGGGGAAGTAGTGGGGATAAGGATATTTGTAGAGGTCAGCACCAGGGTTATCCCATGCACCTAGGACTAGCACAAGGTAATAATAAGATGCAGCACTGTGGAAACCGTTAGCATGGGCGGCTAGCCCCCTCATAAAATAGATTGAAACTGGTCTTCCGATCACGTGATCGTGATACCTCCCAAGGTAATCTATCCATTTGGCCGGTTCATAAATAGCCTTCTGGAAAGCAGTAGTTGCCAATTCATTAGCTATTCTAACTATTGTGTCGTGAGGGATTCCGGTTACTGAGGCTACATTTAATGCACCATATTGGGGCTGTTGAGTATAGGGCGTGTAAGGATCGTAGTTTAGTAATTCGGCTCTAAATAATTCGAAGGCAGTAGTTACTGTTAACGTTATTGTCTCGTTACTACCTAACGCTTTAGGCACAGTAACTTGTATAGCTGGGACTTTTACAGTTTGCCCATTCTTTAGTTTATAAGACACTAATGTTATCTGGCTTTGCATGCTCTGCGGTAACTCATCTAAAGTGATAATCGGGTAGACTCCTTCTTGCCATGGTATATCCACGTAAGAGTATACGTTCCCATCGCTCCCCATAACGGCTTCTAACCACGGGTGTTGACTCGAATACTCTGGGTTTTGAACGGGCATTCTTACGTGTAATCCTACATTATTCCCAGCTGTAGGGTCTGATGGGTCTAAACAGTCTCCGTTTTGAGGGTTAGGGTTAACTATCACTAACCAAGAGAGGTTTGTGTAATACCTTATGAATTCCTCATCTATATGGGGGAATACTGCAGTTTGAGGTATGTCTCCAAGTTGTGGTAACTGGACCACTTGACCGCTCGGGGTTATAGTCTGCATTATTAACTGTCCAGATGCGGGATCAAAGGCTGGTGATACTGGTTGTAATGTTTGCGGGTTAAGAACTTGAGGTGCTTGACCAGTACTTGCGAGATAAGCTTTATACACGTAGTAGTGGAAATCTATTAAGACCCTTATCCAACCCATCGCTAATGCCCCATCAGTTGCTGGGTTAATGAACAAGTGCTCGTCTGAAACTGAGTAGAACCCAAACCTCTCTGGTGCAATTGTTACCACTTTTCCACCGTTCTCCCTTATCCTAGCAATTATCCTCCTCATCCAATTAGGGAAGTGATCTCCAGCTAGACCAGCAAGAATGAAGTACTGGGCTCTTTCTTCATCTGGCCCGGCATATTCCCATACTGGTGCTCCGGTAACGTAAACTCCGGCAGTGTAAACGTTCATTGAGCAGAAGCCACCATGTGCACCAGCGTTTGCCGTGCCGAAATTACCAGCGAAGAAACCGGCAGTTATACCGGGTATTAACTGGTCTCTCCCCTGGAAGAAGGCAAAAGCATGGGGGTTGTTTTCCCTTATTGCTTTCAGCCCGGGGAAATTGCCAACACCAAGACTTTGCGGTGAAAGTCCTAGCTTGCTCCAGCTTTGTGCGTTAGTACCATTAACTATGATATCTATTGCAGAATCGTAATCTATCGCCATCCATTTCCCAGATCCTCTATCTCCAGCTCTGATTAGCGGAAACCTGAGCCTAGCCGGTGCAAAGTAATAGTATACATCAGAGGCACCTCTTGGGCAGACACCTCCATCATTTATGTGCCATCCGATAGTCCCCGTGATGAATCTCGGGAAACCCTGCGGTGTTCTAACAATTTCAATTGAGCATCTCCCTAAACATTGGAAACAGTTACCGTAAACTATTTCGTCATTTGGGTAGTTTAAGACGTAACCTGTTTCTTCAGAGGAGAATATCTTATCTAGTATTGGTCCGGACTCTAGCATAATGGCTGTTGTTAACGCGGTTAGTCCAGACACTTTAAGAAAGTCTCTTCTCGTCAGTTTCAGATTACTCATTTCTATCGTAAATTAATTAAATTTACTCCTTTTTTTATAGTTTCACTTCACTTTCGTAATATGACTTTTCGGAAATAAAAAATTAAAGTAAATCTTCTAGCTGAGATCTCAATTTCTGATCTAGCTTAATAGCTTTTAACGCATACTCCTTAGCTGAGGACAAATCGCCTAATGCTTTCCTTATTCTAGCTTTTAAAGCGAAATATTCTCCTTTTAGTTTCATGGCAATAGCTTTATCTATGAACATTTCTGCATCTTGATTTAAAGAAAGTAAGTGATAACAAGTGGCGATACTATATGCGAGGTCTGGATCATTGGGGTTTAACCTAAAGGCTATTTTAAACTCAGCTAACGCGAGTTTGTAAAATCCGGTTTCGAAATATATTTTAGCCTTTAAGGTATGAAGAAGGACGTCATCTTTCTTAAAGTCTAATGCCTTATTAATTTCAGACAAAGCGTCCATCTTAAGACCTACATTATAGTAGCACAGAGCTTTCAGTAATCTAGCTTCTACGTTTTTAGGATTCATGGAAATAACGTCAGTAAGGTATATAGAAGCGTCTTCGTAATTCCCTTGTTCGAACAATATTTTAGCCTTTAGGAATTTATAATCGTAATTATACGGCATTATTTCTAACGCTTTGTTTATATGAATTAACGCTTTTTCATAGCTTTTTATTGTGAACAAATATTCCGCCAAAACGTAGTGGAGGAAATGTTCATAATCTCTATCCTTAAGCACTTCTTCGAGTTCTTTAATAGCATTTTCACTGTTACCTAACCCCTTATAAGCTTCAAAGCGTAGGTAATGAGCTTCAGTGTTATTCATACCTTCTAACTCTTTTAGAACCGCCTCGAATTTTCCAGCTTTTAAAAGTATAAAAGCCCTTATCATCCTAGAATTTTCATCATTACCAGTAACTTGATTTATTGCTTCTTCGTATTTACCTTCCCTTATTAGTTCCTCAATATCCACGTGAATAATTATCCCGCGGAAATTTTAAAAGAAATATGAATTACAATTCATATTAAACTGGTGAAGTGAAGGTTTATTTAAAAAATTAGGTTAATAATGCACGAATAGAAATGGGACTATTTACAGCCCCTATTCCTAATCCATTCGGTGTTAAAGCGCCAATACAGCAGATTAACGAGTACCCCTTATGGAGCGAGTATGTAGCATTAGCACTATATTTTACTGAAGTAGCCGGGATGCTAATGGCTATTTTAGGTATTTTAGAGTATACTGGAAATTATCCCTCATTAAGCAAGAAGGGTGCACCAGTGGTTTTCGTCTCTACAGTATTAGCATTCGTTTTCTTCGCTATGGATTTGGGAAGACCCTTTGCAGCAACGAGTTCACCACTAGAGGCTCTAGCAAACTTTTACAATTCATGGATGGCAAGAGGTATAGTGTTTGTAAGCGGTTTACTTTTATTCTCGTTCCTTTATATGCTGACTTTATTATTCGAGAGGTTCGTGAAGAACAGAATTTGGGTTAGAGTCTTGTTCGCAACTCTCGGAATGCTATTTGGAATCTTTTCTACCGTATATAGCGGATTTGAGTTTGCTGCAACTACCGGAATTCCCTTCTGGAATAACGCAGGATTACCGGTTCTTTTCTTAGCTGGAGGTGTTTTCGTAGGTGCGGGGTTAGGCTACATATTAGCCTTCTTCACTAAAGGCGATGAAGGTATTAAAGCTAGAAGGTTAATGGCGAAATTATTAGCATTTGCTGGGATAGCCGAACTAGCCAGTTGGTTCTTGTTCTTAGCTAGTGTAAACTATATAAACGTATTTGATGAAACAGCCTATGATTATTTACTCTCTCAAAGTACATTTTATGCTGATTTAATAATGTCATCCCTATCAGTGATAATATCTGGTGGAGGTTATTTGGCATCTGGTCCTTATTTAGCCTTTTTAATTAACCCCTCTAAAAAGGCTGCAATAGGTGAAATAAAACCAACAGATCTTCCTAAAGCTATAAAATACGCAATACTTATAGCTGCCGTATTTGCTATAGTTGCTGCTTATTTTACTAGGGCTGATATTTTATTTGCGGGGCAATACGCTTATCAGACTGCTCCTATGACTCCTTTCCAAAGCGTTAGTAATCAGCCAATACCCATAGGCAGTTTCGGTTGGAGAGGGTAATAAGTTAAACCTTTATTTTTTGTTTTAGTAAAACAATTTTAGAAAACTAAATGAGTTATCTTTTTAAGGCTATAGACTTATTTTTATAATGAAAATAATATGCCTGGAGAGCTAACAACAATTGTAATGATAATATTTCACCTTAAATTGCATATACATGTTATGGTAGGTTTATCTATAAAATTATCTTCTAAAGAATCGAAATTACTTTATAAACTATTGGTACTGGGTCCTATCTCGTCTTACAAGCTAGCTCAAAGAGAGAACATACCTTCAGCTACGGCATGGAGAATCTTAAAAAAGCTTGCTGAAGAAGGGTATGCTAAAAAGGGATATAGGTCGTTTTACATTACCCCTAAAGGTCTTATAATGTTATATAAGGAAGTCCGCGATGAGAATGCAAGAACACATATATTACAAGAATTAAAAGAGAAGTGGAAATATGAAGGGGATACTCAGGATCTCAAAGAATTCATTGAGAACTTAATTTATTTGATAGAAAATGAACAAATTAACGTAAACCATTTATGTTTCAATTACCCCACAGCGTTAGCCGGTTTCCTATATCCATTCGCTGAAAGATTTACTGAAAGAAGTAAGAAAGTAATAGCATATTACTTACTAAAAATGTTCCCATCAGTTTGTTTACCTAATTCTTGCAGAGCGATCATCTCGATAAATGATAAAGGTGAACCTTATGCAATAGCGGTAGATTGTAAGAAAAACGGGCTTAAGATAAATTACTTCTGTGATGAGCTTAAAGCGTTTATTGCTAAGAACTGTCAATTAAAAACTACATAAGTCTGTCTCAACGCCCCTAACATCTAAATCCTCAGCGTAAACATAACCTCCGTTTACTTCGTCGTCAGCAGTAGTTATATAGAGGGTTTTTAAGTTGCTACCACCGAACGTTACAGAAGTGGTATGAGAGGTAGGGACTAATAACTCCTCAACTATCCTACCCTCTGGTGAAATTCTTAATACCCTACCTCCACCATAAATTGCAACCCATAAATAGCCTTCACTATCGATGGTCATACCGTCTGGCACGCCATTATACCTTGATAGGTCTACTAAGACATTACGATTGTTAATTTCACCTTTTTCCAAATCAAAGTCAAATACAAATACCTTTCTAGTGGGAGAGTCTATATAGTACATCTTCTTGTTATCTAAACTCCACGCAATACCGTTTGAAATCGTTACACCTTCTAAGACCCTCTTAATATTTATCCCGTCGAATACGAAAAGTGAGCCAGTAGGGTATTTCTCTTCTAAATTCATAGTACCAACCCAATACCTTCCCAGTTGGTCGCATTTACCGTCGTTAAACCTATTCCTATTATCCCAGTCCCTCACCTCATAAATTAGTTTAACTTCACCGTTATAGGAGACCTTATAAAACCCCTTTCCCACTGTGGCAATTAAATATCCATTTTTACTTGGCTGTATAGAGCTTACGTAAGTATTAAAACGTGCTAAGACCATATGTTTACCATCCCTCAGCTCGTGAATTTCTCCCTTTAGGATATCAACAAAGTATAGTGCGTCATTAATCCATATTGGCCCTTCATAAAGCCTACCTTTATCCTCAACTACTTTCCTCATTTTATCACCCCTAATTCCTTAATATTTCCTTCATAATCCTCAAAAATTACTTTTCCCTCCTCGGTAATTATTACGAACCCTATCTTATCCTCACACTTATACGGAAAAGCTAAAAGCCCTCTAGTCTTTACGTTATTCACAGCATAAATCGGAAATAATGAGTTCTCCATTGAAAGGGCTAAACAAGTTGGTATTATTTTGTGGAGGATGTTCAGAACTTTATCTAGAAGTTTATCGTACTCCTCTCCTATCTCTCTCATTCTTTTAATTTCTTCCATAAATGAATTTTTCACTACAGAGTAAAATGGTTACCCGAAATCGGTTTTCACACTTCTAAGCCTTGAGGAGCACAAGGATTTAACTAATTCCTCAACGTCTTTAAAGTACTGAACCCTAACGACCTTCCTATCATCTAAATATTCTGGGAAGGCTAAGGGTAAGTTGTCGGTCGGCATCCCGGTATTTGTTAACACAAAGACTGGCTTGCCCATTGCATAAGCCATTGCGATTTCAATTTGAGTCCCTACCCCTCCTCCAATACTAATTAAAGCATCAGACGACCTAACGAGCATTACAGACCTGCATCTGAACTCACAACCAGTATAGATTTTGATGACTTTTTCTGGGATCTCAATCCCTTCTCTCTCGATAGGCAATAACATTGCAACTTTAAATCCCTTATTTAATGCTTCATCAGCTAAAACTTTCATTAAACCCCAATAACCTCCCAACAGTATTACGTGATCATTACCACAATTCTCCCTTAACGCCCTAATTAATTCTTTAGCGATTTCAACGTGTTTTCCATTTTTTATTTCACTGTGAGCTGCTACACCTATTTGCGTATTAATCACCTAAGAGTGTGCTAATGCTGGTAAGACTTTTAAAAGTACGAGAATTATACCTATTAATAACCCTACTTCAACGGAGAAAATTATAACGTCGAGCATCGTGATTTCTTCGTCACCTTTCTTTCTCATACTTTTAAAATTACGTTAGCAGAAATAAATTTTGTGAAAACATATGTGTAGAATGTTAGCGTATCATGGAAACAATAAGGCTGAGCTTGAAAGGTTAGTTGGGTGTTTGATAAGGGCTGCAAATAAAGACCCCTTAAGAAACGGGGTAAAGCACGGTGATGGTTGGGGTATTGTAGCTATTGACTCGGAGGGAATAATATATTACAGGAGTAAAAACCCAATTTATACAGAAGCTAATTTGTTAACAAGCCTTATAGGTAAGTTAAAGGGGGAATTTAAGGTCATTATTCACGCAAGACAGGCCTCAGATAAGTCTTTAGTCTCCTCTTACTACTCACATCCTTATATGGATTATAATGATAAGTTTATAATTTACCTAGCCCATAACGGTAGTATTGATAAGGATAAGCTAAGTAGTTCTTTAGGTATTGATGCTTCTAAGATGGTTGATAGTGAGTTGGCTTTAAAATACATATCACTTAAAGGTTTAGACTCGGTTAAAGAACTAGAAAGTTATACTCAGACAGCACTTAACCTGTTTTTACTAGTAATAAGGAGAGGAGAAGACCCCATTTCCGCAAAGCTGTATTATTACAATTATTACAAGAAACTGGGTGACGAGTACTATAAACTTTACGTTAATGGTAACGCTGTATACTCATCCTCTTTAGCATATACTGGTTGCGAGAGAGGTAATGAGGCTAAGCTAAGTATATTGAGTGAAATTTAGCTTCGTGTCTATCTCATTCAAGTACTTTAACCTCTCATTTAGAGGAGGGTGGGTTTTGAAAAAGGAATTATCCCCATTTCTGTTTGAGTAAATCAAACTCTGTTTTATATAAAATATTTGAAATTCTGGGATTTCCTTAATTATGTAAGTGGGTAGCTGAGTACTTAAATAACCGATTTTTACCAATGCATCCCCTAAATATTTAGCTATCCAATTAGTCGTATAAGAAGCTGTTATGTCAGCCCTTTTCTCTAAATACCTATGTAATGGGAACATAAATAGAACCCCAAATAGTAAGACTATAGCGCTATATATTAATGAAGTTTCATATGATAAGTATACGTAAACTAAGTTTATGAGGAGAATATAAATCCACTGGATTTCTGTGTCCATATTCTTTAAATGTGCAATTTCGTGGGACAACACTGCTACTAGTTCCCTTTCATTTAGAGTTTCTTTTAGTGGTGTGGTTACCGCTATAGCCCTATAAATTATGTTACCGAATGCCATAGCGTTAAGAAACTTTTCATTCACTTCGTAAACGTGAACTCCTTTTCTGAAGTTAAGTAAGGCTGAAGCGTATGAGACATAACGTAAAAGGTTTTCATCATTACTTTTTGTTCCTCTAAATGCGATTGTAAGTAATACGGGTGATAAAAAATACCACGCTAGGAACGCGAATAATATTTCCAAGAAAGTAAAGGGTAGCGTTGAAGGTAGGAAGAGGGATATGGTTGTTTCAACTATCAAAATTACAGCAAACGAAAGTATATAATATTTCCACCAGAGCACGAAAAATATTTTCACTTCCAGTATAAAATATCTTATCAACTAAGTATAAAAGGTAGGGAACAGTAATCTACATATGGTAATAGAAAAAATTAATAGAGCTACCTCGCGTGCATTACTCTTCCTCATATTTACTTCTCTAAGGTTTTTAAGTCTTGAAAAAATATCAATCGTATTCTTGCCGTTTCTACTGGTAAGCGACTCAACATTCTTTCTGGTAAATATCGGGTTAATTCCAGTAGCCCTTTTCCTTCTTTTAATGGCGTTAATAATAAAGTTAGCTAGAAAGATTCAGACTGGATTAGGCTCTTCATAATTCTGTCGACCGCACTTTCATCATCTCATCAAAAACTCTTTCAAATATATTATACGCCTCTCTAAGTATAAATTACTACTTTTAAACCGAATTCAGCCTCTCGTTCATGAATACCTTTACCATAGCCCTAGCACTATACTTGTCAAAATTGCGGTGAGAGCTGTACTATCCAATTATAATACTTCAGCCTTCTAAGAGAATCCTTTATAGCCTCCTCTAATTTTTTACCCCTTCAACATGATATCTTGGCCAGACTACGTGAATTTAACTTTTAGTTTTCCGCGGAGGTTACGGCCATACTACCTATGGGAACAAGGCCGTACATTCTAACGTATTCTTTACTCTCCTTTTGTAGTTCATAATCTAAAATATAGCAACTCCCTCAACGTGTGAGTGTGGTGATAGTGTCGTCATTAAGGTATAAATTTATTAAACGTTGATTCTATATATAAAGAATTAACAATAAATTCGAATATTATATAAAGTCTAAAAATTATAGAAATATAAATAAGCAAGTGACGACACTATCTCTACACTCCAACGTGTTCCAGGTAAGGGTTAGTAGCGTTTATAACGGGGTTTTGGGCTTCATTGAATTTTCATGAATTTTTATCCAATCCTCAGCCGTTGGGCTTCAACAGAGTCACGGGGTATTGCCCCGTTCATACCCCTCCGCCCCTTTAGCGGGATAACCCCACCCATCAGAGTGTTACCATCTGATGGGGAAACCCGCACATCTCTTATTCACCGTCACACCTCGTCGTGATATAGCCACCCATCTGGTGTGACTATACTTAAATTTACATACTAAGTATATAAACTTCACGGTTTATCGAAAACTGTTGGCGACGGCGTAGACTTGAGCCTCAGTTATATCCGTTTTCTTACACTTTCGTTTCATGATTAAGCATAGGGGGCTTGGCCATCAACTACACGCTCATCTTTGTCGCGCGTGGGTCATGGAGTCCAACGGCACTGGCTCACTTTTTCATTCACACCGGCGTGAGAGATTATCGTTTACCAATAAACCCAGACACAATTGAATGTGTTAGCATAGAAAAAGGATCCAGCCCCTTCATTCGTTTAATCTTTACATCATTAATCTTATACTCCTTCATCAATACTCGTTGACTCGTCGATGAATTAGTACTTACAAATGTATTAATACTATGGCACAAACTTTGAACGGCAGATGTTAGGGCGGTTTGAAAGACTTCTGCTTATGTTTAAGCTACTAGAAATTTCTCATTGATTATCTAATAAATGATCTCTGTTAAGGATAGAAAGTTTAACGGGAAAATAGTATCAAAGGCTGTAGGAGGAATGACCTCTTGGAAGGGCGAGCTTGTCATTCGTTTTTTATGGGATAATTCTCTCTTATATGTTGTTGATAATCACGCGTGGTAATTATCTTAAATGTTTTTTATCTTCTAAATCTAAAATACTATATATATGCTAGTGATAAACGATTCTAGGTTTGTTGGTAAGTATGTTGCTGTTGATTCTGATGATAGGGTTATTGGTTATGCTGATTCTAGGGATGAATTGGTGAAGTTGTTGGAGGAAAAGGGATATAAACCGCACCAGTACTCAATTCTTTACATTCCTTCTCAGCTAAGAGTTAGGATGGAGTATTCGAAAATTCGTGATTTTAAAGTACCCTTAATGAATGTTAAGCTTATCTGTAAAGATAAATCGCTTAGAGCTATAGCCACATTCGGGAACAGGGATTTAATCGATAAATCCTTAGCCGAAGTTTGTGGGATTTTAAATGGAGGGGAAGTAGTTATTGAGATTGGAGGATTAAGGAAAGAGGTAAAAGTCAGCGTTTATGACTTGAGTAAAACCGATTTGCCAATAGTACCGGGTTTAATTTTAAGTCCTACTAACTTTATAGTATGTTTTTATGAAAACTTCTTTGAGATAAGTGGTTAAAATGATTATAATAGATTCTAGGTTTGTTGGTAAGTATGTTGCTGTTGATTCTGATGATAGGGTTATTGGTTATGCTGATTCTAGGGATGAATTGGTGAAGTTGTTGGAGGAAAAGGGATATAAACCGCACCAATACGCTATATTCTATGTCAAGCAAGACGGTAGCTGAGTTACTAACTTTTCCTTTTACAGATATCCTTGGAAACAAAATCCCTTTAATAGACGTTTTTATAAAGTGCCCCTCCCTGAATTCTATGATTAAAGTCAAGGGTTTATTAGATACTGGTAGTAGATACACGCTATTAGAACGTAATAAGGCATTGTATTGCTTTAATGATTTGGAGTCTAGGTATTACGATTTAGTGTTTATTAACGGTGCATTGAATAAGAGATACACGATATTTATCAAAATAGGGAGTTTAGAATTCAAAGTCCCAATATCATTAATGGACTTCCAAAGAATTAACCTACCAGTAGTGCCCGAAATAATATTGGGAAGGGAAGGGTTATTGGAAAAACTTATTCTAATTTTTTACAAAAACAACTTCATAACTTTGTATGGTGAAAAGGTTTAAAACCCACGGTTAGAAAACGTTTAAGCCTTTTGCACGTTTTCTACCTTATGAAATATAAAATCCCAGTTATAGCAGTTCATGGCGGTGCGGGAGATTGGAATAAGAGGGATTCTGAAAAGGGTAGAAATGAGATTATAAAGGCTCTTCAAAGGGGTTATGAGGAGTTTTCGAGGGGATCAGCTATTGAAGCTGTAGTTGAGGCAATAGCGTATATGGAGGACTGCGGAGTTTTTGATGCGGGGATCGGGAGTGTTAAAAACTCAAGAGGAGAAGTAGAAATGGATGCCGGAATAATGCATGGGAATACATTAAGGCTTGGTGCTGTCGCTTCAGTTCAAGTTAGAAACCCCATAAGGGAGGCGTTGAAAGTTATGAGGGATGGTAGGCATGTGTTATTAGTGGGAAAAAGGGGGGAAGAAACATTAAACTCCTTGAATAGCACTTTATCTCATGATACTGTTGGAGCTGTAGCCCTTGATAAGGACGGTAATCTTGTGGCGGGTACAAGTACAGGTGGTATAAGCGGTAAACTACCCGGAAGAGTAGGGGACTCACCTATACCCGGTGCTGGCTATTATGCTACTCAACGTGTTGCAGTTTCTTCCACTGGGATCGGTGAGATAATTCTTAAAGTTCTCCCCGCAAAGGAAGTCGATATTTTAGTATCTCTGGGGTTAAGCGTAGAGGACGCAGTTAGAAGTGTAGTGAATAAAATTACTTCACTTTTCGGTAAGGGGAATGTTGGTTTATTAGCGTTAGATAATAGAGGCTATGTTACGGCTTACTATAATACCGTAGGTATGGCTAGAGGTGTTAATGACGGAAGCGTTATAAAGGCTTATGTATTTGAAGGTGAGTTATAGTTAAATAAATTTATAAAGAGATTTGCTAAAAATTTGTTATGAATAATTCTTATGAAGAATTCCTGATTGTTTATCTTATCATTGTCATCTACATAACAGTTAGAAGGCTAAGGCCGAGGAAGTTTAGGAGTAAAAGGATGTATTTTTGGCCGATTATATACATATTATTAATAATCTCCTTTTCTGCGCAAGTTAATGATCCACTTATCTTATTATCATTAATACCTTCGGGTGTCTTAGGGTATTTTCTCGGATATAAACTATTAGAAAATAATGAGATAAAATTCTTCTTCAAAGACGGCACTTTGTACTATAAATGGCCTTACAGCGTAACATTAACATGGAGTTTGCTCTACATTCTAAGAATGTCTTTAGAATTTTTTGCATTAAATAGTCTTACTATAGTAATAATTGACCTCCTCCTTGCGCTTAATACGGGAATATTAATCGCGGCAAGTGCAGTTACTTTAAGAGAAGCCAAGAAATTCACTATTTCCGGTTAGAAAATCTTCTTTTTATAAAGGCTTAATACTTGTGCGTATTGCAAGTGGGTTTGTCAGACTGTTTTAGGTGTCAGTTACAATTCACATGGAGAAGTTAAAGTTAATAAAAACTATAGGATAAGACCTTTACTCCCTTTTGAACTGTTTAATTTCCTAAGACTAGTGCGTCTTAATAATTGTGGAAATCATTTATAGTGTCAATAACGGCGCGCAAATTTAATAAATCCTTTTCTTTACAAAGGACGTAAATAAGAATCAAGATACCGCAGATGTTAAAACTTTATAGAAGCACGTTTAGCTTGAGTGACATTATGACTTTTATTAATAAAACCCTTTTCAAAACGCTTTATAGCATATCTCATGTTACATTATTTTATGAATAGAAATATTATACTTAACATTGAAGTTTCAGCATGTCATTTTAATTTGTCCTTAATTTCATATTTCTAAGTCACGAGAGCTATTAAATGTTCAGTAATTCCATTTAAAAGGATTAAGCTACCTTACTTTCTGAACTGTGACTTACTTCAGTGTATATTGGGAAAACTTTTTCTTCAAATACAAGAAGATAAAGGGAAAAGGGCATTATACTCTTCTTTGCATTATTCAAAGTTAACTCGTATAATTAACTCTAAGCTGATGACTTCTTGGAAATTCAACGTCGAAAATTCTCTTTAGTTTTTCTTTTAACTCATCGGCACTGACTGTAATTTTTTGATTATTAAATCCCTTCTCAGTTATTTCGAACGAGTTTTCATTTAATCTTTTGATCTCCACCCATCTGTCACCTTTAAAACTTTCAACTCTTATTATCTTACCTACTTCCATTTTCAGACATTGTCCGGAAATTAGCTTATCCGCGGATTTCGCCGAAATCCAAGGCATAATAAAGATTAAAATTTAGAGTTTAAAGCCTTATATAAATGAGCGAAATTGAAGAAATTTTTTATAAAATATTTAATAATCTTAATAAAAGAGAAAAAGATAGAATATATAGGTGTATTATTTCTAGGCGATATAAGGGATTAGAAGAATACCTAAAAGCATTGAGTAGTATGTATGAGGACAAAATAATAGTGAGTAAGGGAGAGGAGTATAATGGGTTTATAATTTCGAGTAATGATGTCTTTTATCTAGGAAAGGACTATTGTATAAGGATTAGTAACATTAATGCAAATTATATTAAGTCAATGATTAATACGCAAGGACAAGATGTGTTCTTATTCTTGCTCTACACTCAGATCCTTAACTTAGGCTCTGGTGTTTTAGAAGGAGATATTAAGATAAGTAAAAATTGTATGAAAAGTCAGCAATGAGAGAAAACAAGGTTTATAGCCTGTTTCCATATTCCATTATTAGTGTTTCATTAAAATTACGTTAATCACTTTATCGCCTTCATGTTAGCCTGCTTCTCAGTCAGCTAGGGTTCCCTTTATAGTTCCTACCACCGATCGGGACAAGGTAGCCAGATAATTAAACATGAAGGGCTGAATCCTTTTTCACGTTGATAGAAATCTTTTACGTCGTTTATAACGAATTTTTGTTGATAAATAATGATCCCTCACGCCGATGTGGGCTATGGTGAGGGGGATTACGGAGATGTGAGCCTCGTGCAGTTGGAGTCCCATGACCCACCCAAAAGGTGGTTGAGGGCTAAGTCCCTACACTCGATCATGAATGAAATGAAAGTGTAGGGACAAACGGGATTTTTCATTGCATAGGTCTAGTCCCTTAAGAGGGATACTTCTCTTTCCTCCCATAGTCCCACTATGCTGGGGCTCTGTTAACGTCACCAAGAGGAAAAAGAACCCATACTTAAAACTTTTCTATGGGGGGGGGGGGGACTATCCATTCACTTGACGAGCTTTAGCCCTTTTTATGTAATCCTTAGAAGTACAGATAATGTGTGCTTTCAGCCTTCCTCTTCTTCTTGCTGTTTCGCTATGTCTATGACTTCTGCTAACATGAAACCCGCTAATAGCCATAGTAGGAAGATATCTATTATTACCGGCGAAATTGAAGGCACAGAATTCAACATAATATATAGTGTAAACCCCGCAGAACCTATGGCTAGTGTTATTTCATATAATCTTTTCCTTAACCTCTTCAACGATATTTTAAATAAGGATAAGTCTGTGGCTAGGTGAACGTACAAGTTTGCGAGTAGAGATATCAAGCTCACTACTAGGAAAGCGTTTTCTGCATTTCCTCCTTCGAAATACAAGGAGCCTAACACTATTAACCAATATAGTACGGCAGTAGCTATTGAGGCATTAATCGGCTCACTTTTGTTCTTAAGTTTTGATAACTGTGGTGGGAAAAAGCCGTGAAGGGACATAGCATATATAGTCCTTGATGTTGCAAACATAAAAGTAAGTGTAGCCAATATACCGTCATTTAAGGCTGCAAATACTACAAATGTTAGCGTTAATAGACCAAACCTATTTTCAATTAAGTGCAACATATCAGTACTATTAACACCTATATGATAGAAGATGATATGATCTGTAATTGCGTAAATATCAAATGCTGCAAGTAACCCTCCTAATAAGATTACAGTGATAATAGCCCTAGGAACAGTCTTTTTAGGATCCTTTACCTCACCGGATAAAGGAGTTATTGAACCATAACCCGTGGGTATGCCTGAACCAAATATTATAGCGGAGGCAATACTGGAGAGGCTTATCTTAGCATTCAACGGGTTATAAAAGGTGAAATGAGTTGATGAGAGGAATAGTATTGCAAGGGAACTCATTATTATTATTTCTAACAAACTAGCCACCATTGCATACTTAAAAGAAGTTCTTTTACCGGTAATTAAAAAAGCCGTAGAGATTACTAATAATCCTAATGCAATGTACCATGTACTTACGTTAAAAATTATTGTAAGCATTGTTACCGCACCTAACAGATAACCTGAACCGTAAAAGGAGGAATAAAGGAGGTATGTCCAACCGGTTTCAAATCCAAGCCTTTTAGTAAGTGAGTAGTAAGCGTAAGTGTAGTAACCCCCACTTTGGGTAAACTTAGTTGAGAGCTTGTAAACGACTAAACCGTTAAAGAGCACCAGGATTGTACCTAATATTACTGCGATAGGTGCGAAAACCCCAGCTATTATAAAGACTGCAGTACCGTAAATTAGTACGCTGAGGAACGGTGATTGTCCACCGAGGTTCATGAAAACGAGATCAAGTAAGCCTATCTCTCTTTTAGGTACTTCTACCTTCTCCCCTTTTTGTGAGGACATCTGAATTAGGTTTAATATTTTTGTATTTAAAAGACTTAGCTCTAAATTTAGTATTTTTCTATCAAAATGTTCATAAACCAAGGTTTTATTAATTGGTCAGAGCTACTGTTTCATTAATTAAGGTTTATATCTGTATGTTCTGATTGCACCTTCACTCCCGTGATCAAGTACAGATTATCATGAGTATTATGAAGCTCAAATTCTTCACTCTCATGATCGAGCGTTATCTCTCACATGGAACCTGACTGCATGGAGCTTACATCTCTGAAATCAATTTCAACCTTTTCCGTATTAGTGTAATTTTATGGTAAAATTTATGTAAAAGATTCAACGTGAAAAGATTCAATGTCTATGAAGTTTTACATTTTTCCTTCATTCTTAGCATTTGGCTAAATAGTGAGTTTTAAGAGTTTGCTAGCTAACATACTCTTGTGAAAGTACGGAGAGTTAGGACATATATACCAGGTTTGGACGAGATCCTTTATGGAGGGATACCAGAAAGAAATGTTGTACTTCTCTCTGGCGGACCCGGTACTGGGAAGTCGATATTGGCAAAACAGTTCTTGTACAACGGTTTAACGAAGGACAACGAGGCTGGAGTATTTGTAGCCCTTGAAGAACACCCCGTTTCAGTCCTTAGAAGTTTCGCTCATTTCGGTTGGGATGTAACTAAATTTGAAAAAGAGGGGAAGTTTGCGATAATCGATGCGTTCACCTCTGGTATAGGATCGACAGCTCAGAGGGAAAAGTACGTTGTTAAAGACATAGATAACGTAGGCGAATTAGTGGAGGTCTTAAGGCAGGCGATAAAGGATACTGGTGCTAAAAGGATAGCAATAGACTCAGTGAGCACGCTCTATTTAAGTAAACCAGCTGTTGCAAGAAACGCTGTAATGACGTTTAAGAGGGTGATAGCGGGTTTAGGTTGCACAGCAATATTCGTTTCACAAGTTTCAGTAGGTGAAAGGGGTTTTGGAGGGCCAGGTGTTGAACATGCAGTTGACGGCATAATTAGGTTAGACTTAGATGAAATCGACGGTGTACTTTATAGGTCAATTATTGTGTGGAAAATGAGGGACAGTAAGATCTCCATGGTTAGGCATCCTATGGACATTACAGATAACGGAATAGTGATACAATGGGATAAGTACTTGAGAATAACTCCTAATTCCGCTGAAATTAAGCCTTTACCCAAAGAAGAGATTGAAGCCATGAAGAAGGCATTAGAGGAGGAGACTAAAGAACAAGAAAAGGAGAAAGAGGAAGAGGAGGAGTGATACTTTTTCCAAGGGGTATAGCAATAGTTTATGCAACTGCTGAGGATAAAGCTAAGGAGCTTTTCGATAAACTTAAACATAAAGGGTACACAGTATCTCTTTTTAATTATAAAGAAGTTGAAAAAGCATGGAAATGTTATGATGCAATAATTTTCGTAATGGCTTTAGGAGGAGTTGTTAGAACTGTTTGTAAATACGCAAGGAGTAAAGACGTTGATCCTTCAGTAATTTGTGTAGATGACGGTTTTAGGTTCGTGATTCCGGTATTAAGTTCCCATTGGGGTGCTAACAACCTCACCTTAGAGGTTTCTAAAATTATTAACGCAACCCCGGTGATAACTACGGCTAGTGAAATAAAAGGTATTACGAGTATTGAGGAGCTTGCAAGAATCTTAAATTGTAAAATAGTAAACGTTAAGGCAATTGTAAGAGTTACATCAGCATTACTAAAAGGTGAAAAAGTTTGTGTTAAAGGAGTAGAGAAAATCCCAGAAGGGGTTAAAGGGAATTATGTTATAGGAGATGAATGCGAATATAAGGTCGTAATAACTGATTCACCACCAAATGGCGATGACGGAAACACAGTCTACCTAAAGCCAATAAAGTTCGTAATAGGTGTTGGTAGTAAGGAAGAAACGAATAAGGAGGTTATAAAAGAAGCAATTTTTAACGCACTAAATCTTATATCCGCAAGCATGGACAGGGTAGTCATAATAGCATCTGTTAGGGAAAAAGTGAAGGAGGTCGCTGATGATTTAAAAGTTCCCTTTAGGCTTATAAGTTGGGAGGAAATAAACGCTTTCAATGATGAGTGCTTAACTCCTCCGTCAGATAAGCTAAAGGAGTTAGGAATTAAGGGTGTTGCTGAAGTTTCGGCATTAATTGCTGGGAAAGGAAGGCTTATATTGAGGAAAATAAGATATAAAGGGGAAGTTACAGTGGCAATAGCCTCTTATGAGGGTGGTTAAAACGATTTATATAGTGGGTGTTGGCCCCGGTGACCCGGAATTAATTACTCTAAAAGCGTTAAAAGTTATTGAGAAATGTGAAGTTGTTGCCGGTTGGAAAAGCGTAGTAGATAGATTCACCTTATCCGGGAAGAAAGTCGTATATTTGAACTATAAGGATCAAGATATGCAGTTAGAGGAGTTAGCTTTAATCGCTAGAGAGAAAGATGTGGCAATTTTAGATCACGGGGATCCTTCCGTTTCGGATTTTCAATTCTTGGAAAAGATTAAGAAGGCTTGTGAAAAATACGGCGTTAAATATGAGATAATCCCCGGTGTTTCCTCAGTCCTTAGAGCTTTACATATTGTAGGAAGTGATTTGTCACAAGTTGTTTTTATTACATTTCATGTTAGGGGAGAGATAGATTATTCACAAATATATGAGTTTATCAAATATAGAGGGTTATTAATTATACCAGAACCTTATCCTTGCGGTGTAAGGAGAATAGCTGAAAGGTTATTAAAAATTGGGTATAATAAGGAAATAACGGTAATGGAGAGGTTGACGTATCAAGAGGAAAAGATCTACAAACTCTTACCAGAGGACATAGTTAAAGATGATATGAAGTTTAGCGATTTAACGATTGTATACGTTCCACCCTTAAAGTGATTAAGGTTTTACAACGTTTACTGAATCCTTAACCCTCTCGTAGTCCTCATCGTTACTTACAATTTTAAGCCCTAACCTTTTGGCAACCAAAACGTTAACCATAATCCAAAGGATAATTTCACAGCACCTATAACGTCAGATTTAGTAATTTCAACTACTATTGAGTCCTTAACCTCATTAATTAAGTTTAAATAACCTAAATTTTACTGAAGGAAATTCTATTTCCACGTCCTAAATATAAAAGAGCGAGAATTCTCCTAACTTTACCTCATTTTGCAGTGAGTTATTTCGTTCTTAGAGGTCGTTGTATAAATTGAGTAAAATTTTATCGCTGTTGATTACTGCAAGGAAGCCGTCGAATATAAAAGCTCAATAAATAACCTTTTTAGCTAATAGACCGGTTTTTCTCCAAGTTTTGTACACCTTTAAACTTTAAATATTCAGACAACGATAAAGGTGCTACTTCAACGGAAACGTACCTTCCGGGTAATACTTCCCTAACACTTCCTTTATTAGCAATTAAGGTATGTCCAGAAACTGGTGCGTAAGATTCTTTTCCGCTATTAAAGATCTGACGAAGCCCTTCAAACCTTCAACTTTCTGAACCTCATCAAGGAACGGCTTTTCAATTATCTCAGTCTCTATTCTATTAAAAGAGAAAATAGTTTATCAGCTTATCAATTTCTGCAAATCCAGAATCCTCAAAGTTAATTAAAAGTTAAAAAAGGGTAAATTCCTCCTCATAAGAGATTTAAAACCGTAACTTAGCTAAAGTTTTTTAATCCCGTTATCAGATATTATTACAAAAGACGTTAGTAAATATAAGAAGGAGGGAATGGTAATAGTTTTAGTTTATTCATGTTTTAAATTTCCGTTATTACATTATACACATTTTGTCCATTCTATAAAAACAAATGTCCAGTCTTTTTAATATTTCCCTTCCTAACAGATTCATTTCTACATAAGGAGACGATTCAATAAATGCATCAACATTTAGATTACCTATAGTAACATTTGCTCTTGCGACGTAAACTTCAACATTACCTATTATCCCCCTATACTTCCTAGTAATAGGAAGTTCCAGAGAGTTAAGTTTCTTATAGATTTCGTAGCTAAGGAGTAGCCAACCAGAAAACCCTGTGTCGACTAACGCTTCTATATCAACAGTATTTTCCATTTTGAGGTCAGTTACTTTTACGTGGAGTATAGGCTTTTCATTTATATTAAAACACTCCAGGGAGTTCACCCTCTCCAATTAACCACTTTTTACTGAGAGCGTAACACTTCTTGTACTTTTTAGCTTCCTTTATCATATCTTCCTCGCTTTCAAATCCACCTATGAAATTACCGTCACAGAATAGTGCGTACTTTCCATCATTTACTGCATTCCAAAATTCTTTACTCTTTATTACCATTACCCTATCTAAGTCCTTATTTAATAACCAGAGTTTTATTGCTTCATTTACGGCCTCACTTACCGAAATACCTTCGAGAGAAGCCTTTGCCTTTAACATCCTATAAAGGTTTTCGTCAACGTCTTTTATAAGTACTTTCATTAAGTTTAACTTGTTAAACTTGTTAAAATATTTTAATGACAAGACTGTAACGCTTCTACGTAACTACTCGTGTTATTTTTAATCACTTCTAAATATCGTTTTGACAAGTTGTGTTTATATAGTATTACCGAAGGTAGTTTTTGTTGATGATCTCCCTAACTGATGACGGGCACTGCTCACAAGGTTTGGGGAGTGAAAAACTGGATGGGAGGGTGGCGTTTCCCTCAACTAGGGTGAATGTGTATGATCCTTTAGCCCGTGGTGGAATTAGAAGTAATTAAAAGTAAGGAAAAGTTACGCCACTGGTAAACACACTTTTCCCACATTCCTCTAACCTAGTATTGTTCTGCAAAACCTATTACGTAACTCCATATGGGCTTTTCCCAACACCTTTTTTATTAGGATTCGGGACAATTTTCTCTAATCGAAGTCAAGGTAAAACGGAGTACTTTAAAATAACTATCCACAAGGGGGGGGGGGGGATTTTGAGAAGCCGATTTCATAGAAACCGTAGTTCTAATCGGTTTGCCCCTTTAATCGGTAAAGAAGATTGAAAAAGGAGTATTTAAACGTGGGGGCATCAACCCGTTTGTCCCTATACTCTCATTCATGATCGAGTGTAGCGACTTAGCCAATGGGTCATGGGACTCCAACTGCACGAGGCTCACGTCTCTGCAATCTTTGCCCACATCAGCGTGAGAGACATCCCTAAGCAACAAAAATTCGTTATAAACAGACAAAAAATTTCCTATCAACACGAAAAAGGATAAAGCCCAAAGCGAAGCATTCCACCTATTGTAATAGTATATGACAAACGTCATAACACCAAGTACGAGTTAACGCTCCCTACACAAAACTCATAGGGCTTCCGAAGTTAGGTAAGTCGTTTTTACCTCGAAACTATTGGGCGTTTTTGTTCTCGATTAAAACTTTTATACCATCCCTTGTGAAAATATAGTGAGTTAAAATGAGGTTATTACAAAATAGAATAGTTGGGATATCATTTATTCTAACCTTGATTACCCTAACCCTCACACCACCCATTTACGGTCAGACCAGTGCACTCGGGGGTTTTGTACCAACAAGCGGAAGCAATAGCCCAAATTATTACGGTATCGCGTTCCAGCTACCCATAGCTTACGTAACAAATAACCCGTACGGAGGTGGTACGGGGATGACAAACTTAATGAGCGCTATAGCTATAACCTACGGCGGAATGAGCGCCGTAGTCTGGTTCTATCAACCGGAAAATGGTGTGGGAGTTCTTCTAGGCTTTCAACACGCCAATATACCAAATTCGCCCTCCGCCTGGACACCACTGTTATACGTAGGACTTAACGGTAGCCTATTTGCCGGTGACTGGGATGGTGTGTGTTTCCAAGTGTCAACTTTTATCACTCCAGGTTGGCATATGGCCGTAGTTGAGGAATATATAGGGAAGGACAACTACACTTATGTATCGTTATATTTAGACGGTAAATACGTTGGTACAGCAAACGCGAGCGTACTGCCCACACTATACAATTACTACGTCAATCACCAGCTTGACTTTCCCTACGGCTATGTAGGTGGAAGTTATGCGGCCAGTGGTTGGCCACAAACAAATAAGGAGTACTTCTTCTACAACGGCACAATAGCTATAGTAGCTTTCTACGACGTAGTGTTGACAAACACTACCATACAACAGATGTGGGAAGAGAGCCATGTTACAATGAATGGTATAAACGCTTATTTACCTACCCAACACGCTGTCGCGATTTACCTTTTCTCACCTGACTACTTTAGCCATGGTGAACTAGCACCGTATTACGTTAATAATACGGTTATGGAGCAATTGGACGTGATCAACCCCGAATTGACACCATTATTTTACGGCGTGCAAAATATCACGTGGGGCAACTTCAACATAATGGTAAATAATGGTGAAACACAGAGTAATACTGGCGTGAATCAAGGGACTCCGGCAAATTCTAACGCCTCCTCGGAGAGTTTCCTATCGGTTTTACCACTAGTCCTCATCGTTGTAGTCGCGGTAGCTGTGGTCATAGCTATTGTCATGATAGTTAGGAGGAAATGAGACTGTAACGCTTCTACGTAACTACTCGTTATTTTTAATCTAATTATCGTTTTGACAAGTCCTGTTTATATAGTATTACTGAAGTAGTTTTACTGATGATCTCCCAACTTATGACTGCTCACGAGGGTGGGAGTAATAAAAGAGTGGGTGGGAGGGTATTGGCGTTTCCCTCGACTAGGGTGAATGTGTATGATCCTTTAGCCCGTGGTGGAATTAGAAGTAATTAAAAGTAAGGAAAAGTTACGCCACGGGTAAACACATTCAAAGATACCTTACTAGTGACGGGCTTAGGTTAATGTTTAAGTTTACTTCATCTTATTTTGAGTTGCTTTCAGATGACTATGTGAGTTACTTAATGAATGGTTCTAAGATAAGCAAAATAAGATTACAGCAGAATGTCTGCTCAAAGTTACTTAATAAGCGGTTCTAAAATCTTGCGTAACTTTTTAACGTTCTCTGCATAAAATTTAACTTTATCTTTATCCAGCCTTGTTTCATGAAAACCTTCCACGTGAAGGATCCACGCACTCTTCCATATATCCTTAATTTCGGGGTATGAGTTAGAAAGCTGTAGAGATGCATCAAAGAGGAACTCAGATTTCCATCTGTCTTCTTTCTTAATCTTGGATAAAATGCTAATATTCTCTTTATAGGATAGGAATTTTATTGATTCTTCTGCTGCTTTGTAGAGTTTTTCTGCTGCTTGTATTGTGTCGCCTTTCTTCAACAGTTCATCAGCCTCTTCTAAGAACTTTAATATATTCTCTATCTGCAATTTTAACCAACTCTTCAACGTCTTTCCTAAGGTCTTCTACTACTTCTTTACTTAGATTTACTGTAATGAGAGAAATTGCGGAAGCCCAATAAATCGGTATTTTATCGTCATTTAATTTCTTTGAAATTAAAAACACTGCATCGGTAAGAGATTTAGTATTAACAATTTTTAGGTTTAATTTTAGGATGAAGGACAAGAGTCTTATTGATTCTTCTGCTGCTTTGTAGAGTTTTTCTGCTGCTTGTATTGTGTCGCCTTTCTTTAACAGTTCATCAGCCTCTTCTAGGTAAATATCTGCAGAAGTTTTTAGGCTTAACATCATTATATACTCCTCTTTCTAAATAATAAATGTGGTGAAAAGCAGAAGAGGCTTTTCTGGTATGGGAAAAGGCTTATAGATCCAGCGAAGTTAGTGTATGTGATTTAAAAGAGGAAAGGAGAATAATTGAGGTCGCTCGATGATTTGTTAAAAGTATACAGCCTTTCCCAAAATATTAACGAAAAAAGAGAGAAATTAGCAAATTATAAAGATTATATTATAATGAAAAATTATCTATAAAGGATATTTATTGGAAGAACTAGCAAGATGTGATTTTTCAAATAAATCATTAACTGATTTAATTAATAGTTGGCAATTGTGTATTGGACGTGCTAGAGTATTTAGGATATAAGATTGTATGGAAAAATATTTGCGAAGCAGTGCAAAAAGTTAGAGAGGTTTAAAAGCTAATTTAAATAGCCAATAGATTGCCTTTATAACTCCTATAGAATTATTAAGATTAACTTTGGCAAAATTATAAGCATATTTACCGTCTGTCTCCTTTAATTGTAAGAATACCCATTCTATACTATTAAAAATTCTATCTATCATATACTGTATTACCTTTTGTATGAATTTATTATTAATTCCTCCAGTTAGAATTGGGATCATTTCTCTAGTAATTTTTAGGTCATATTTCCATGAGATGTATAGTAAATCCCAATACCTAGTAGGCATTTTTTCTAAGGCTGGGAAAGGATTATTCCTAATGTATGATACTCCCATAGGTATTACTGGTAATGGAAATATCCACGCTTTTAATTTATGATCTATGATAGATTGAACTAAATTGATCGATTGGTCAACGTCCTCATTAGTTTCATCCGGGTAACCTATTGTCATAGTATAACAAGGATATATGTAGTTCTCATTCATTATTATTGTAGCGTCTAAAATTACGTCCTTCCATTCCCTAGGGGTCCATGGATATGGTTTAGCCCTCATATATTTATTAAGTATCTTTTCACTACCAGTTTCTAAACCTACTACAGGCGCAGCGGCCCTATTCTTATCATATCTGGCAATTTCCGATATAGCTTTTACTGTTTGAGGGCTTGATCTAACTGCGGGTGCAGAAATGTGCGGAAACCATATTCCATCTACTCCCATGTTCATGGTCTCGTTAAACAGTTTAGTTATTGCCTCATGATTAACCCTTAGTTTTTGTGAACCATAGAGTAGTACATCGTCAGTTATGAACTCTACCCTTCTAATACCAGCTTTCATGTTCACTTCTACTTCCTTTTTAATAACATCTAATGGAATTGATCTAAATGTTTCTGGAGTTACGGGACAAAACTGGCAACCCCTAGGACAACCTCTAGTTATTTGAACCTCACCTAGTCTAGCTGGATTTATTATGGGTGGTATTTGATCAACCTTAGGGTTTTTACCATATACTACTTTAGGTACTTCTTGACCATCGAATACCGACTTAATTAACGGTGGTAAATCTACTTCTGCCTCACCTATAAATATAGTATCTACCCAGTCTGGTATTTCTTTACTTAATTCCCAGCTTCCTGGCCCTCCAACGATTACTTTAAAATTGTATTTAGCTTTCAATTTAGATATTTTTTCACCTAACTCTTCAAAGTATTTAGCAGTCCATGTGGTTCCTCCTCCAAATATCATACTTAGTTTAAAGCTTACTGGATTAACTCCTAAAGGGTCATGTACAGTAAGTCCTACAACCTTAGTATTAGTACCAATTGCTTTCTCAACTTTATTTGGCGGTACAACTGCAACGTTATTAAAACCAGAATGAATTAAAATGCTCTCCACTTTTCTTAACGCATATGGTGCTATTATAGCCCTTCCTTCAGAATCCACGGGTACATCTGGTGTAAAGAATTTTTCCATAAAAAATCTAGGCACTAGCCTAGCTGGCATGCAGGCCACATAGCCTAATACGCTTGAGCCTCCATAATCCGTGAATGACCCTTTATCAGCTGTTAATACTATATCCCACGTCATTACAAATTATTTATTCCTAAATTGTGTATAAAAAGTATTCATTATAAACCATGAAAAAGATAAAATTTCCATTTGTATAAACTTTTTTTATTGTGCAAAGATATTTATTAAAAACTGAGGTATTTACACTAACTGATTTTTAAATAGTTAAATATCTTAGTTGATGAGTTTCTAAATAGAGTTAAAATGGCCTAGTATCTTTGTTTTTAACATGAATTTACCTCTAGTATGTGGTCAAGTTGTCAGTATTCGCCCAGAGTCCCCTTTTCTCTTGCTTTTTTAAATGAAAATGAATACATTAAAAGTCCTAAAGGAATTAGGATAACGTTAAATAGTAAAAGAACTTCTATACACTTTATATCTTGAATAATATTATATCCATAAAGCATAGAATTTCTTAATCCATTTAAAGCCCAAGTTAATGGTAAAGCGTAACTTATATATGTTATTTCCGATGGCATTACTGTAACTGGAAATACTACCCCGCCTAAGAGAGTTGTAAAAGTGGAGAAGAAGAATGAGATAGGATTTCCTTGCTTTGTTATCATTGTAAAAGCTGCAGACATAAAGGCTATGCCTAAAGTGGACGAGATTAAAAGTATAACTATTATTAATGTGCTTAATATGTTGATTTCATATCTTACGCCTAATAGATCGCCTATAATTAATATAACTACTGCATTAATAGTATTTACTGTAAATCCCCACAATGCAGAATAAATTAAAAATGAGAAAATCCCAGACCTAGAAAGAACATAATATTCTATTGTCCCATAAAGCTGCTCGTTTCTTATTCTTTGGCTTATCGTAGTGATAACGGAGGATACATAACCTTGAAAAGCTAAGCCTATAACAAAGAAGCTAGTATAATTTTCTACATGAATATCTTCCACTACTTTATTGCCAAGTGAAGTTCCGACGAAATAGTAAGTAAATACCGGTAACGTCCATGAAAGAACAGTAAGTACGACTTGAGTTCTATATGACAACCAGACTTTAAAACCTCTAATATAAAGAAAAGCGTAAAGCCTGCTAATTATTCCCTTAATCTCCATGGCCTACTTCTCCCCCTACCTATATCTTCCTCAACTTCTCCTATGAAATGAATGTAAATGTCATCTAGAGTTGGCTCTTTTTCATCTATTTCCTTATAATTGCAGGGAACCTTATCAATTTCAGTTTCTGGTACTCGTAAAACATATTCCTCACCATTAGAATAAATTATAAATTTTCTAATTTCATCATTTATTTTATTAGTAACAATTTCTAAGACTTTTCCAGTCATTCTTTTTAACTCGTCTAAAGTCCCACTGGCCACAATTTTGCCTTTCTTGATTAGGAATATAATGTCAGCCAATTCTTCTATCTCCTTTAGGTAATGAGAAGATAATAGTATTGTCTTATTTTCTTCTTCCTTTAGTTTCCTTATAGTAGCTCTAAATTCTCTTGCTGAAACTAGATCTAATCCTAACGTGGGCTCATCCATCAAAAGTACTGGAGGGTCGGTTATTAATGCCCTAGCCAATGCCAATTTTTTCTGCATTCCCGTACTAAATTTCATGTAAGGTACATTTTTCCATTCCGATAGGCCTAAAAAATCTAGAAGTTGATTAGCTCTTTTTCTGGCGTCACTTAAAGATAATCCTTGTAAACTCGAAAAGAATATTAGATTATCCAGTGCAGTTAACCTATAATAGAAAGCTCTCTCGCTTACTGTTACTAACCCTATGTTTTCTCTAACTTTCTTTTCTTCTCTAGTTACACTATAACCATTAACAAAGGCGTCGCCAGAAGTGGGTAAGATTAATGTTGATAAAATCTTAAGCAAAGTAGTTTTTCCCGCACCATTATGGCCTACAAGTGCTCCAATTTTGCCTTTTTCAACATTTATACTAACAGAATCAAGGGCTTTTATTTCTTTTCTCTTTATTTTAAAAATCTTTGTTAAGTTTACAGTCTCGATCAAAAAAACACCGATATTAGTTTAGTTTTTTACTTTTTTAAGCTTTATTAGATTATGCCAGACGGAGTTTTCGGGCTTCATTGAATTTTCATGAATTTGTATCCAATCCTCAGCCCTTGGGCTTCACCAGAGTCACGGGGCAACGCCCCGTTCATACCCCTCCGCCCCTTTAGCGGGGTAACCCCGACCCACACCCCTCACGGGTGTGGGGAAACCCGCACATCTTTTATTCATCGTCACACCTCGTCGTGATATAGCCACCCATCTGGTGTGACTGTACTCATATTTACATACTGAGTATATAAACTTCACGGCTTATCGAAAACTGTTGGCGACGGCAAGATACTTTACAGACCGAATGGAGAGAAAGCAGACGCTAAGGTTTTCCTTCACGTTAAGAGGCTAGAGTTACACGTTGAAGGAGACGAAATCAAAGGTTTATTAAGGCCTAGGCATGGGGAGGGAAAAGGAGTGGTGAGGCCAAGTAATTAAAAGTGACTATTAGTCATGATGAAGGCATAACTCTCTAACTTATCGGGTTTATACCAAGACTATAGCACTTTCACGTAACTTTTAAATACTTCTAGTTACTGTGGAGAGGTATCTAACACCTATGAGGTTGCTCAAATATTTGGCATGAGCAAGAGTGGTGTTATTAAGTGGATTAGGGAGGGGGAGGATAAAGGCTATTGAGATTAACGGTAGGTGGAGAATACCTTACAGCGAAATTGAAAGATTATTATCTGGCGGTGGAAGGGTTAAACAAGTAACGATTTATGCTCGAATTTCACCAACGCAAAAGGACGATTTAGAGAGGCAGTTAAACGCGTTAAGGGATTGTGTTAAGAAAACTTTCGGAGAAGTGGGTGTAATAGAAATTAAGGATATAGGTTCCGGATTGAAAGAGGATAGGAGAGGGTTAAAGAAGTTAATAGAATTAGCCAAGAGGAGGCAAATTGACGCAGTAGTAGCTTATAAGGACAGGCTAACACGTTTCGGCTTCGAAGTGAAGTTATTCAAAGCTTACGGAGTAAATGTTATTGTGGCTTTCCAAGATGAAAAGGATTACGTGCAAGAGCTTCTGGAGGACTTTGCGGAAATTGTAAAATCATTCGCCTCAAGAATCTATGGACATAGATCTCACAGATATGAGAAGGTGGTAAAATGTGTTGAAGACGTTGAAAAGGACTGTTAGGCTGGAAAGTGACTTCTTGAACGAGTGGAAATACCGCGTTCTTAGGGAGGTTGAGGAATACCAGAAGAAGATTGTTAATGAAATGATTGGGGTAATCCTATCAGAGGGCTTACCAACTACTAGGAAGAATTTGCATGAAAGATTTTACAGTGACTATAAAGAGAAGTACCCCTTCCTACCTTCAAGGGTTATTGAAGGTGCCTACGTCGTTGCTGGAAGGATTGTTAAGAGTTTTAGGGAGAGGAGGAAGAGAGGGTTAACGAGGAAGGATAAACCGGAGTACAAGAGGGTTATGATCACTATTCCTAATATGGTTAATTGGAGGTTTAACAGAGTGTTCATCAGTGTCCTAACTCACAAGGGTTGGGTTGAGGTACCCCTCAAGTTCACTAAACAGTTCATCCATTATTTATATGAGGGTTGGAGGGTTTCGCAAGAGCTTAAGTTAAGGTTGATAGGTAGGAAAGTCCTAGTTTGGTTGACTTTTGAGAAGGAGGTTGAGGTTGAGTCTAAGGAAGGTAATTATATCTCTATTGACGTTAATGAGAATAACGTCACTTTAGCAGTCTTCGAGGGTTTTAAACTCAAGGAGTTGAGGAGATATGAGACCGGGTTAGGAAAGCTCGTTATTAATTACTCTATTAGGAGGGAGGAGATTACTAGGGGGCATTCAACTAAGGACGAGTTAATAAAGAAGAAGTTAAGGAAATTAAGGGAAAGGGAGAGGAAAATTGACGTGTTAAGGAAGACTGTTAAGAGGATAACCGAATTGGCTAGGGATTTAAAGGCTAAGGTTATTGTTGGTAAGTTCTCCTCAAGGTCTAAGGAGAGGATGGAGAGCAATAAAAATGATAGGCTCAGGCATAGGATTCACCAATGGAGTGTTGTTAAATTTGTGGATATGTTGAAAACTCAGCCGATAGAGGTTGCGGAGGTTTCTGAGTCATATACCTCCTCCATCAACCCGTTTAACGGTGAGAAGTTGAGGAAGAGAAAGCAAGTAGTTGAGAAAGTTGTAAAGGTTTTTAACCCCTACCTGATGACGGGCTCTGCTCACGAGGGTGGGGGTATTAGAGTTTTCAAGGTGGACGCTAGGTATTTGGAGAGTGGTGAAGTTCTTTTGGAGAGGGATTCTATTGCTCCTCTTAACTTGGTAAGGAAGGTGGATGGGAGGGTATTGGCGTTTCCCTCGACTAGCCCCAATGAGTTAAGGGTGACTGTGTATGATCCCTTAAGAGGGGTGCCCGTGGCGGAATTAGAAGTAATTAAAAGTAAGGAAAAGTTACGCCACGGGTAAACACTTATATATTTGGACGGCTTATCCATATTGATGTCTAAAAGTGCAGTGATCTTAATAACGCACGGCTCTAGAAGAAATACATTCGTTGAGGATATGCAGGCCATTGCGAGGTATATTGAAGAAAAACTTTCAGTCCCAGTATTTTTATCCCACAACGAGTATACAGAACCTAACTGGAGGAATTTGGTGGCATCTTTAATTGATGAAGGTTACACTAATTTCGTTTTCGCACTAACGTTTCTCGGAAGAGGAAATCATGTTGCAAGGGATATTATGGGAGAACTAAATGCAAAGGAGTTTTACAAATGGGAGAAGACAACGTATAAAGGTAAAGAGATTTACGTCTACTTTACTAGGCCATTAGCCGACTCTCAGCTCGTTAAGCTCGCGTTATTTTATAGGGTTAAGACTGCGTTTCCACCAGAGAGAATAAATTATGTTGAAGATCCGGAAGAAATTGAAGAGAGGTCAATGAACCTCATAAGGGAGAAAGTAAGGGAGTTCGGGTATGAGGGGGAAAAACTTGAATTGATTAGTAGGGCTGTATATGCTAGCGGTAACCTAGAACTAGCAAAGTACGTCTACATATCTGATGACGCAATAGAGAGCGGTATTGAGGCATTAAAGGCTGGGACTCCAATTCTCACAGATGTTAAGATGGTTATGGCCGGGATAAGGTGGAGTAAAGTTGAAAACTACCTAGATTCTTCAGCTGAGTTAGCTAAAAAGTTAGGGATTACTAGGACTGCAGCAGCTATAAGAATTGGCTTGAAAGAGCCAAAAATAGTAGTCATAGGCAATTCACCTACAGCCTTAGCTGAAGCTGTAAGAATGAATAAGGAGTTTAAGGTCGAAATCCCCTTAATAGTCGCCTCCCCACCTGGTTTCACTAATGCAATAGAGGCTAAGGAAGAGCTAATAAAGAGTGGTATTCCGTGCATTGTAGTAAGAGGTACTTATGGCGGAAGTAGTATAGCTGTTTCTATAATTAATGAACTAATTAGGAGGGTTAGGGAATGAAGGGGAAGTTGTATATAGTTGGAATAGGGCCGGGCTCACCACCTTTAAGGACTTTTCAAGCAACAAACGCAATAAAAGAAAGTGAAGTAATAGTGGCTTACACTACGTACGCCGAGTTGATAAAAGACTTGACTGAAGGCAAAGAAGTAATTACTGCAAAAATGAAAGAAGAGCTGTATAGGGCTAAGGTAGCTATAGAGAACGTGCTACAAGGTAAGAACGTAGCATTAATTTCCAGTGGTGATCCGCAAGTTTATGGTATGGCAAGTCCGGCACTTGAGATGATGTGTAAGAAAGGGATTAACATAGATTTCGAAGTAGTCCCGGGAGTTACTGCAGCATTAGCAGCTGCTGCTAAACTCGGCTCCCCTTTATCCATGGACTTCGCCTCGATAAGTTTAAGTGATCTATTAATCCCTCAAGAGGAGATATTACATAGGGTTAGGAAGGCCGCAGAAGGGGATTTCGTTATCGTTTTATATAACCCGATTAATAAACCTTTACTAAGGAAGGCTATGAAAGTAATTTCAGAATACCGTAGTCCTAAGACGCCGGTGGGCATTGTTAAATCTGCATACAGGGATAATGAGGAAGCAATTATTACAGATCTTTCTGAGTGGGAGAAGTATGAGGATAAAATAAATATGATTACTACGATAATTGTAGGAAACTCAAAGACTTACGTATGCAATGGTAAGATGATAACCCCAAGAGGCTATGAGAGGAAGTACAGTTATGAGTTTGATAACAACTCTTAAAAGGTTCGGGATTACTACTGGTGCGGCTGCCTCTGCAGCGGCTAAAGCTTCAGTTATTTTTCTGAAGAAAGATGAAACTCCTAAAAGCGTTACAATTCCTACTCCTATAGGGTTAAGGCTTGAGATACCGGTAGAGAAGTACGAGAAGAAAGACGATAAGGCTTGTGCGGAGGTGAGGAAGTTTTCTGGAGATAACCCAGATATTCTTGACGGCGTTGTGATTAATGCTTGTAGTAAGTGCATAGACTCAGATGACGTGATAGTAAAAGGTGAAGAAGGAATAGGAGTCATAACCAGACCGGGATTGAAGGGTGAGGTGGGGAGTAAGGCAATAAGTCCTACAGCATTAGAGATGATAAAGGAAGCTGTAAAGGAAGTTGTTGATAAGGGAGTTGAAGTAGAGATTTCAGTTCCTAATGGCGAGGTTTTAGCTAAGAATACTATGAACCCTGTCGTGGGGGTAGTTAATGGCATATCAATTTTAGGGACTACCGGGATAGAATATCCGGTTTCAGATGAAGATTATCTAGATCACATAAGGACTGAAATGTGCGTAATTAAACAGTCGAGTCCTTTGATCGTTTTAGCCCCGGGGAATACGAGCTTTGAAACAGCTAAAAAGATGTACGGGGATGCTGTTGTAAAGATTGGCGACAGGGTAGGGGATTCGGTAAGGCTAGCTAGTGAGTTGGGTTTTTCCCACATCATTGTGGTCAGCTTACCGGGTAAGTTGGTTAAAGTCTCTGCAGGGATTCTCAACACTCATAATAAATACGGTGATGCGAGGATTGAGACCTTAACTCACGCCTGTGTGCTCGCTGGAATTCAAAAATTAGATAAAATAGCAAACTCACTTACTGTTTCAGAAGCTCTTACTTATCTCACTGATGAAGAGAAAGAAAGGGTGTTTAAAATTATATGTGATAAGGCCTTGAAGAGGCTTAAGGCTCTAAGCAAGGCAAAGATAGGGGTTATAGCAATTGACGAGAAAGGTAAAGTTCTAGCTTATAGTGGTGAAGTATGAGAGTCCCAGGGATTCCGGACGAGGAGTTTATACGAGACGAGAAAATACCTATGACTAAGGAGGAAATAAGGGTTTTAGCGTTATCGAAAGCTAGACTGTTCGCTGGAGCGAAGTTTTTAGACATTGGAAGTGGGACTGGTAGTGTTACAGTTGAGGCAGCGTTAATAGTGGGTGAGTCGGGGAAGGTGTATGCAATTGAAAGAGACGCTAAAGCAGTTGAACTTACGAGAAGGAACGTTAACAAATTTAACGTTTCTCACATAGTAAAAATCATTGAGGGAGAAGCACCAGAGGTGATAAAGCAAGTTGATGATAAACTCGATGCCGTATTTATTGGTGGCGGATCTGAGGTTATTAAAGAGATTATGAAAGTGGTTGATGAAAAGTTGAAGAGCGGTGGTAGGGTTGTGGCTGATGCTATACTTCTTGAGACGGCTGTATCTGTTTTATCAGCGTTAGACGAGTTGGGGTATAAGAGCGAGGTGATAGAAGTTATAGTAGCTAAGGGTATGAAGACAAGTAAGGGATATGCGATGATTTCGAGAAACCCAATATTCATAATTTACGGTGAAAAACCTTGAGGAAGTTATATGTTGTAGGTTTGGGCCCCGGGGATCCCAGCTTGATAACAGTAAAGGGAGTAAACGCTATTAAAGAGTCAGATGTGATTTTTGTCCCGTATTCAACGGGGAGTAATAGGAGTTTAGCATTAAGTGTAATTTCACCTTACCTTAAAAAAGACGCGAAAATAATAACTCTGGGTTTTCCTATGGCTAAGAGAGTTAATGAAGAGAAATTGAAAGAGATAGGGGAAATCATTTGTGAAAATGCCTCTTCAATCTCCTCTTTCGTGACTTTAGGTGACCCTACGCTTTATAGTACTTTCTTTAGGATTAGTAAATTTGTGGATTGTATAGATAAGGTGGAAATAATCCCCGGTGTTTCTTCAGTTACGGCCTGTGCTTCTAAGGCTTTTATCTCTTTAGCCCAAGGTGATGAGGGTATTGCCGTAGTTCCATCGAGTAGGTTAGACTTAATAGAGTTAAGTAAGGGTAAGTTTGAGACCATAGTGGTCATGAAGGGTAATGAAAATTTGGACCTTATCGCAAAACTACTTTCCCCCCTATACACGCTTATTTATGCTAGGCGTTGTTATCTTGATGGGGAAAAAGTTATGAGTTGGGACGAGAAAAGTTATGATAGGGATTACTTCTCCATGCTTATAGGGGTGAGGAAAAGTGAAGATGGGTAAAGTTACTTTCATAGGTGCTGGTCCTGGTGACCCAGAGCTAATAACGGTTAAAGCTAAAAATAGGTTAGAGGAGGCTGACGTAGTACTTTACGCTGGCTCATTAGTTAATCCTCAAATCCTAAAATGGGCTAGGAGAGATGCTGAAATAATAGATACTTCTAGCCTCACTCTAGAAGAGATAACAAATATAATGATTAAGAGGGCTAAAGAGGGTAAGAACATTGTGAGGCTTAAGTCTGGCGACTTCTCAATTTACGGTGCTTTAATGGAAGAGATTTGGGCTTTAGAGGATGCTGGCATACCTTACGAGCTAGTACCCGGTATAACTGCTGCTATAGCTAGTGCTAGTGTGGCTGGTATAGAGCTAACCCTTCCTAAGATCTCTCAAACTTTAATAATAACTAGGGCTTCAGCAAGAGTACCGATGGAGGGGTCTATCAAGGATTACGCTCCATTCCTAATGAAGGGGGCTTCAATGGCCATTTATACTGGAGTACACCTAATCGACAAAGTAGTTAAGGAGTTAAAAGAGGGTGGTGTACCTGACGATATGCCAGTAATAGTAGTTTATAAGGCCACTTGGCCCGAGCAGAAGATAATTAGGGGTACTGTTGGTGATATCGCTCAAAAGGTTAAGGCTGAGAAGATAATTAAAGATAGTATGATAATCGTGGGAAAGATCGCTGATCCTTCGAGTTATAAAGATTTGGTGAGGTCTAGTGTTTATGATCCTTCTCATTATCACTCTTTTAGGCCTATGAAGAAAAATAGGAGCGATGATGAATAATTCCATTTAACAAAAATGGGTGTTCCATTTTAGTAGAAATTTTTCATAGTAAATGTTGGTCTCTTACGCCGATGTGAACTATGCCGAAATTTTATCCGTGAAGCTAATAATGGCTTCCTTCTCAAGATCGCTGGGATAAGGGTGAATTTAGGATCCCTTTCTTCACTATAAAGCTTTTGTTAGCAGAAAAGCCATAGCAAATATAACTTGGTAAAAGAGATCAAACCTTCCTCCTATCAGTTCTCACAGTGAAGATTCGCTATTGAATCCCTTTTACTTCAATCTTCTCAATTGTTGAAATAAAGCGTTTTAGTTTCTTAAAGGAAATCCCGCGGATTTGTAACATCTTTTTCCCTTTATAAACGCATTGAGTAGCGATATTACCCTAGTTCTTAATAACACTATCCCTTTATAAGGTAATACGTGTTAAGTAAAGATTACGTGATAAGCTTAACTGTTAACGCTGATAAAATTTCAGTACTTGAAGTACTTTCAAAACCAGAGAAAATCCTTCCCTTGTTTAACGTGGCTTATAATAAAGAGAATATGACTGCTGTTATTAAAAATAAGACATTTAGGGTAAAGTACAGGGTAGGATTGAACGAAGTTAACTACGAATTTATTAGGGAGGGTATTTTGAGGAAAAATATTAAGATAATAAAATTTGTTTTGCTAGCTAAGAAAGATGGTGTAGTCATAAGTATAGATGGCGATTCTGATTTACTGTCTCAATTTAACGAGAAGGAGCTGGTTAACCAGACGATGCTTATACAAATGGAGAAAGAGGCTAAACAAAAATCATTAATTTCTATGAATATTAAGAGGGAGGAAATCCCAGAACTCTTAAACAGCGTTTTAGCTAAGAGTAGTGGAAAGACGTTATTAGTGTGGTTGTCTTCAAATGATAAGTATTTAAGGCTTAAAATTAAGAACGGCGAACTAGTTGAAAAGATAGGAGAGTTTGAAGATCTTGTTGTTGAACCGATCACAGTTTTGATTAAGCAAGTTGCAGTAACTACTTAATCCTCTTTTCTCCAATCCTCTCTTTCCTCCTCCTTAGTCGTTTCATTCTTTTTCAAGTTCAATTCATAGTAAACCCTTCCAGAAATCCTACTATAACTAACGTAACCCCGTTCATGTAATTTCTTCAGTCTTCTATATACAGTTGACTTAGAGATTTTAGTGAAATCTGAAATTTCTGAAAGTGTTTTATAGCCTCTTTTTATGGCTTCTAAAATCATCAAATCCCTTTCATCAAATTCTGAATAGTCTATTTTTATCCCCTTATTTCTTCTTATTAATAGCAGGATAAGAAATGATAGCGGCAGTGTGAAGAAAACCGTAATGAGTGAAGGAAGGATTAAACTTTGACTGTCCATGTTTCTATTTATGCTTTTCCCAGTTTTTAAGTTTTTCTAATTCGAAAACTTACATTATAAAAATAATTATGTTTCGTATTAACAGCACTTAACGGAATAATTGTAAAAACTTGTAGAATTTTTTGCTAAAATAATTATGAAAATTGTGAAACTATGGGGTTCCAACGTGTCTTTTTTATAAAATAAAAGATAAGAGAGACTTGACCAAAAATGATAAAAACAAAAAGTAAAAATAAGAAAATAAAAAATAAGAAAATAAGAGGACTTTCAAATATTGTTGGCTCCCTACTATTAATAGTATTAACGATAGTTGCAGCTCTATTGATAGGACATTTCGTATTCGGATTATTCAGTTCAAATAGTCATAATGCCGGGATATCAATAAGTGATGATTCAATAATAATACCCGGAGGAGAATACACAACCCAAGGCGCCTCTGTTTCATTAACAATAACCGATAGTGGAAACGACCCAGTTGTAATAACTCAAATAGTGTTAATTGCAAATGGTAATACTTACACTTTGTACAGTGGTGCTAGTACAAGTAGCGTCATAACAGCACAAGCTGGCACTTATATGACTATAAATGGTAAAGGTTACCTAGTAGAACCCGGTCAGTCAGTGTCCTTAGCCGGTACGATAACCAGTAAATTAGTACCATTTCTACAGACAGGGCAAACAGTAGTTATACAAGTTTACGGTTATGATAACGTTACTGCACAATCCCTATCACAGCAAGTGAGTCTAGTAATACAAGACTGAAAAGGTGAAAGAAGTGCAACTAAAAGGAAGGAGGGGGCTCAGCAGCGTAATGGGCTCCCTCTTCTTAATTATAATAGTTTTTTTAGCATGGGCTTTCCTCTATTCCTTAGGTTTAAATTATTTACACATAATCTCATCTACTCCCGCAGTATCAGTAAAAGGCGTTGCAATTTTAATGAACTATGAAAGTTTACAAAATCCCGGAACACTTTTACTTGAGCTTTATATTTCGAATAACGGTTATACTCCCTTCGTTATAACTAAGGTTATTGTGAGTATTGACGGTAAACAAATTTGTCCTACAACCTTTTACTCTGCCTTTGTGAATTACAAGGAGTTACCCAATTATCAAGAAACACTCCCGATAACCGTAAGGCAAGCTTATACTCAATTAATATATACGTTCATCCCGAACATACAAATTTCTCCAACAGCTGATCTGTTCAATATAGGTAACTACTCAATAGTTACGGTGATCGGGAATTTAGGTTCCTCAACTGTTCAAGTTCAAACTTCGGTCCAGGTGGTGGGATCGTGATGAAGGGATTATCTGAAGTTGTGGCCGCATTACTTTCCCTCGTAATTACTCTATTACTCTTAGGTGCCTTTTTTGCGTTTAATGGTGGCTACTTTATCTTACCTTTTCAGCAGAGTAATAAAATTACAGAGTCAGTCCCTCTCTTACAACCTATTCTTCTCTATTATAATTCTACAGCTAACGGCCCAGTAATCATAATAACTAATTACGGCTCAACACCAGTTCAGATAGCTTATGCTGTAGTAGGTAACGGTAATATTCCCGACCCTACAGTGGTATACCAGGTAGTAGGGGAACAAAACTTTAACAGTGGTGGTAGTTATGGTCAAGCGTATTTCATTAGTTGTCCTTATTACGAAATACAACCTGGTAAAGAGTACGCTGTAATAATTAGTGGTGTAGGCCCACAAAGTACCTACTTCATAACGCTAGTTCTCACTAATGGTTATACTCTTCAATTTGTTCTAAGTCCGGGAGTGAGTCCGGGGGTGAACGGGTAATGAAAGGGTTAGGTACTGTAATTGGTATTGCAATTTTTCTCCTCATTCTGTTGGTCTCTTTATCTCTTATTTTAATTTATTTGGGCAAGTTTCAGCTCGTGGGTGAGGAGATGTCTCAAGCTCAAATAAGCATATATAATCACAACCAAGGAGGAATTAATATTGTATGTGCTGTTGCATACTATACCGTAATTCAGTATCAACAATGCCCTCCTAACTTTGTGGCTAAGCCTTACGTATATGAATTACAATACGTGAAAATTGTCTTGTGTAATCCCAGTAACGTACCGGAAGGAATAGAGTACCTTATGTTCTTAAGTCCCAATAATCAACAACCTATTTATGAGTACTATGTAGGTATAACATTATCTCCTCACTCCAGTTATATTGTCGTAATTTATCCTAACCAATTATATGCCCCTTACGGTGTGCAACAATGGCAATTATCAGAAATAGGTCAGTATGTCCCCTACACGTTTAAGGTGGGTTGTAACGGTAACTATATAGGCTATCCCATTCCTACTAAGGCTAAGGTTCCGATTACTGTTTTTACGAGTTACGGTAATGTGGGTTCATCTACCCTAAGCTATTCAATTCATGGGGGTTGAGCTTGTATGAAAGTTCTGATCCCCGAAATTAAAGGGACTGTTTTGATAGAAAAAGAACTTACCTGGAAGTATAAAGATTTAGGTCTGGCATACCCTAAGGCTTACGTAGTTCAAGACGGTTCGGGAGAACTATTTTACCAAGTTGAAGAGCCTGAAATTGATGAAAAGAGGATAAAAGTAGTAGAGAAGTTAAAGGACACGTTATACTATCTTATTAAACCATCGGCAAACGAAGCTGAAATGATTCATGAGATTTTAAACAATAAGGAGGTAAGTCACGACCCAGTTATAGGCTATTACATTTATCGTGATGTACTACGTTATGGAGTGCTTTCTCCGCTTTTTGATGATAGTGACTTGGAAGATATCTCATATTCTGGCTCTAAATCTGGGGTCTACGGTGACGTGGTTTGGGTCTTCCATAGGGAATTCGGTACTTGGTTACCCACAAATATTCACCTCACTAAAGACGAAGCTGATTATATAATTCAACGTATAGTATTGAAATCTGGCAAGTCAGTGACCTTAGCTAGGCCCATTGTAGACGGTATAACCCCAGAGGGATATAGGTATGCCATAACCTTCGGGAGTGAGGTCTCTCTTCCCGGATCTACCATAACTATTAGGAAGCCATTAGAAGAAGTATGGACTCTATCAGATCTAGTTTATAAAAGGAGGACGTTAAGTCCATTAACTGCAGCAGCCTTATGGTATGTCCTAGAGAATAGAGGAGTGGTTTTAGTAGTTGGTAGAACCGGTACTGGTAAGACCACTTTTATTAACGCCTTGATGACAGTACTACCGCCCACGTGGAAGATAGTTACTGTAGAGGAAGTGACAGAATTAAGGGTTATATTCCCTAACTGGACTAGGCTAGTGGCTAGGAAAGCTACTACTCTAATGGACTATAGCGAGAACATAGAGATTCCATTAGACAAATTAATAGCCCATACGTTGAGGATTAGGCCAGATTTCGTATCTGTAGGTGAGGTTAGGACTAAAGAGGAGATTAAGGAGTTTATTCATTCAGTAGCTAGCGGTCATGGTGGTGCTACATCAATTCATGCAGAGGACTTTGACTCGTTAAAGGCAAGGTTTAATTATTCTGGTGTTGATGACTCCTTCTTCTCCCTAGTTACATTAGTAGTGTTTATAAACACGTATCCTAACCCAGAAAGAAAAGGAGGTTTAAGGAGGAGAGTTCAAGAGGCGGGTGAAGTGCTCCTTAAGGGCGGGCAAGCTACGTATAATATGTTAGTAGAATATTATCCTCCCAAGGACGATTGGGAAGATAAAGGAATTTACGAAAGCTTGAGACTGTTACAAATAGCCCAAAGGAATGGATTGTCGAAAGAGGAATTTATTAACGAGTTAAAGGCAAGGGTTGATTTTTTGGAACGTGTATATAAGCACAGTTTATCACTCTCGCAATATAGGGAAGAGCTGGTGAGGTTTTATGAAGCTAGGGGGGTTATCTAAAAAAGAAAAGGGCAAGTTTATTACACCTATAAACTTCACGTTCACCTTATTACTAACAGTGATATTTCTAGCGCTGTTAATCTTCTCTTATTATTTCAAATTAGTATATGCAGAAAGTATAGCATTATCGCTCATATCATTTACAGCCCCAATAACTGTATTTAACTACTTACATCGTGAGCAAGATTATTTAAAGGAAATCATAATACCCTTGATAGAGAAATCTAAGGTAATCGAAGACCCTACGACATGGTTAAATGAAATGATAAATTATACGTGGTACGGGTTTGCAATCTCAGCATTGTTAGGATTACTCATTTACGTCGAAAGTGGGGAATTATATTACTCTTTAGGAGGGGGTCTTGTAGTAATTCTTACGTTCTTCTATCCGTGGTTAAAATCGTTTGACTTAAGGAACTCCTTAGCTTCACAAGTAGAAAAGGAACTCCCCATAGTTTCGATTATAATGTGGAGTATGTCCCAATTAGGTTATGGGGTAATGAAAATGATTGAGGAGTTGAAATCAGATGAAACCTATGCTCACTTCAAAGGAAAGAGTAAAAAGAATAAGAAAGGGATAATACTGCTGGGTAAGAGGGCAAAAAGTGATGAAGAAGAGGTGGGAGGCGAAAAATATGATAGGAGGTACCTTAAGGCTATCCCTAGAGAGTTCTTAAAGATTCATAGGGATTTCGTTCTATTCAACATCCCTCCGGAAGAAGCTATCGTTAGGGAAGCAAAAGACCATCCGCATAAAATTTTTGAGAGGCTTTTGCTCGGTGCTGTGTCGATATCTAGGAGTGGGGGAAATCTTTCCGAGTTTATGAATAGGATTACAGTTGAAGTAATGGACGAATTGAAGAGGAGGTGGGAAGCATTCGGTAAGGCTGCGGCAAATATGGGAGAACTAGCTATGTTATTCCTACTCATATTACCGTTATTTGCAATCTGGTTTGCTGTTTCGGCAAATAACCCAATTTATGGGGTTGATAGTGTAGCCTTCTTTATGGTTCCCCTAATGGGTTTCGCTCTTTATATGTACTTATCACTTAATGCGCCTCCAGAAGACGTTAAGATGAGCGGAAATATAAAGTGGGGGATTGTAGGTTTAGCAGTTTCAATTTTAGTCTTACTGTTATTAACTTTCTTTAAAGTTCTGTCACTAAACGGTTATTGGTTATGGTTGTACTTTTTAACCCCTATCATGGCTTTTTCAGCACTCTACGGTTATCCCCTATATAAAAGGATTAAAGAGAAGAACGAAGCCGACGAAAGGCTTCCAATATTTGTTAGGTCTGTGGCTGAACTAATAAGAAGTACCGGTGACAATTTGTATAACGCACTTAAGAAATTGGAGGAAGGTGATGTAATAGCTTCTACAGTAGTAAAAATGACGACTTTCGGAAAGGTAATTGACGAGACTATAAAGAAATATTTAACTACGATGGTAACAGTAGGGCATTTCAAGCCTAAGACGGACAGTTGGTTGGTGAATACGGTCTTCGAGTCTTTAATGGAAATGGACAGGCAAGGAGTGTTAAAATACAATATCTTCACGCGTTTAGCTGAGATCACAGATGCTTATTATGATGCGATGCAGGCTAGGAAAAGGGCGTTATACACTTTTATAGGTACTAGCGTAATAGCTCCGGCAATAATGGCCGGAGTAATTGTACTCACAATTTATGTGCTTCATAGTATTGCCGGACTGGTACAAATTCAAAACTTGAACGTCCAAGGCGTTAACGGTATTACTTTTGCTGATTTCACGAATTTGCTTAACTTCTTCCTCGCATTTATTAATATAGGAAATTACACTTATCAGATGTTACCTTCACTAGAACTAATGATAGCCGAGACTAGCGTTATTTTTGGGATATTATTAGCTAAGGCTTCAGACGGTACTATTAAAAGTACGTTTAGAATATTTCAAGTCTCCATGATAGGTGTTGTGAGTATCATAATTATGCAAATAGCATTAGCTTACGTAGCTCATGCACCTACATTATTAGGCTCTCCCTAAGCAATCTATTTATTTTTTTGTGAGACTATTTCTTACGTGAGAAAAACACTTTTAGCGTTCTGGTTAACATTTCTCGTCACCCTTACTGTTAGCCTCTTCTCTCATAGTGCTACTCTAATATCTGAAGCCCTTCACTCCCTATTTGATGCGATAGTCGTCTCACTCTCATTTCATCTATCTAAATTAATTTCTAGGAAGGACTCAATGTACACTTATGGGTTTCACAGAATAGAAGTCTTCAGTTCATTACTAAACATCATAACAGTTCTAGTCGGTAGTGCTGTAGCCCTTTATATCTCTCTCGTCTTTTTGTTAAACCACGTTAGGGATAACCCACTCTTACTGTCAATAGCATCATTTCTAGCCTTCACTCTCTTCGCTCTTGCATCAAATGAGGAAGAAGGAAAGGAGATGGGAACAAGGCTACATTTAATACAAGACGGGATTGCTTATCTAATAGGTGGGGCAAGTGGTTTGTTAATACTTTTTACAAAGGAGTATTTTATAGACCCGCTCTCTTCCTTTATTATCTTGGCCATAATTATCTTAACTTCAATAGGATCACTTAAGACATCATTTAACATAATTATGGAGAAATCGCCGGTGGACGTTTGTGAGATAGAGGAAGAGCTAAAAAACGTACTGCCTGAGGTTCACCATATTCACGTATGGACATTATGCGAGCATGTAAAGGTAGCAACTTTGCACGTTTTAACAGACCCTCATAAGACCTTAAAAGAGTTGGACGAGACTAGGGAAAAAGCTGAAAAAATTTTGAGGGATAAGTTTAATATTAATCACGTTACAATACAGTTCGAGAGTAAAAAAGAGGAAGAAAACGAAGCTCATTAAATTCTGAAATCTTTAATGTGGTGGACAAAAGGTAAGTCACTCACCTTTCTAAGCAATTTTTCATCGGCGGTATAAACTTCCTCCCCTAGGACTTTCCCAAGGGATATATATGCTGAATCGTAAATTGTTATCCCATACTTGAGGGATAGAGAGATTGTATCGTTAAGTATCTCGTCGAGGGGATAAAGGGTTATTTGGAAGTGTTTACCCGTGGCGTAACTTTTAATTACTTCTAATTCCACCACGGGCACCCCTCCCAAGGGATCATACACAGTCACCCTTAACTCATTGGGGCTAGTCGAGGGAAACACCATTACCCTCCCATCCAGTTTTTCACTCCCCAAACCTCGTGAGCAGTGCCCGTCATCAGTTGGGGGGATCATCAATAAAAACTACTTCAGTAATACTATATAAACATTACTTAATCAAAAAGATATTTAGATTAAAAATAACGAGTAGTTACGTAGAAGCGTTACAGTCTGATAAAATCTTACCCACCTCTTGTAATTCCTTTTCTCCCAAACCGTATGTGTATTTTAACCCGTTTAATACCTCAAAGGGGAGGATGCAAGGAGCCGACAAGTCTTCTAAGCCCTTAACGTAAGCCTCCTTGAGTAAAAGTGCTTCTTTACTGTAGTTTTCGTTAGCAAACCACTTTATTACGACTGATGCATCTACAATTGCCAATTCCTATCACGCCATTCCCTTACGACTTCCTCAGACTTCTTCCCTCCGTAATTCAAAAAGAATTCATATGATTTTAATGAGGCTTCTGCAATCCTCTTATAATCCTTCTTTATCTTTTTCTTCCTCTCCTCCTCTTCAATTACTTCTTCAATTTTCCTCCTTATTACCTCACTCCAGTTAATGTAGCTTAACTCGTCCATCTTTTTCTTTAACTCATCATCAACTCTTATACTGATTATTGGCATAATTTATTGTTCTCGTAGTACGTTTTAAACTTTACGTCCATGTAATAAATGTATTACGAAGGTGGTCTGTCATATTACTTTTATATATTTTGTGTTATTACACTCTTTAACAATGAAAATAGTTCTCGTAGATTTTGACAACACACTATTTAACACTAACCCTTGCGTAGAAGCGGCTATAAAAGAGATTTGGGGTATTGAAATGAGTGCTGAGGAGTTAAGGAGAGTAAAGAAGGAGGGGAAAAGCGCAGTATATTCCTTGGCTTATACGAAATACCATCACCTAGCTCTGCCGAATTCACCCTTTATTGAATATATAAAGAGAAAGGTAAAGGAAGGTGATAAGGTCTTCGTATTGACTGCTAGACATTGTTCCGTAAGGAACTACGTGGACTTCTCACTCCTATCCCACGGGCTAATAGTAAATGGTATTATATGTAGGACTGACGAAGAGATGAAAATGAGGGATGAGGAATGGAAGTACATAATTGTAAAACTGTTTAGTGGTGAAATAGAAGTTTATGATGATAAGGAGGAAAATTTGGAATACCTTAAGAAACTAGGTGTCAACGCAGAACTTTATTTAGTCAAAGGAGGTGAAGTTATTAGATATGGATAATTAGAACGCGTAACAAAAAATATTATTTCCTTTTTATATTAAAACCGCGTGGAAAACGCTGTAATTGTCGTAGTTGGAGTTGATAAGCCCGGGATCGTTGCTGGTATCTCTTCTAAGTTAGCTGAGAGGAACGTAAATATTATCGATATCTCTCAAACTGTAGTTAGAGGGATCTTTGCAATGATTATGGTAGTTGACATTTCAAAGTCCACAGTACCACTGCAGAAGTTGAGAGAGGAATTACAGCAAAAGGGTAAGGAGTTAGGAGTAGAAGTGCACGTTTACCATGAAGAAGTATTTAGGTACATGGAGAGGGTGTAAATGAAGTACACAGCTGAGGAAATATTAGAAGTCCACAGAATGTTAAATGAGGAAGACTTAGATATACGCTCAGTTACCCTAAGCGTAAACACGTTATTCGCATTATCAGATGATGAGAGAAAAGTTATAGAGAAACTAAAAACCCTCTCCTCAATGTTAGAAAAGTTTTCGGAAAGTGTAAAGGAAGTGTCTGAAAAATACGGTATTAGGGTAGTGACAAAGAGAGTAGCAGTATCACCAATACAGTTTTTCTTAGAGGCACTTAATGAGAGAGCTGGGATTGAGATAGCTAAAACCCTTGACGAGTTAGGAGAAAAACATGAAATAGATTACGTAAGCGGTTATTCAGCATTTACTGATAGAGGTATGACTAGGGGTGCTGAGAGAGTATTAAGGACTTTCAGTGAGGCATTAGAAAGCACTAAAAGGCTCACGGGTATGATAAACGCTGGATCTACTAAGTTAGGGTTAAACTTTGACTCAATAAAACTCTTCGTAGATGAAATATTTAAGATGTCGCCATACTCATCTGCTAGGGCTACCATAATAGCAAACGTACCGCCAGACTCGCCTTTCGTACCTTCAGCACATCACGGTTTAGGAATGCCGGAGGCTGTAATAAATGTTGCCGTTAGTGGGCCTGGTGTAATAGAAGGGGCTATAAAGAGGGCACAACCTAAGACTTTGCAAGAACTCCATGAGGTAATAAAGAGGGCTTCCTTTAAAATCACCAGGCTTGGAGAGTTAGTAGGTAGGAAGGTAGCTGAAGCTATGGGAATTCCGTTTGGTGCTGTAGACTTATCATTAGCTCCATCACCGAAAGTAGGGGATAGTGTTGCGGGGATAATTGAAGCCATGGGGATCGAGAAGGTTGGCGGACATGGCAGTGTTACAGCGTTAGCAATACTTATGGATGCTGTTAAAAAAGGTGGAGCGATGGCTACTTCTTCAGTTGGCGGATTAAGTAGTGCTTTCATACCAATAAGTGAGGACGCTATAATGGTGGAGAGGGCTATTAACGGATCGATAGACTTCTTCACACTTCTCGCAATGTCTTCCGTCTGTAATAGCGGTATTGATATGGTAGGAGTGAGTAAAAGGCAAGGTAAAGATAAGGTAATAGGGTTAATAGCTGACGTACTTTCAATGGCTGTGACCTTGAATAAGATTTTAGGGGTTAGGGTTATTCCGATTGACGCTGAGCCTGGGGCAGTAGTTGATTTAGGTGGGTTATTAGGTAAGGTAGTCGTTATGAGGTTGAAGGATGTTAACGTCAGTAAGTTCTCAAGCTATACCGGGTTCATCCCGAGTACTGTAAAGAGGTTAGAAATGGGTTAAAAAAGAAGTGTGATTTAATACACCCTTACCTTTTCCAGCATTGTTTCAATCATCCCCGCAACGCTATCCCCTACTTTCAGCTAGCTATTCGCTAACTCTTTATCCAGATTTTCATAAAAGTAATAGTTGATAACCTCGTACTGCTCTTTCCTAGTCATCATCTTGTTAATCAGTGACTTCTGAGTCCCCTCCTTAAGTAATACTTCTAAAGCTTCCTTCATAGCCTTTGCAGCAACTCTGAAAATTGTTACTGGGAAGATCACGTATTTATATCCCATTTCTTTAAATTCTTGTGCGGTAATTAACGGCGTCTTACCGAACTCAGTCATATTAGCTAAAAGCGGTGATTTGACTTCTTTAGCAAACATGGCGAACTCCTCCTTACTCTCAAGTGCTTCTGGGAAAATTATGTCAGCACCGGCCTCAAGGTACATTTTACCTCTCTCTATTGCATCATCTAGACCGTAAACACCCCTTGAGTCGACCCTAGCGATTATTAACATTTCTTTTCTAGCTTTAAGTGCCGCTTTAATTTTCTCAACCATCTCCTTAGGTCTAACGACTTCTTTACCGTTTAAATGACCGCATTTTTTAGGAAGGACTTGATCCTCAATCTGTATAGCATTAGCCCCAGCCCTCTCAAGTACTTTAACAGCCCTATAAACGTTTATCGCTTCTCCGAACCCAGTATCGGCATCTACTATTATGGGGATATCGGTTACTTCCCTAATTCTCCTTACCATCCATGCTACTTCATCTAAAGTGATAACTCCCAAATCTGGTAAGCCTAGTGAGGAAGTTAACGCACCGCCCGATAAGTAAACTGCCTTAAACCCAACTTTTTCAGCCAACAATGCTGTAAACGGGTTAAACACTCCGGGGATTATTAAGAAATCCGCTTTTCTTAAAACCTCAGACACTTTAACTCACCACGCTTTTCATAAAATCTTTTATATACAATCCATCAATATCGTCTATTAACCTTATAACCTTCTCATCTAAGCCTAGCCTTAGAGCTTTTTCCTCAATTTCAGTCTTACTCATGGGATTATTATAATACCCCCTAGGGCTCCTAACCGTATACTCGTATTCTCCCTTATCAGTCTTAACCCTTAACGTGACCGGTAACTCAGAGGGGTAAACTTTACTATATTCCTCGTTTTCAACCACTTTTATCCTTCTCATCAGTTCTTTAACCCTCTCATCTCCTATAAGTGAATAAGAGTCTAACCAGAAGTACCTCTTGAGGAGAGTTACGGCAGTAATGAAGGGTAAGCTATGGTCTGCCGTCTCCTTGTTTTTTGGATTCCATTTATCTTCAGAGTCTGCAAGTATAGTCTTAGCAGCCTCGTAAGTCTCGATTATTACTTCCCTAATCTCTCCTTCATATTGTAGCTTTAGTGCAGCTTCTACTACAGCCTCAGCATGATACTCTACTGGGTATTTCTTTAACGACGTTTTAAATATACCCTCACTATTGAATTTTAGCTTTGTAATATCCATATCCTTAGCAATGAGCGTCGAGAAACCGAAGACCCCGGTGAAAGGCTTTTCGGGTGCGGTAATACCAGATTTGGCTAAAAGTACTGAGAACACAGAGTTTCTAATAGCCTCAGCAGCCGCACCAGCCTTCCACATCGACAGCTTACCGCTTCTTGTCTCTCTCAATGCTACATGAGGGACTATAGATAGTGATATTGCGTTTTTAGTCCTCTCGTAGTCCAGTCTTAGCATGTTAGCTAATCCGGCAGTAGAGGCTATTTCCAAGAAGTTAACGTGATCAAACCCCTTCTTCCTTAAAGAAGTACTGTCGCATAGTTTTACACCCACGTCGTAACCGACTATCATACCGCGTAGCAAATCTTCTCCTTTAACGTCCTTTCCCAGTGCTAGCATTCCGCCGATCATATCGCTAGGGTGTAAAGGTTCTAACCCTAAATAAGTGTCATTAAAGTCTAAATAACGTATCAGTAAAGTGTTATAAAAGGCTGAGAAATCTGGTGTAAAGTTCCCTGAAAATGAAGGGTATTCTCCTCTAAACTCGCTGAAGAGTTTTTCTACTGCTTTAGCAGGTGGTGAGTTTTTTGACGCAAACGCAACCGCTATCGAATCTAAAAGCCTTATTTTAGCCTCTTTAATCGCATCACTTTTAACATCTTCAACTGAACTCACGTATTCCGCTATTAAATCCGAAACCTCTTCCATGAGTAATTTTTTGTTTCATAACTAAAGTAATTTTCTAATGAAAAGATGTAAAGGATGGGATTTAAGTTTGGATAAGGAAAAAAGAGCTTGGTTAAATAGCTAATAATTTAAAAATTTCATGCTTTCTGTTGTTGTAATGCTTCCTCTAGTTGTTTTAAGTTCTCTTTGTAAACGTTATAAAAGTCCTTCATTGAAGCCATCAAGTTCCACCTATCTTTCTCATCAAGCAAAGCCTCTAGTGAAGGCCCTATATTTCTACCTACGACTACTGGCTCACTTATATGAATTATCTCATCTTCAAACTTGTGAGGAAACGCTATAGACATTACTTTATTCTCATTTAATACTATGCTTCTAACTATTTCCTCTATAATAGTCCCTGGTCCCCATGTAGTACCTCCCATTACTCTTATAATCTCCCCGGGAATTTTCTTAACATACTCTTCAACTTCGCTCTTTGAAATTCCTAACTTAGTTTCATCAAATTTCTCCCCCTTAACTGTTACAGTACTCCACAACACTACAGCGTCCTCTCCATGCTCCCCTCCTACAAACCCGTTTACCTCAGTAACGGGTATCTTGAGTTTCTTTGCTATATAAGCCCTCATCCTCATGGTCTCCACGTGGTCCCCAGTACTTATAGTATACTCTCCCCCACTATACTTCATGAATACTGAAGCCATCATATCTACTGGGTTAGTTACCATTACGTATATTGCACCCCTATTCTTTTTAGGTAGTTTCGACGCTAAATCTATCATTATCTTAGCGTTGTCAATGAATAGATCCCTCCTACTCATGCCAGCTTTTCTGGGTTTCCCGGCAGTTATCACTACTATGCCTGCATCTGCTACATCGTCAAGGTTATTAGTACTTAGAATATCAACCTTTAACCTCCTTGAGGCGATGGCGTGTCTAAGTTCATGCTCGAACTTTTCTGGTAGTTCTGGAATTATATCATATATAATCGCCTCTTCAATATATCCTCCGGTCAACACGTTAAAGGCAATTGTTTGTCCTATTTTCCCAACTCCAATAAAGGCAATTGTTTTCATAAAACATCATGTTTAATTTCTCTTTATAACAATTTAAACTTATCCCACAAAATTAATTATCGAAAGAAAAATATATAACGGAATTTTTGTAATATAAGTATCTCGTTCTGCCATCCCTTAGTGAACGTACACTTACATTATCATAATTCATAAATCCATTTTGTAAAGTTAGATATCTATCTTGAGAAAGATTTAAAATTTACAACTCAAATTTAATCTTATGAGCAGTAAAGTTAAACAATTAATTACAAAGAAACCAGTTACAGTGACTAAAGGTACTAGGACAATAGACGCTGTCATACTTATGTCTCATCATAACATCGGCTCTGTTGTTATAGTCGCTGAAGACGGTAATCCAATAGGAATTTTCACCGAGAGGGATCTACTTCACGCAGTAGCAAAAGGTAGGGATTTAAACTTGCCCATTGAAGAGTTAGGTACGGTAAATAAACTTATTACAATTAAGGAAGATGAACCAATAATTAATGCTGCGAGATTAATGCATGAATATAATGTAAGGCATCTAGTCGTAGTTAATAAGGACGGCAAACTAGTGGGTGTAATCTCAATAAGGGATTTAATAAACGAGACCCACGTGCTTTCCGCGATTTCTACAATTGAAGATAGTGAATGGGTTGGGGGTGATTGAAGTGCAAGTAAGTAGGGGTTTAGAGGACGTTGTAATAAAGACCACTTCATTAACGTTTATTGATGGAATTAATGGAATTTTAAGGTACCGCGGTTATGATATCAACGACCTCGTGGCATATTCATCTTATGAGGAGGTTATACATTTAATGCTCTACGGAGAACTACCGAATAGAAGCCAACTGGAATGGATTAAAAACAAATTAAGTGAGAGTTATGAAGTACCAGAACAAGTAATAAATATAATATACTCATTGCCTAAGGAGAGTGACGCTATAGGTTTAATGGAAGCCGCATTTAGTGTCCTTTCGTCAATTTATAACCCTTCGTGGGATAAGAGCAAGAACAAGGAAGTAGCATTGGAGATCATAAGTAAAGCGGCTACAATAACAGCGAACGTTTATAGGGCTAAAGTAGGGTTAAAACCGAGAATTCCAGAGCCCTCAGAAAGCTATGCTAAGAGTTTCTTACGTGCTACGTTTAATAAGGAACCTACCGAAAAAGAAGTCAAGGCAATGGACGCGAGTTTAATACTTTATACAGACCATGAAGTTCCCGCATCAACTACGGCTGGTTTAGTAGCGGCATCAACATTATCAGACCTTTACTCGTGTATAGTAGCTGCTTTAGCTGCTTTAAAAGGCCCTTTACATGGTGGTGCTGCTGAAGAGGCGTTTAAACAGTTCCTAGAAATAGGCTCAGTGGATGACGTGGAAAAGTGGTTTAAAGAAAGCATCATAGAAAAGAAGAAGAGGTTAATGGGATTCGGGCACAGAGTATATAAGACTTATGACCCGAGGGCCAAGATTTTTAAGAAATTAGCAGACGAACTGAGTAAGAATAATGCTGAGGCGAGGAAATATTTTGAAATAGCCGAAAAGCTTGAAAAACTCGGTGTAGAGAATTTCGGCTTTAAAGGTATTTATCCTAATACAGACTTTTACTCCGGCATAGTATTTTACTGTTTAGGATTTCCAGTGTTTATGTTCACTTCGTTATTTGCTTTAGCTAGAACCCTTGGTTGGCTGAGTCATTTCATAGAGTATGTTGAAGAACAGCACAGGCTCATAAGGCCCAGGGCGATATATACCGGTCCAGAAAGGAGAGATTATGTGCCAATAGAGTTAAGGGGCTGAATTTTTAAGAACTTGCCTCATAGAAATGCATACTAAAAAACTGCACGCAATTTTTTACTAAGTCCCAGGTTGATGAGAAGGGTTCAGAGAGGCTGTTGAGGCAACAAATCTACTAATAGTTTAAAATACGATAAGTGGAAATCCGAGTTTCTCTTTGAAGCTTAAATTGAATTCTCTTCTGACAGAGATAAGAGAAAATTCTTCTCGTCTGGATGTGTTGCTGATGAAAACACAGTTGTTACTTACTTGTCCTCTCACTAAAATACCAGGCAGTCATTACGACAATGGATAACCCCGTAACTCCTAAAACCACTGATATGACTCCTCGAGTCTTAAACCCTAAAGACAACATTATCACGCCTATAACCTCCATTACGATAAAAAGTAAATTACCTTTTTTCATAGTTTTAACGATATTATTTTTTATTATAAAATTAATCGAGAGTTCATAACACTATAATTTGTAGGGTAAAAAGCTAGTTCTGACTTCAGGCTTTTTTGGAACTGAAAAGTTTTGAGTTAAAGTTTTAAGAAAGCTGTCAAGTTTCTTCATATGGAAAAAGTTTTCGAGAACCCGAACATTAATATACAAAGGTTTGCACAAGATATAGAGGAGTCCCTTAAAAATGAGGGCTGGAGCACCACGGTAACTAAGTATTCAGAAAACGATTATTTTATAAGGGGTAAAAAAAAAGGTAGGGCACATACATCATAAGGATGAGGTAATCCTAGTTAGAATTAGGAAAGATGTGGATAGAGTAGTAGTAACGGTTGATGAAGAGAACATAGGAGCTTTCGGTAGAATGTGGATTAATGCAAAACTTTTAGGAGAGATGGAAAGAAAAGTCGCTGACGGTTTCTATTCATAAACTTTTTTAAGAATTTATTCTATTACATCATATGCACAAATATACTAAAATAGGAATTATAGTTTTAGTTATAGGTCTTGGATTATTTGTAGCGTATTTTGCCATAGCTTTCCAACTTCTCACCTCACACACCATGTCTAACAGCATAACCATCCCGCCTCTGGGTAACTACTCTATACAATATCCCGCTGATAGGTTGGTGACCATTATTTATAACTCCTCCTCGTCTTTAAAAGTAGTTGGAATACCCTCTAACGCTTACACTTCATCCACTCCTCAAGGGGAAGCGATAGGATTTTATTCTACTTCAGCGGGGAACATAACCTTTATAAACCCCAATCCGTATTACGCCAAATTAAATTACCAGATAATATCTGCACCCCTCTCAGAACTGGCTTTATCGGGGATATTAGTCTTAATGGGAATTATTTTAGCAATAGCTGGAGTAGTACTTATAGTAATCGGGATAATTAAGGGAAGAAAAAGATAATTACTCAGGTGGTATTTCTTCGTAAACTAAATCTATGTCTATTCCCTCTTTCTTCCTATAATACTTTGCGAGAACGTAAGTTATTACCCCCAATCCCACTAGGGATGAGATATAAGCTGTCGCAATCCAGTTAACACCGCTGGTACCTATGACGCTGAAAGAGTAATTATTGTAAGGGTCTAGAATCTCAGCCTCCATAGCTATCATTATTGCAGTAGAAATCGAGGAAATCGCAGTGAGTAATTTATTCCCCTCTTTTAATCCCACCTTAACACCGGTGAGGGAGACGAGTATTAAATAGGCTAGTGCTAGTGGGGTGTAAGAATACAGTGCTAAAGCGCCGCTTACAGAGATCAAAGGTAAGGCTAAGAAAGCAAGTGTAGTTACTAAGTCTAGCAAGTGGGCGTAAACTGGTGAAGCGTATTTGTTTAACTTTGCGAAAATTGCCGGGAACAGTCTATCAAAAGAGAATGCGAAAACATACCTAGCAAAGACTACAACACCGAAAGCCATTATGAAGTAGTTCCACGCTATTAACCCGATTCCTAAAATCCACTCCAGAATTTCATTATGGGAGAAGAAAATCGCAAGGCTCCAGAAGTTGTAAGTGTAGGAAGGGTAATAAGCTGTGTTTGTTGCACAGCCAGCTATTAAGTTCATTTCTAAGAACGGTAAAGTTATCATTACGAAAGTCAAGAAGCTACCGAGGTAGAGGTTAAGCTTTAAACTCCCCTCCTTAGCCTCTGAGGCTACTGCCGGGCCCGCATAAAGCCATATGTAGGCAAAGGATAAGAAGAATGGGATCATGTAAAGTGTGGCAAGCCAACTGAAACTCCAGCTAGTAGATGAGGGAGAAATGCTCAAATCGTTAATAAAAGTTCGGAGTTCGCTGTGAAATACCCCGGCATTAACAGCTAAAACAATCATTGCTAGGAAGAGCGTTGCTGATGAGATAATTCCTAAAACAGTAGTTAAGGTAAAACCCCATTTAGGTCTTAATATATTTATTAAGATAATGATTACAAATGAAACAGCCGCTAATGTATATATTAATAATTCTTGGTTGAGTGTTAAAGTGCCATACGGGTTAACAAATACGTTATTTGCTAAATAAACTAGTGTTGGATTATTATTTAATACCCCGATTTCGTAAAGGACTAGGTTTATTGCCGAAACTGAAAAGAATGCCGATAATGCAAAATAGGGTGGCATGTTAAAGGCAAAGGCAACACCCATTATGGGGCCCAATCTTTTATCAAGTTTTCTTGATAACCAAACATAATCCCCTCCAGTTCTAGGCATTCTCATCATTAGTTCTGTGTAAGTGTATACTAAGGGGAGTGTTAGTAGGAAAGTTATTAACGAAGTTAACCATAATACAGCCCCTGGAGAAATATAGGGTGAAATTCCTTCAAATACGGCTAATCCAGCACCCATGTTTGCAACGTTAAGCATTACTAAGTCCTTAAGCGTCGCGTTCTTTACCAACCCCGAGGATTGTCTTAAGAACGGTTTTGCCATAGGATATAATGTCTTTTTTTACCTATTAAAACCGAACACATGTTTTACGTATTTCTTCTATTCAATTTCCAAAAAATGATGTCAACAGTTAATTTAATCTTTCAACTAAATTATAGTATGCAATATAGGATTATAATTAGTGGTATAGTTCAAGGAGTAGGATTTAGGCCGTTTATATATAGGATTGCTGTACAATCTGGAGTTAAAGGATATGTCATGAACTTGGGAGGTAGTGAAGTAGAAGTAAGGATGGAAGGGAGAGAAGAAAACATTGCGAGATTCTTTTACTTACTCTTCACAAAACTACCTAAACCCGCAAAAATCGAAAACATAAAGATAGAGGAAACAGAATACGTAGGGTTTAACGATTTTAAAATCCTAAAGAGCGGGAAAAAGATCACAGAACCTAGTCAAATTCCTCCAGATATAAGCGTTTGTGACGATTGCATAAAAGAAATCTTGGACAAAAGGAATAGGCGATACAGATACCCCTTTAATAGTTGTGCATATTGTGGACCCAGATTTTCAATGCTTTATGAAATACCTTATGATCGGGAAAACACCGCAATGAACGAATTCCCCCTCTGTGATGAATGCAATTCAGAATATCACGACCCAAATAACGAAAGGAGGTTTGACGCTCAAGGAATTAGTTGTCCTAGATGCGGTCCAAGACTACTCTTAGAAAGTATCGATGGAGAAAGAGTGGAAGGAGATCCTATAGAGGTTGCATCTAAACTAATAGAGGAAGGGTACATAGTAGCTATTAAGGGTATAGGAGGTTTTCATATAGCCGTAAACCCCTTTAATGATGATGTTGTTTTAAAGTTAAGGGAGAGAAAGAATAGACCACAACAACCATTTGCACTAATGGCGTTAAGCTTAGACATAATTAGAAAATACGCCTATGTAAGCCCTTTGGAAGAGGATCTCTTGATCTCGCCGGAAAGGCCTATAGTATTACTTAGGAAGAGGGAGGATAGCACAATCTCTAAATACGTGTCTCCAGGCCTCGATAGAGACGGGTTTTTCCTATACTATACTCCATTACATTTTCTATTACTTAATGAATTCCCTTCTCATGTCTTAATAATGACTAGTGGTAATAAGCACGGTTTCCCCATGTGCATTGACGAGAAATGCGTAAGGGAGAAACTAAAAGGCGTAGTGGATTACGTTTTGTATCATAATAGGAAAATAGTTAATAGGGTTGACGACAGCGTGTTAAGAGTGTCTAATGGAAGGGTTATGTTTCTGAGAAGGAGTAGGGGATATGCACCACTTTGGATTAAGATAAAGAGGAGTATGAGAAGTGACGTAATAGCTGTTGGTGCCGAACTACAGAACGTTGGTGCTGTAGGCTTTAAGGATAAGATCTTGCCTACTCAATATATAGGTGATACTGATGAACTGGAGACATTAGAGGACTTAAGAAAGTATATCGAATTTTTCATAAAACTGTACAATCTAAAACCTAAAATAGTAGTTGCAGATAAAAACCCAGCATATCAGAGTTTTTACTTAGCTGAAAAATTAGCGGAAAAGTACTCTGCGGAAGTGGTAAAAGTACAGCACCACTATGCTCATATCTTAAGTGTTTCAGCGGAATATGGGATTGAAGAGGGCGTTGGAATAGCTATAGACGGGATAGGTTACGGCGATGACGGGAATGCCTGGGGCGGTGAGATTATAAAATTTGAGGGTGAAAAATATCAGAGAGTTTATCACTTGAAGTATGTTCCTTACGTAGGTGGTGACATTAATGCAATTAAGCCAGAAAGAATGTTAGCAATTTTCATTTCTCATTTCATGAAGTGGGAGGAGATAAGTAAAATTGTTAGTCTAGGAGAAAGAGAACTAGAAATATTGGAAAAGATGGTTCGAAGACCAACAATATTTACTTCAAGTACCGGTAGAGTTTTGGACGCTGTTTCAGCATATTTAGGAATATGCAAGTTTAGGACTTATGAGGGGGAGCCGGCGATAAAATTAGAATCCTCAGCAAAAGGCGGTAAGTTATTAGAGGATCTCGATATCCCTATAGTTGGTGAGGAGATAGACACTATTAAGATATTCGAGTGGTTAGTTAATAAAGGAAGAGATAGGAGGAAGGAGGATTTGGCTTACACTGTTCAGTATAAATTAGGGGAGGCATTAATTAAGGCTGCACTTAAACTCAACCCACAAACAGTTATAGTATCTGGTGGCGCTGCAGTTAATGAGTATATTCTTAAGGGCATAGTGGAAAATTCTGAAGGTGTCGAAGTGATAACGCCACGTAAATTACCGGCTGGGGACGGTGGTATATCAACGGGTCAAGTTTACTTTACAACTTTTTTAGATATATAATTTTTTAATAAAAAATAATTTTAAAAGCGAAAGATAGTATACACCGCAAATAAACAAAATTATTTTAAAAAATTATTTTATACCTTTAAAGAGCAAGATGAAGGCTACAGATGCTAACGCTAGGTAAACGAAAAACATAATCGCTGTCGTAGTCTCAACACCTATAGACGAAGAGAGGGCGAAATTACTCGGTAAAGCTATTACTAAGAAAAATATAGCTACAACGAGCAAGAGGATTAATGCTAAGACTGACTTCTTCACTTCAGATCACCAGTAATACGTGTATTGAATCCCAAATAAAATTATATGCCATAAAAGATGCCATAAACACTGTTGCACCTAAAATTAAACCTAAAATAACCCAACCCAACTTGTTCATCTAACTCACCTCACGTAAACTATATAATGATATAACTGAACTGCAATACCCCACAACATAAGGATTACTCCTAAGTCCATACCAGCATACGTGGCCTGTGGCCCTACTGATGGTAGAGTCCACATTAGTGCCATTAAACCTATTGAGATAATGAGAATAGCGAACATTGCAACCATAGCCGCGTTCTTACTCCAACTTACCCCCACACTACCTTGCCCATTAGCCATGATCTTCTTTCTACCTACAATATACGGGGCAACTCTGCGTAATGAATAGACGGCGAGCATTGCTACTGGGGCTAGAGCTATACCGTTTATCACTGTGGGTTCCACTAAGAAGTTGACTGCAGTTCCGGCTAATGCTAGAGTTGAAACAGATGCCAAGAGTATGTCTAAAGGCGTTAATTGAAATCTAAATAAGAACTTCATAGCACCTACAGCGTTATTGTCCTTACTGGGCCAGAAGAGTATTATTAAACCTACAATTATGGCTGGAGGAGCTAATAAGACTACTTGCTCACTAAAGGGTGCTGGTACACCAGGTTGTAGGTAGCCCCATACTGATAGTTCTACCATGTAAATTGCCAGAAGAGTCATTATCCACGTCCAGAACTTCCTCCTCATGAGTAGCAGTGAGTCACTGGTGTCTAAGAATGGTAGGAATATAAGTACGAGTAATCCTATTACTAATACCGCCATTACTAGAATTGGAGTTAAAGGTTGCCCATTAGGCAACTCGAAGTCCACGAACTTGTATAAGAATAAGAAGAACCACGGCGGATAAGGTTCGGTATTTATTGCTTGCGGTGAGCCCGCTTGCGGTGCCGGGTAAGGATTAATTACAATCGGTAAGCCATTTATATTAGCTAAGAGGTTTGGCACGAAAAGTATTACACCCCACGTCAATAGTACGATAGATAACATATATACGAAATTCCTGGGCCACCACTCGTTAAACCTTAACTGTTCCTCCTTAGTATAATATGCCGGGACTTTGCTTTTCTCCTTCTTTGATGGGGTCATGCCATACCTCTCTGCTAACATTAAGTGGAACATGAATAGCACTCCTATTAGGAATACCAGTAATATGTGCCATCCCAAGAGTCTGTCAAATAATTCAGACCTCACTTCCGGTGATGAGGACAGCGCAGCAGACCCACCGGGGCCAAATAACCAGTTTACTAATGTAGTGGCCCCCGGTATTCCGGTACCCACCATTAGCTCAGAACCTATATCTATAGCGTTAACCCCAAGTACGTCACTAACCAGTGAGTAACCGAAGAACGAAGCGCCTAAAGTTAATGCAAGTAAAAGCACTCCAGTTACCCACTGCAATTCCCTCGGCTTCTTATACGCTCCAACATAGAAGTTTCTGAACATGTGTATATAAGCTAGGATAATCATTATGTAAGCACCGTAAAGGTGGGAGAACAAGAGTATTGCACCATAAGGTACATTATAAATTATGTTCATAGTGGACTGATAAGCGTAAGCCGGCTGATAATACATTAGCAAAAGTAACCCAGTAATTACTGTATAAGCGAAAGCAGCAGCTACCATTCCTCCAAGCCAGTAAGAGATATTATACATATAATCTGGTGTTCTGAAAAGAGGTGCTTCCTTTATTCCCACTCTATCAATTACGGAATCAATAATTCCTTCCTTCTTCTCCTCAACCATTCTTTCTCACCTCCATAGTAAAAGAGGGGGAAGAGGCTGGAGGTGGAGAAACTGGTTTAGTACTTACTGATGTTGAGTATCTTAAGAAGTCTAATACACCGGCTGAAATAACTACTAGTAATCCCGGAATTCCCAATTCGGCCAATAATGACTCTGCTATGTTAAAGGGTTGGAAGTAAGAGGGGTAGGCTATCATTCTTCTCAACATGCCAAAATAACCTATATAAGACATAAGATAACCTACAGCCATAAACGACGCTGTCCATAATATCATACCACCTCTAATCCACCTGGAAACATCAGCACTGAAGTTAAACCCTACAGCACTAGATCTCAGCATGTCAAGGAATACTGTAGAGAATCCCATGACAATTAAAGTCCAGATCATTAAGTGGAAATGCCCGACCACATAGTACGTGTTATGGAAGATAGGATTAATACTGTTCACTGGTAGTACTAGGGCTTGTGCTCCAGCAAGTATAAACCCTATTAAAGCTACTAGGGCTCCAAGCCCTACGGGATCTCTATAATTGTACTTTTGAGACGTGAGTATTGTAAGTCCTAAGTTCATCACGGTAAGTCCAGAGCCTGAAGCTAATAGTAACGTACTCGCCGTGACCCAGAACCTTATGATTATCGGTAAAGGCCAGGTCTGTAAGTGGTGAACCCATACTGCCATTGTACCTATGGATAGTAAGTAAATGTTCCACCTAGCCCATTTCTCGCTATATAAGGGTCTACCTGCATAGATTGGAATATAGTAATAAAGTGCACCGAATAGCGGGAACGGTACATAATAAACTACCGGGTGAGCGTAGAACCAGAATAATATTACCCAAAGCAGAGGGTCTACTGGGACATTAAAGAAGAAATGTAATGCGTACCACATATTAGCTGCTGTTAACGCTGGTAAAGTTAAGGCGATTACCATTGCGAAAGCTACTCCATAAGCAGCGAAAATGTTGAGCTTCTCGTCTCTAGGCTTAGTTAGATAGGCATCTATTATGAGGATGAAATACATGATAGTCTGGCATAAGGTAGCTAATACCACGAAGAGGTATCCCATGCCCATAAGTAGTGGAGTACTGTAAACAGTGAAAGCCTTAAAAGCTGCCGTATCCTCAATTGCTTGAGGTGGGTATTCGTACCAACCCATATCTGGCCCTCCGATTAAGGCTAATGCTAGGAATATGTTTGCTAACCAGAACAAGATTGTCATTTGTTTTGTGTGGACTATTGAGAGCTTACTTTTGTACATGCTAAAGGCAATTATAGCCGCTGGGGCCATGTTCACAAATCCGAAAATTCCCGCCCAACCGTGAAGTGTGAGTAACGTATAGTAAATAACTCCCACTTGTGGCGAGTTTAAGTCATATGTTAGGTAAGTCCTTAAATTCATTGCTGCTATTCCGGAAACTGCTAGCCAAAATACCGAACCTAAAATGTATAACCAAACTACTCCTAGAGTGTCTTTAGGATTTATAATTTGTTTAACGTTCATTCACACCACCTCCAGAGTCCCAGTCATATAAGAACTTGAATAACCAACATATTCTGGTTCCCTCCACGTATAATTCCCGGGACTATTGGGTGCTACGAAGTAAATGTAGTCTGGAACTCCCGGGACTGAGTTAACATTAATAACACCGTTAGGTAGCCTTAAGAAAAAGCCCGCACTTATGTTCACTGAGTTCAGTATAATCGCTACCGGTTCGCTCGTGTTAGCTATAATTACGTTTGGTATG
>JAPYVG010000255.1 GCA_028277025.1 Sulfolobaceae archaeon
CCTAATATTTTCACTATTTCATCTTCACTTCTCATTTCATCGAATCTTAAGTATAATATTGAATCTATTGTTTCGTAATCAATTCCTAATTCACCTTCAGCGGTTTGTCCTTCCCATAAGGCTGGGGAGCTTGGTTTTGTGACTATCCTTTCCGGTAATCCCAAACATTTTCCTAGCATTCTAACCTGTGTCTTGTACAAATCACCTATTGGTAAAACATCAACACCTCCATCCCCATACTTTGTGAAGTATCCTAATAGTAGTTCGCTCTTGTCTCCAGTTCCTACCACCAAGTAATCTAACATTTGCGCATATGCGTAAAGTATTATCATCCTAACTCTAGCTTTTATGTTACCTATTACGTATTTGTTATTTGTTTCTATTTTATTTGAGAATAAGCTTACAATTTCGTCTATATTAATTAATTTGTACTTATTTTGTGCGTTGAGGAACTTTATCATTTCGAAGGAGTCTTCCAAATCTATCTTTGGCGTTGAAGAGGAAGGCATGAGAAGTATGAAGAAATTATCAGTAGCTTTAGCAAGAAGCGTTGCAGTTACCGCTGAATCCACTCCCCCGCTTACCCCTATTACTCCTCCTTTCTTATTGCTAAATTCAAGATACTCCCTTATCCTTTCCACAATATAGTTAGTAACAGCTTCACAATCTATTGTGAGTGATTTTCTGATATATTCATGCATTACCATTATGAGAATATTTGTTGAGCAAATATTTAACGTATAATACCATCTGAATGAAGAGAATTTAGAAAAGGCCATAGAAGAAGTTAATCTAGGCTACTTAATATGTAATTCAAAATCTCGTACTTTATCGAATCCCTATTTTCAACGGTAATTACGTAGATTCTTCCTCCCATGGGTTTTTGTGTCCTATGTAACACTGCAATCAAAGGTTTTTGATTATTTAGAATAGTCTCAATTAATTTCTTTATTGTAGGTATTTTTAACTCCATTGGCCCAATTTCGTCTATTGCTAAAACATCTGCCTTATTAATGTTAGACAATGTAATCTCAGTTATTCTTTTAGCACTATCTTCTAAAACTGTATATTTCCCTATTTTCACTCTTCCAGGCGCGTTTTCTTTAGCCAACCAGTCTCCTTCATTGGTAGTTATATCTACTATTCTAAAACCTATTCTTCTTCCATTCTCTCTCACCTCTGGGCAATAAAATCCAGCAACTTTGTAATTATTCTCACTTAATTTATTAATTAAAAAGAGTAATATTGTAGTTTTCCCAACACCGGGGTTACCAGTTATAAATACCCTTAAAGCATTCTTCGACTCTTCTAACATCGATTATATCAATGACTCTACTGATTTATCTTTATTTATCACTTATTTTAGATATTCGTAATCCAGATCAAGTTATAGCTGGCTAATGCCTTAAATTTAGATTTAAACGGAAATATATGACACTCTTAATCCTATCACATAGAACTTATGCAGGAGACCTTTTAAGGTATGGAGAAGTTTTGAACTAAACATATCTCTATATGATGGGAGAACTGTTTTCGAATGATAACGTTATTATAATGAGGTTTGGAGTAAAACTTACCTAAGGAATAAGGAGAATTAGCTGGTGGTGGATGAACTATTGTTATTAGGCATGGAAAAGGTTTTTCTACCATAATCCTAATAAAAGTATCTGTATTAACAAATTTAAGTAGGATGGGATAGTGGGACTATTAGAAGTATACTCAAACCCTGAAAAACCAGAGATTCTATGCTCTCTAATTGACGACAAGGGTAATAGAAAGGAGATAATGTTAATAAAACTACAAGATAATGGCGTCCATATATATAAGACTGAGGAGCACTATATTTTACCACCAATTCCCCAAATAGATTCTCTCATTAAGGACGTAATAGAGGAAGTAGCGGAGGAATTAAAGGTAGATTCAATAGTTTACAATTACGGAAATATTGATACTAATTCAGAGACTCTACGATTAAGTAAAGAATGGTTTGATATGGAAAGATTAGCCTTAGCTTCTTCAAAACATGTAGCGTTATCTAGCGATGTCAATTCTAGAGTAATAGTGGGTGTTGTTAGATTTCCTAACAATGCTTACGCAGCCACTGTATTAAGGAGTGAAGATTCCTTTCCTATTCTTCAAATATTTATTGACATGTCGTATAATCCTCCGATAATTAAGAAATACAACGAGTTGGGCCAAGTTGTTGAATCGAGGAGAGAAAACATAGAGAACTTCGAAGACTACTTAAAGTCTTTGATAAACGAGGAGGAATATACTTTGATTTATAGGGAGTTTGTAGAATATAATCTATTACCAGCTGAAAATCCTATACAAAATGGTAAAACTATTTACGCGGGATGTATCTTCAAATACCTTATAGGGTTTAACGTAGGAAAGAAGCCTAGCTCGGTTAAAAAACACAAATTAGCCAGATTGCTTAGGGCAATAATGTACTTGGATAGAATTTCCAATAATATTGGAGTAGATGTTATTATTGGCAATCCGTCTCCTATTTCTTACCTACCTTTATCTATAGATAAGTTGAAAAATAAGGTCGAAAGTAAAGTAACTAAGAAACATGGATTAAGTTCTATTCACTATAGCGGAGTTAGCTCTGATGTAGTAAAAGACGTCAA
>JAPYVG010000045.1 GCA_028277025.1 Sulfolobaceae archaeon
ACTGTTCGGAGATCCAATACCCGTTGTTTCCGTAATTTAGCGCTTCCTCCAGTGAAACGTTTTCATTTCCTAAATTGTAAGTGTTAAAAGGAAAAACTACACCAACAACTAAGTTGTGCAGATACGGGATCAAATTTTCATATGTACCATTAGATGGACCCCAAGGTACTAACCAGAATAGGAGTTGTGGATCACTAGAGGCATTGTAAGCAAGAAAATGATTAACTTGAATTAATGGTGTTAGCATTAAAACCAAAATAATGAAACTTTTAACCTTGTCCATACATGGTAGTATACTCAATGTGATTAATAAACTTTACTATCCCTAATGTGATGAGTAAACTTAATGAATTGTAATATAAGTAGTGAATTATAATTCCAAAAAGTACGAGACGGGTCGTTAGCTTCTCTGGTTAAGTACAAGGACAAATACACCTGTCATTCTGTTAATGAGACATGAGGTCTAGTCTGCAAATATTAAAGCTTAAGCCGTCTTTTTAAATTACGAAAAACCAATACCATAATGGTTCCCCCTATTAAAAATATGATGGACGGAACTAAATTCCTTGTAAACACACTCATTATAATTAGCAGAACGCCCTCAGTTATAAAGAACCAACCAAGTGGTTCTAATCCCCTAATCAATGTTGAGTTAGTAATTCTACTCCCGTCTGTAATGCTTTTCAAATGTCTGTAAACATATATTGAAATTATGATCGCGTACATCATCGAAACCAGAGTCACAAATGATAGTAATATCGAAATTATTGTTGAAATTGAAAAAGAAGAATAGCTGAGTGATAAATAAAAATAATATACAAATAAAAACAATATTATAAATAATATTGAATTAACAGATATGAAAAATATTTTTAGTATTTTTTCCATTTGCTGTCGCCTCACTTTTTTCTTATTCTCTTTATTTCCTTTAGAATGTATTTCTTCTTATCTTCATCCAAAAAACTTGATAATTTCTCTATCGTAGTAATTACATCTTCACTTTCACGTTCTAGATCGCTTAAATCTACATGTTTAAATAGTATGCCCTTCTTTGTTTTCAGTAAATCGTCAAAAGCGTGAATTACCTTACCTATATATTCATAAGCGTACTTGTCACCATTTGTCTTAATCCACTGTAAAAAGAGATAAAAGCACTTGGTATTTTTATCTATGTAATCATGAATATTACAGCCAATAATTAGTGGACCGTCTTTATTTCTAATCATTTCATTTATTATTTTCACGATTTCCATTTTATCAAAAAGATTAAGATAAAATTTAGCCCTCTCCTTACTCTCTCTAAGGTATTTAACTATTAGCCCTTTGCGTTCTTCATCTGTCAAATAAGGAATTATTTCTCTCAGTTCCTCTACAGTAACATCGTGTTGTTTGATAACCTTAATATAGATTAGTAGCAATCTGAGGGGATCTTTATCATAACTCCCGATAGTATTATATATTAATTCTAATGTGCGCGATAAAGATAAATCTTTACGTAATTTTTCTACGCTTACATTTGTTTTATTTAACCACTCATTGAACTTAGCCAGTACTTCTGAAGGAGACGGGTAAATTCGGTTTAATTGTTCATAAGCTTCCCTATAATCTCCATTCCATTTTTTCATATAATTATTCCATTCTTTATCCCTCTCCAGCTTCTTTACATGTTCAATTAAATCACGTAATGGAGGATTTGGATAGTCTCTTATTTCAGATAATGCTCTTGTAAAGTCAGGGTCATTTATAAATTCATGAAAATTAGGGCATCTCATTAATATACGATTAAGTACATCATCAGCCCTTTCACCGAATTCGTCTCTTAACACGTAATACAATACTGAGGCCTTTATCTGACGACAATGATTGCCTATGAACTCCACAAGTGCCTCCTGATAGCTCTTACCCTCATTCATTTCAACATTAAGCCGTCTTAGAAATTGAAAGATATCAACAAACTTAAATATGCTTTCTGCAGACTTTATCCTTTCTACATAATCCATTATTACTTGTCTCGGTCTATTATCAGCTACTCCATTAGTCCCTCTATAAATGATTATATCAAATTGGTACGGATCCTTTGGGGATAAATCTACTACGTAGGTGAAATTTCCTCCTATCCTCCCTGCTAATGCATTAATCAAGTTTAGAGGATCGTCGGTGTAAAAAATCCTACTACCACTAATCCAGTTGTTAATCAATGTATCTACATCAATAGGTCGGCTTTCTTTAGCCTCTTTATTAACTCTTAATTCTCGTTGTAAATTTATCTCGTTTTTTCTGAAAATTTCATATGATATAAAATTTGCATCTGTATTAAATATATTATAGTTCGCTTTCCTATAGTCATCTAAATCCAGAACTAACACATGTAGATGTACATAGGGTCTTCCTTCAATCAGCCTGTCCTCACCGTAGGCTACATAAGCCTCATTCTCAGCAAAGTACTGGGAGTAGCCAGTTATTACCATATTGCCATTAGACCTAGGTGAAAAAGAGAAGACCTCCTTGAGTCTTTCTAACCATATATTCCTTAAATATTCTCTTCTACTATCAGGGAAATAGTTTACATATATTCCGTCGTAGTAAGAACTTATTATGTGGCCTTTGATTGTTATATTGCTCACATCTAGTCACCTCAGTATGTCTTTAAACCACAAAACAATCTTATCATATTCCTTTTGAGGATAGTCGGGTAACATTACATAGGCATTGCCGTGAGGTCCAATTCTCGGTGGTTTTTTATAGTAGCTTATGAATATCGGGACGTCTTTTGTCAAATCCTTTAATGGATTATAAATTATAGAACCTATGTAATTCATAAGTTTCCTTTTCGAATCTTCAGTTTCTAATGGGTATAATCCTAACCTACCTTCAACGTAATCTCTAACTACGTCATAATGTGTCAAAACGATTCCTACATGGGGTTTGTCCCCCTGTTCTATTCTATAGTGAATAAGGTTGGTAACTATATTTAAATATCTGTCTAATAACTTATTAATCTCGTCAGGAGATAACTGAACAGTACCGTCAGAGGTATTATTCGTAGAATAACTAATCGATTTAAAAGCATGAGCTAAGTTTATTATAATTAAATAAGCTTTACCTTTAAAAATAAAGTCGTTTATAAATTCTAAGTCATCCTTAGTTATCCCAGCATTAATTAATTTTTGCTTAAATTCTTGATTCCATTTCTCGTAATCGAAGTTTTGACTCCTAGAGTCGATAATGAAGTCCATAATCGGCTGATATAATTCACCTGCTAAATCTATCATCGGTATATTAAGTTCTACCTTTCCAAGTAATTTAGGATACTTGACAACGAGCCTCCCAACATAAGGTGCTTTCGTTAATTCAGTAGGGCTTAATGGTTCGCCCATCCTTATCTTTCTCAAAATATCACCCAACACCATCCTAGACAAATTGGTAACACCTGGTTCAAAATGGTAGCTTATTCCACTATCTATACTGGCTAAATAGTCAACATGTACTATAAATAAGCCTAGGAAAGTCGTCTTACCTGCTCCCCTATACCCTATTGCTACTACTGATCTTCTAGCTATTTGACTCCAGGAATTATCTTCCCTTTTTCTGCCCGGTATCAGCATTCCTATCCGATAATACTTTTAGCCTAAGAGTTTAAAAAGTTTGTGGACTTAATTGGGCTAAGTGAATGTGTACAATTAAGTCACTTCTACAACGAACTACCAAATTTTTCCTAGTTAGATTGTAAAACGTTATAACAAGGTTTATATTATTGGTTCGTTGAGTAAGGAATTGTGACAAACTCATTAGATGATTGGCTTATAAAGCCGTTACTACGCAATGCTGCAATAGCTGTAGCTAAGGCTTACAGATACATTAAAAGAATAGACGTACCCCCCATAGAGAAATTAAAAGCTCCCAGTAGAATAAGAGTAAATAACAAATTGATAGGTCTATACGCTGGGGAAGCTAAAGCGGTAATGACGGGTCGCTTTATTAACGTTCTTGAAATATATGATGCGAGGATTTTTCCGTATAAAAATGCTGAAAAAATTAATGCTGAGGTAACTAAATGCATAGCCGATTCGATTCATAAACTAGGATCTAAAAGAACTATAATCGAATGTTGTAAACGAATGGCCGGATCGCTATTTGAACAAGAGCCGAAAGAAACCATAGAAGAATATTGCAGACAAATGACCGATTTAATCTACAAACTAGATGGTAAAATAAATTATGAAGGTGATGTAGAAGAATATAGTAAAAAAACAAGATATTCTATTTATTTGACAGAATTTGAAAAAAATATGAAAGAACGCTCTGAATCGTTCAACGCTCCTAGTGATCGCGTTTATCAATTAATTGATCTAATTGATTACATACAGACATTACTTCATGAATATACACACTGGTATATGTTGGCAGGAACGAAAACTGGTATTTTGATCAGCCAACTTTCATGGAGGGAGAGAATCGATGTCATAGGCTTTACTGGTTTAATTTACGATAAGATAAACTTAGGGAAAATTGTCGGAGAACAATTTGCAAAAAAAGACAAAGCCGACATTATCGGAGAGAGATTAAAGGAAGGTGAAGCGAAAAAAGTTCTAGCCGATATGAATAAGCTTTTAGACGAGTTGGCTAAAGATAGAAAAGTTATTAAATACTTCTCATCAATACTTTCAGATTTTAATCATCTGTATGAAATATCGGGTATCGTTAGTGTATTTATTGAGCCATCAACCTGGGCTTTAGTAGAGAATGAAACATATTTTCACAGAAATGCAGACAAGTACTTTACAGATGATGATTTGAAGAACTATGCTGAACGTGTATATGAACGTAGTAAAAATTTAGGTGACTATGAAAAAGTAGTGAATAGTGTTAAGAGTGCTTTACAAATCGATTTAACTCAATACTCAAATAAAGATTTAAAGGATATCTTAAATGATATGTTTAAGAAATTCGAAAAAGGCAATTCTAACTTAGACGTGCCATTTTCAAACGTACCATTAATATCGATACTCATGGATCTAATCCGTTATTATAGTAATAATCCTTTAGAAAAAGAGAAAATAGACATTATTACGTCTGCTATGATGCGCGATAAGAAAACCCTAAAGTATGTTTTGAAGATAATGTCAAGATACAAAGGGGAGCTAAATCGTCACGGCTTACCAAGCGTTTGTAGTGATTTAGTATACGAGGGTAGACTAGTTGGAGGATGTTTCAATCCAGACGTTGGAATTACTGGCGATAAACCAGTAAAGAGACCATTTGGATCCTTGGAAGAAATAGTCGGTAATCTCGCATTATCCCTTAAACCTGCACTAATCTTAGCTTATCTTTATTCATTAGACGATAAGACTGACTACAAAAGAGCGGTTCAGAAAATAGCCGAAAGACTAAAATATATAGGGATTGACGACTTTACTAAAATAGCGATTGACGAGATTGAAGACTTAAAAATACAATTAAATAAAGAGATATTTTATAATACAACAATAGAAAAATGCTTAAATAATGATGATAAAGTAATTTGTGAGAAAATAGGGGAATTTCTTAAGGAATTTCTAAGGTATTGGATATATATCGTGTTAAGACTGGGGAGGGCACAAGAAATGTTACCGAATAGGCACGGTATCTTCCTATTCTAAAGGTGGAAATATGTATGACGCGATAGTCGTGTTAGGAGGAGGAGAATTAAGCGAGGGTAGGATTAATGAAGCAATAAGGTTATATAATCAAGGTATAGCGAAATACTTGATCATAGTAGGAGGAAAAGACGATTACGAAAAAATGTATAAAAAAGCCTTAAAAGAGACCAAAAATATAAATAACATCTATTTTGATGATAATTCTTCAAGTACTATAGATAATGCGTACTACGCCAAGAAAATAATTAGGAAGCTAAATATAAGGAGCATATTGATAGTTACGTCGAAATTCCATGTAAAAAGAGCTGTAAAATCTTTCGAGTTATTTTTAGGTGATGAATACAAAATGGATGCGATAGGCGTTGAAGATAATCCGGATACTTTCACTTTGCTAAAAGAAAAATACTTAGATGAAATTCTATACCTTTACGACTACTTGAAAGGCAAAGATGATGAAGAAATAAAGGCATTCTTTGATACAATAAGAGGACCACTTAATAAAATCATTAAAAGGGCTTACGAACTAGGACTTATGGAAGACCTTGGAATCGATTAAATAAGTAACATGATTGACCTCGTTCATGATTTGAAGAAGGTAAGAAGATAATGATCGATGAGTTCAAACAATTCCTTGAGGACAAGAGCAACAAGCAGTTAATATACGACAATAATGAGCGTGTTGAAGGTAGTAAACACTTGGAAAGACATAAAGAGAGGGGTGGAAATAAAGCTAGGAAACGTAGATGACAAAGAATTAAGCTTAGCCTTGGAGTCCTTCATAAACAATAATTTCATTGAAAAGAGAAAGGAAGGAGTTTATGAAATAGTCGACCCGATTCTCAGAGAAATCGACTAGGACAAACTGTAAGCTCTCACTTGTGCGTACTAAAAAAGATAACTTTTAGGAGGGGTGAGGAAAAGGACGAGTGAAAAAGAGTTAATATATTTATAAATTTTTTAATAATAAATCTAATGCTTCTTTTAGATAATTTTCGTTTACTTTATCAATAGTGTCTGCCTCTGAATGATAGAACTTTATCCAATCACTATTAGATTCCGTTATCTGTATAGATTTTTCATATAAATATTCTGACATTATTGGAAATGCTTCCTTAATATATTCTTTTGTTAATGTTGGTTTTGAATGTCCAAACATATCAAATACAATAATCTTTTCGCTTTTGTCTAATATTTCCTTATATTGATATTCAAAAACCCTATAACCATATCCCCAGTAATTTGGCCAGTCATATGATAATTCTTCACAACCAGAGAATACTATTAGATTTTCTTTAAGATTTATTTCATTATTTATTATCCCATACAATAAGGTTGCTGTTCCTGAAGAATTATCTAAAGCTCCATTAAATATTGTATCAAAATGAGTAAAAATTATGTTTTTTGGATTTTTTACATTTCCAACTAATATATTTTCAGTTTTTATTAACTGTCTTCTTACATTAACATAAACCTCTATTTTATTTGAATTTATAACCTTAATTAAATCTGATTTTTTTATATTTATTACTGGAAAATTATAGAAAATTACTCCAGAATATGCTTCAAAATATTGATTATAATTTATATGTGGTACACTTATTTCTTGCTTTATATTTTGACTTGAATATATATTTTTCTCTTCAAAAGTTCCCGAAACAAAAGAATTTGCCTTTCCAATTATTCTTTCTCCATTATCTAAAATTATATACGATCCTTCATCAAAAGGTATTGGAACATCAAAATATTGATCCAAAAAATCTATTCCAACTTTCTCCAAATTTTCCTTTATGTATTTAATTGTTTTATTTAGAGATTCTTGATTATTCCTTGGAGAAAACTTTTCCAAATCTTTGATTATATCTATTATTTTATATTCCACGGCACCTTTTTATCTTACAACTAAAATATAAGCCTTGTTGGACGTAAATTCCTAACCAGACGAGTGATGGGAAGCTTAGGAATACACGTCCAACAAGGCTTAATTTAGTGATCATAGGCTGGGGCGCCGCCGGTTTCGCGGCCTTAATCAAGGCCAACCAGTTGGGCTTCAAGCCCACAGTAATAGGTCACGGCCCGATTGGCGGCACGTGGCATCTTTCATAATGGCGTTTTTGACCGGTTGTAGGCGGACAAAAAACGGGCAAAAATCCTCTACGTAGGAAATTAGTTGGTACCAACCGAAAAGTACGTAATTTGAACGTCGGCAAAGCGTCGTATTTTGTCCGTCGTAAGCGTCATGCCTTCGCCGTCATACTGCGTCGCTTTACGTTTTTTCTCGGCAGAATTACGTACGTAATTCTGCGGTTAGTACCAACCGAGGTTGTACGTATGACGAAAAACATCGAGAGAATTGACGCCGTTTTCGCTCGTGGCGGTGTTAAGAGCGCTAAACGTAATGTCTTTCAGTCGTTGGCGTGCATTATTCCAATCCCCGCCACGCTTAACTATATAGATAAAGTTTAAAAAGTCATCAGCGCGTTGTTATTTGGTGAGTTAAATGAATGAGTCGAACTTGAGGGTTGAGTTGAAGGAGGTCTGGGTCCCTAAGGATTCGGGTGAGCTTGAGGGTCTCCTCTTGACAATTCAAAACGAGCCCGGCAAGAAAATACTGAAGCACAAGATACAACAGACGATAGAGAAATACAAGGAACATAGGGACTGGGACTTTCTTGAGAACTATCCCTATCCTAGATATAATAGGGGCTATGGTAGAAGTTGGCCAAATGTTCACAGGTTATCCTAGATATAATAGGGGCTATGGCGAAATACCTTGAAAAGTTCGCAAGATATCACAACCAGTGCTAAAGTTGGCGAAGCTTTAGGTAAACAGTTGTCAAAAAGAAATACAAGTAATCATAATCATAGTTTAACTGTCATAATTAAGGTTGTGAGCGCTTGCAATCTTGCTTGCAGGTACTGCGATGCCGACATATACTCGAACCTCCGGATGTCTCTAGATACGATCTCCCAGATTATTAAAAAGGCGCTGGACTACGCGGATCACGTCGAGTTCATATGGCATGGTGGCGAGCCGTTGCTGATGGGCATCCAGTTTTACGAAAAGGTCGTTGAGTTGCAGAAAAGGTATAGGCGCGAGGGTCAAACAGTTATGAACAGTCTGCAGACCAACGGTACGCTGATCAATCGGGAATGGGTTGATTTCTTTAAGGCCAATGACTTCCACGTCGGAGTTAGCCTAGATGGGCCTCCTGAAGTCCACAACGCGAACAGGGTATTTAGGAACGGCCAGGGGAGTTTCGAGCAGGTGATGAGGGGGATACGACTGCTCAAGGAGAACGGTGTAAAGTTCGGGGTTTTGGCGGTTATAACGAAGGAAACGGTGAGGCTCGGGGCTAAAAAGTTCCTCGACTTCTTCATAGAAAACGGGATATTTAATATCGGTATTCTGCCGCAGAGGCCTGCGCTGAATATAGGCAGAACTGACGCTTTGCCAAGGGATGAATTCGAGAAATTTGTCATAGAACTTTTTGACTATTGGTACAGCCTAGATGATCCAAGGATAGAGATAAGAGAATTCGACGCTATTCTTGATAGAATATTTGGTGCTGAGAGTAAAGTCTGTATTTTCAGCGGAGACTGCGTAGGCAGGTTTTTAGGGATCACACCTGACGGTGACGTTTACCATTGCGATGAGTTTATGTTCGATGAGAGATATAAGCTGGGGAATGTAAGGGAGCAGACCTTTGAGGAGATGCTTAACCCGATGAACCCCAAGCTCATACGCATTAGGTTAGAGACTGAGGGGACTAAGAAGTCTATAAGTTGTAAGTACTCGAAAATTTGTAACTACGGTTGCCCAAAGGATAGATACGTCCTTTCGAAAGTCTATAACGAAGAGGGAACCTGCGGATGGTGTAACGTCATAGACCACATATACAAGAGGGTCATGAAGGACCTGGGAAAAATAAAGGAATGAAAATCCGCAAAGGCGAACCGATCCTCTACAGGCTGAACCGGAAACCTCACGGCATCAGCGCAACAGTGACGATAATCATTATTTACGACGAATACCCGGTGTCGCCATGAAAGTTAAGGCAATAGTCCAACTGCCGGACGGGAGGCAGGTAGAGGTCGTGGCAGAGCCGGAGACGCTCTCGTACAGCGGCTCAAATTAAACCTTCCCAAAGGACACCTAAATGGAGTAATAGTCGCCGGACGCGAGCTGGTAAAAGAAGTGAAACCGTTAGAGGATATTGTAGGGCTACTTGAAGGTTCCTTCGAAAAGGGGGAGATTCCCGAAAAGGCAATCAGTAAGATCGCCTCCATGCGGTACCAGCTCAACCTACTTGGACGGTCTCGTCACTGTACCCTGGAGCGTTTGCGAAATATGAAAAATCACCGACGAGATTAGTAACAGTAGTTCTGGAACCTTCCCCCAAAATCTCGTCCTATAATTAAGACGAAAACTAAAAAAGCCATTTAATAACCCTACCCTCAGAAGCTCCTCAGGCAAAGGAAAAGAATACCTCATCCATGACGGCATCCACAAGTCCTTCGGCCATGCCTTTGATTGCCGCGGATACTGCAAGGCTATTAGGATTGTTAAGTCTGTCCTCCAGGACCTTTACTAAGTATCCTGCCTTGACCTCGCACCTATCGGGTCTCTTTAAGTTTTTCTTTACGGTAAAATAGGCCATGATCTTGTACTTCCCAAACGGCTCGTCAATCACTTCTACTCCATCAACGCGTACGTACTCTTGAGGGAAGTGGAAGGACTGCTCCCAACGGACATTAACGGTGCATCCTTTACTTTCTAAGGCTCTCGCTATAACATCTGCCACCTCCTCCACGGAAGAACACGCAACCTCTATCCAAAACCTCATAATATTACCTAATATTCCAGATATAAATCTATTGACGCCGCGTTGTTACACCGTCACGGTTCTCCCTTCCAGTACAGCGTAGCGTCTATGGCGAGCGGAGGTGTCTACGCGTAGGTGCTTTCCCCCAGCTGAAGTCGTGGTAGGTGAGGCATCCGCTAGTCATGTGGCCGCCGAGGTGGAGCCTAGGCCTTATCTTCTCGAGAGCCCACATCATGGCTCAGCCGCCTCGCCACCTTCCAGCTCCGGGTAGGGGGCGGAGGGAACTGCACCGCCACGCTGAAGCTGGTGGTGTCCGCAAGCCAGTCTACAAAATCCACATGGCTATGGCGGGGATTTGGAATTATGCACACACGCCTTCATTAAGCACCAGTTAAAACTTAATGAACTGTTCCCTTACAGGCTGAACCTAAAAACCTCCTCCCCCTTCTGATATACTGTAACGTCTCTCCCGTCGGTTATGGCGTAGCACCTGAACCTAGCCGAGGTATCCACCCTTAGGTACTTCCCCCACTCGAACTCGTGATAGGAGTAGCAGCCCCCCGTCATGTGTCCGCTGAAGTGTAGCCTAGGCCTTATCCGCTCCAGCGCTTGTCTCATGAGTATTGCTGGTTCGTTGACCCTCATGTTGGGGTATAGTTCGGGTATGTACGGTGGTTGGTGGGTCACGAGGACGTCTACCCCCTTGATTTTGTTCGCTATTCTCATGAACCTCCCTGGCGGTATGCCGTAATCCTCATCATACCCTATCAGGCCGTTGATCCCTGAAACCCTCAACTCCCCAACCCTCACCACCTGCCCATCCCTTATTGAGAGGTTCTTTATTACCGCGAAGTTCTCGTGGTTTCCGTAAACCGTTATTAACCCAGCCCTCGTGAGGATTTCGGAGAAATCATCCGCGGTCATTGCCTCCCCCCAATCCCCCGCCCCAATTAGGTAGTCTGGCTTTAGCTCGTCCAAAACGTTGAGTAGCCACTTGACCGAGTTCATCTCCTCAATACTATCGAGGCTTTTATGCAAATCACTTATCAGCAGTATCACGTCTCCACAGCTAAGCGATAGTTAAAAATAAGGGTAATGATAACGAAAGATAAGGGCTGAACGTTGACTCATGATGAGAAAGAGTGTCCAGAGGGATCCAAGAAGCCCTACTCCTTTAGGGTCATCAGGCGGCGGTCAAGGGCTTCCTGGGCGTGTTAAGGTAATAGGGGCGCAGGGGCGCGAAGCTTTGGGGCTAAGGCTTGCCGACCGAGGAGAGGCCTGATACTGGCGTCCTCTGTCCTCGCCATAATTGGGGGCCTGGTCGCAACCTCCATTCAAAATCTCACATAATAATGTTTAATACATTCCAATCATATAAATCTATTGAATTCGCAATAAGTTCTAAACAGAAGGAGGAAAACTTTATAAATTTAAACTAGAGTTATTAAAGATGGTCAACATGATCAAGGGGGTCAGGCTGGTGCTCACTCCGCACATGGACGGTGAAGTCATCGGCATGGGCGGAACCATCGCTATCCTCGTTAAGTCAGGCTACCAAGTCGTTGTCGTTTACCTCACTGACGGAGCCGCGGCACACGAAGGAAGGGTCCTCCAAGGCTCCGAGAGACAAAAATACTCCTCAAGGCGCAAGTCGGAGGCGAAAGAGGCCTTAGGCATTCTGGGATGCGCCAGCGACAGGCTGGTGTTCCTGGACTTCCCCGACGCAAGGCTCGCCGAATATGTCCCCCAGGCGGTCGACGAGGTGGTAGAGCTGATTCTGAGCACCGGGGCGAACGTGATCTACGCCCCACACCCAGGTGAATTCCACCCAGATGGTAGGGCGGCCAACAAAATAGCTAGACTAGCCGCGTGGAACGCGATGTTCCTTCACGGGCA
>JAPYVG010000046.1 GCA_028277025.1 Sulfolobaceae archaeon
TGCGGTAAGGAAGTCACAACAATACTCTGTGAACCCGTGACGTTAGGCAAAGTAACTATGGTAGAATACGTTACGTTCGGCCTAACGTCTGTTATCGTGTAACTGGAGTTAAGAATTGAAATTACTACAGTATTATTTATGCTAATAGTCTTTAACTCAAAACTAAGAGTTAACTTCTCTCCCTTAAATCCTCGTGTTTGATTAAGGCTTGCTTGGATTTCCGGCTGATAATAGTTTAGAAACACTTTCGCAGTAGATAATGAACCGTTATAGACGTTTGTAGGTAAAAAATAAGCGGTAACCTCTATCTCCCTAACGTAAATTCGAGGTAAGGTCAAGTTTAACTCGAAACTACCTGTACTATTTGTTATTACGGAGTATTGTTTGTTTAAAAGAGTTATATAAACTGTGTGAAAAGGTAGCGGTGTTCCGTTATAAGTGAGCAACTTCCCCGTAATAGTAATATTACCTCCAGGAACTGTGGAGTTGGTGACACTTAGTTTGATCTCAGTCTTTATAAGTTTACTTTCTTGTTGTAATATTCCTACGGATATCTTATTTAAAAGGGAATAAAGTGGGGTAAGCGTCACATTAAGCGAGTAAAATTCTACCAAATTTTTCAATTGACTTAAACTTTCATTAATCTTTAACAAATAGTATTCCTTTAAGCCAAGAGAAGTAGAATTTAATAGAGATTGAAGGTAGAATATCAAGGCTGATAAATTCGAATTTAGCTCCGAGTATTGGCTCGGTGCCTTAGATACCATCTTTAAAGCCAAAGTGAAGTTCTCTACTGATATATTATTTATCACGTACTGGTAGTAAGTTGAGACTATTTGGTTAATCTGCCTTACAAATACCTTAGGTAAGTGAATTTCCTTAACTGCAACGGGCTGCTGGTAAACAGCAATCGCGGCTAACGACAGAATAATCAAAAGCATTGATAAACTAAGTAAATCATCTTTTCTCACGGTTGTAAGAGATTGTGAGCAGGTATATAAGAGATGGTGATCAACACAATTATTAATATCGCTCCAACTATTAAACCATATAGAATATAATTAGATTTAAATGTAGGTCTATAAACCGCGTAAAGCACTAAAAATATAAAGATATAAGTCATGAAATAAGCGTCTATAGGCTGATTGTATAGGGAAATTACCACTGTAGACAAAGCAAAAGCTATGGCCAAATACAATGGAAATAGCTTACTCAAGGTAACACCTCGATCAACGCAGTGTATCTCTTGTCGTCACCCCTCTCTTCCTTAACAAAGCAAGGTTTCCCTTCCTTCAAGGCTATAATCGATGCGACGATACTCGATACGCAGCTTCCCATCACTAACTTAACCCTACCGGGAGTATACACCTTACTGCCCTTTACCTCCAGCGCGTAAACGTTACCGTTCTTAACGACCTTAACGTCTTCAGCCAAACCCCTCTCAATCACGTATTCACTTATTAGCGAGTCTAAACTCTTGTTTAAGTCTTTAATAACGTAAATGGGAGGGTGAAGGATTAAAACCGATGAGCCGTCTTGAGTCGTTATTATCCCCTGAGGTTCCGGAAACGATAACTTGCCGTTCAGAGCGACGTAAACGTTTACCTTATTACCGTTAGGGAAATAATATCCTTTTTGGGAAACGTCTAAGTCCTCAAGTAAGAGTTCCAAATTAGCTAAACCGCCTTCAATAATCCTAGAGATATCCCCCTCATCTCTAACAGAGATCAAAGTCAAACCTATTATTACGATCCCTATTCCTAGGGCAGTGAGCGTATCATCTCTTAAAATGAAATAGGAAGATAGAGAGAGTAACGACCCGAAAATACCTAAAGATATTCCTAATTCACTTCTCAACCTTTTCCACCTGCTTTAACAATCTATAGTTAGAATACTTTCTGAACAACGCTCCTAGGGAAAAAGCTAAGGTAAGTAAAGTAAGAGAAATTAAAGAAGTGTTAACGAAGATTCCGGGGCCGTAGTTAAGGAATAAACCCACAATCGGATCTAGCGCTAGGGAAAGTCCTATCCCCATCGCTAACCTACCCAACTGCGATAAGTCTTCCTTCTTCGGGTAAACGAGCTCAGTCAAAGTCGCGCCGGGCAAATACATCACGAAGATTATCCCGAAAAAGTAACGTAAAGGTAGGATGTTAAGATAGACGGAAATTATAGTTCCGAAGATTATCACTAAGACTAAGAAGAACCAAATAGAATGATAAAGTAAAAAGTTTAGAAAACCCTCATTAGGATCTACGAGCCTTATTTCGCCGTCCTCAACCATTTTATAAATTACCTTGGCGATCTCGTAGTCCTTAACGTTCAATTCCTTACTCACCCTCTCCACGATCTCGCCTAAGGTCAAACCCCTGTATTTCATTACAGCACTCCTTATTCTGTCACGTTCAAGATCAGCTGTAACCATTCCCCGGAATACACCTCCGAGCCGTTGTAATAATACAGTACGAAAAACACCTTGCCGTTAACGACCGGGTAAGGGATTTTAATGACTACCGGCAAAGTAACGTTCTCGTTATTCCCTACTATAACTTGATAAACGTTCAACACCGGCAAGTTATAGCCAGGGTAGGTTGAGTTAAGGACAGTAGTATAGTTACCCAACTTTTCATAAATTATGTAATACATAGCCTTACCTTCATGATTGTAAATGAAGAGGTAAAGGGTTACGGACTGGTTAACTACTAGATGGCTGGGGTAATTCCCTATTTTACCGTTAGTTCCCAGGAGACCTATCGCAGTGTAATCATAACCTGGGTTGAAGAAGGCTAACGTTACAGCAACTACTGCAGTAACTACGATTATGGCCATTATGACTCCCAGCACTTCGTCCTCTATCATTTAACCACCCACCTACTCCTCATCTTTATCCAGGCCTTCCACAAGAACCTGGGACCGAAATAATAAGTCAGAAAACCTAAGACTATTAAAGTCGAAATTGTAGAATACTTAACGATTTGGTGTTCGAGGTAAAGCGTGCTTGCCTCACTCTCGAGTTGCGGTATTGAGGAGTTAACTTGTTGAATTAACGTTTCGGCTTCCATCGGATTCGAGCCGTTCTGCAACAGTTGTAAGGCTTCATTAAGCTCTTGAATCTGAGGGTTTACGTTAACTCCCGATTCGCTTATCTTCTCCAGTTGTAAGTAAAGCTCTCGAATTTGAGTAATCAATTGAGAATTAGATGTAGCAAAAGATACCGTAGAAACCGTAGAAAAAGCTACGGAGATTAAGAGTAGCGCAAGTATTATAAATTTCACGGCGAGTCTTATTTCATTCCCGTTCATATATTTTATCCCATGTATAACTGCACCGCCCCATCGTTAAATATAAGACTAACGTTGTTCAACTTCGCTTCGTAATTCACCGGCACGGGGTTAGGCAAATTCTCGTTATAATCTAGAACGTATCCTTGACTAAGAGAAGGGGTAAGCAAAAAGAGAGTCGGTGGAGGAGCTTTCCCTATCAAGTAATAGTACGCTGAAAAACGATCAACGGATTGACCGAAATATTGGAATAAGAACTGGAACTTAACGCACGTAGAAACCTCAGCTAAGACGTTATTATGTGAAATAAAACTAGCTGCAAAGAACTCGGGTTGTGTATATACCTCCGTTGTTCCTCCGGTGTAGGGCAACTTCAGGTCAATTGTTGCGAAAATTGCATAAAAGTTAGAGGCAGTCAGAATTAATAAAATGAGAGGGATCAATTTCGTTCTTACCGCACCTAAACCGAAAAGCATCGCTAAGGGAATCGATATATAGTCCATTAGTCTGTACGCAATGTAAAAACTCGAAGAAGTCTTAATTAAAACTGAAAAGAGCAAGAGCACTAGAAGGGATGAAAGGAGTAAGTTAGCGTAAGTTAACTTCTTCTCATTAATGTAATAAAATCCTACTATGTAAGGTACTGCAAAAGGTAAGAAGTAAAGAGGGAAAACCGGGGCATAGGGAAACTCAACGAATAAGGAGAGTATAACAAGAACCACTATCAAGCCTGATATCACATAGCCTTTGACGTTAAACTTCAGCAAGAACATTGTTAAAAAGTAAAATGCTATATACACACCTAAGGCCAGTAGGTAAATAGGCCTAATTATTGTTGAAGGGAAGATTATTAATGAGAGGGAAGGGAAGAGTATTAACAAAGGGAAGATTACTAATAGAGGTAAAGAGGCACTTATGAATTTCTTCCAGTCCCTGTCATAGAGCGTAAAGAACAGCGCTATAAGAGACAAGAAACCCGTAAAATAGAAATATATTGGAATGAGGGATAAGGAGATAAGAAACAACAGGAAGTACTCCTTTAACCCGCTCTTTCTTCTCATCATTAACCATATAGCTAACAAGAAGAGCGGTTCACCGTAAACTCCGTTCTTAATTGAAGCATCTATCAAGGCCTCACCGAGAAATAAGGCTAAAAAAGTAGAAGAAAGGAACGCGACTTTGACCCCGAAATCCCTAACCATTAAGTATACTATTAAAACCGAAATGGACCCTACGGCAGGTATTATTAACGGCTCAAAGGATATCGGATAAACGGACGTGACGTCTGAAAATATCGCTGAAAAGAACTCGCTACCTAAAGTAGGGTGAATTAGGAGTAAGCTCGAAAGCGGAACCTTACCGTTTAATAACATGTTAGATAAGTATAAGTTAACCCAGCTTATTGTAGTGAAAGGCTCACGGGTGTATAAGTATGGATAAAGCCTCAGCATTAGGGCTACAAAAGTAGGGATAAACGTAGCCCACTTACCCTTCACTCTTCTTCCCCTTTACGACCTCCTCAAGTTCTTTCTCTAAATCCTTCAAGTCCTTCGGTTCAGGAGCTTTAACCATTGAATAACCTATCCAACCAACTATGCCGAAAACCACGGTTATTATTGCGAAAACCGCTATTTTTAAGAAGATTTCACTGTAAGGAGAGAAGAAAAGACCGTAAGCGTAAAGAGCGATCACTAGAAGGGAAAGAGCAATAAGGATTATTCCTAAAGTCTTCATAGGAAAACGCTGTACAAGGGGGTTATAAATATTGGATGCAATGACTGCTCTGTCTTACCTTCTCTTTACTTGTAGAATCGCCAAGGGACGTGAACTCTATGCCGAGAGCATGACCAACTTCTATGAATCTCTATATTGATAGGAGACAAATTATTATCCAAAATAATCTAAGAATTAAAAAATATTTCATTCGTATACGCTAGGGGGATCTCGTTTTGCTATTATGTAGTAAAGACGTAAGAACCGAAACTTAATCCTTAACGCTTCAAATAGAGAATAAAGGACCTACTTTAGCTACTTTTCAAAATTACTATCTTCTAAGGTCTTCTTATATACATCCTCATACATACTCGCAACCGTTTCCCAAGGCAAAACGTCCTCCGGTATTTCCCTAACCTTAAAGTCCTTAGCTTTCGGCAAAATGTTAGCTAGAGCCTTATAATCGCCGGGCTTAAACAGGAAACCGTTAACCCCCTCTTTAACCCTGTACTTCAAAGCACCTACGGAAGAGGCGATGACCGGTTTCCTCCTGGCCCAAGCTTCAGAAGCTACTATAGAGAAAGCCTCAACGTAATCCGAAAGGCTCGGAACGACTACACAGCACGATGAGTCTATTAAAGCGATCTTACTCAGTTCGTCAAGAGAACCGGCATAAACGATATTCGCGCCTTCAACTTTATCTCCACTACCAACTATTACGCCCTTAAAATTAGACAATTGCAGAGCCTTGATGAAGACCTCGACGCCCTTCAACTTGTGAATCCTACCCACGTAAAGCGCGAACTCACCCTCTTCTAAGTTAAAACGTCTCAACACCTCTTGTCTAAAATCCTCACTTAAAGGCTTAAAATATATGTCGTCTAACCCGTCAGGAATTAGGAAAGGGTTTGCATCAAACTTCTCTAGAGTTACTTTGTCGCCCAAGTTCTTCACCGTTACTGCGTTAGCCAACTTCAACCCCTTCTTTATCATGTAGTCCTCGTAAATAGAACCAGCCAGTCTGTAAAATAAATTAGGATGAGAGCGCAAAGTCTTTACGGATAGAAAACTCACTACTTTTTTACCTTTGAGCATGGAGGATACTGAAATATTAAAGTAGCTCAAAGAGGAAAGCGCGTGAACTACATCGAAATCTCCATAAACCTTATCTAGAGGTATTTGAATTTCCGGGTTGAGTTTAAGGACTTTAACTCGCCTGACGTTCATACCTTGACAGGCTGAGGTAGAGAAGAGCGTTACTTCGTGCCCCCTTTTAGTTAAGTAACGGTAAAGCCTTTGAGAAACGATCTCCATACCACCGTAAACGCAAACGCTATGATGGACTAACGCTATTCTCATCGATCATAAAAAGCGGGGAAACGAATTTAATCTTTCCTAAGAATATACCACTATCATAAATACTCCTCGAAATACTAATTTATTACACTCATAGTTTTAGATATATATCTGAAATTCGCACGCATGGAAAAGGTACGATACTAGTGGTAAGAAGCAGCTAGACATCCCCTCCTTCACCTCAGCTAATTCCAACAACAACGCCTGGAGTCATGTAAATTATTCCGTCCCTCAAACTCGTGTTATAAACTATCTCTCGAATTGTCGTGAAGTTACCGTACTCATAATAATAAGACTGTATCAGACCTGAAATCGAATACCCAGTAAGTGTAGCGTTGATATTTAAAGGACAATAAGCCGTTAAGAGGAACGAGGGAGGTTTGGACACGGCGTAGGTATAAAGGAATTCATAGTAATTATTATTAAGCGTGGCTTCGAAATTCCTACCCGCGTAGTAATAAAGCGAGCCGATTAGCACCAGGATAATAACCACGGTAGCGAATAAAGGCTTAAGCTTTCTGGAGAAAGACATTTCGGCGAAAGCTGTCGCCATAAACGGCATCAACTGTTGCGGAATTCTCGTAATGTAACCCGCACCGCCCAACTTCGCTGCTACCGGACCCACTATTAGGGAAGTGATGAGTATCAACACAGCTAGCATTAAGTATTCCTCCTTTTTATCGCTCTTACGCGATAGTAAGAAAAACAGCAGCGCAGGAGTCAAAGTTATTATAGCCATGTATATAGCCTCAAAAAACACTATTTCAGCCCATATAGGCAAAGGCCTGTATAAATCTTGTGATACTACAGTAATCGCACTAGAAGGCTCCGTGTAAAACGTTACTACATCATAACCTAAAACTACGTAACCACCGTAAACCATAGCTAGGTAATTAAGGTAACTTATCCAACCTATTCCGAACAGCGCGGTATAATAGAGAGGCGTTCTGTTCTTCCCTAAATAGTAAAGGGCAATTGCTAAAAGCCCGAAGAAGGAAAAGAACGCAACGCCTAATTGAGATAGTATTATTCCTGATGATAGCACTGCTATTGGCACCGAATGTTTCAGCCCCCCTTCCTTAACGCTCAAGTAAACTAACAAGAGCAGTAACCAGTAAAGGGGCGTAGCGTAAGTTTGGTCTACGTAATGAAGGTTCGGTGAGAACTCGAAGCCTAAGAATATCATGAGACCTATAAAGCTTTTGTATATGTCTAAACCTAATTTTCGGAAGACGTATAGGACTATTGGAGTGTAAACCAAGACCTCTATTACGTTATAGTACTTTACGAGGAATGAGAGAATGAAGGCTGTAGGTGATGTGGGTATACCGTTCATTATATCTATTAGCATAGCGTTAGCCCATTCGAATCCAGGCTCTTGCCTCACTATTGAATCAAGGGGATAAATCGGTGTAGTGTGACCAGTATAGAGCACATATTCTGTCCTTGCTAGAAACCCTGGCGCGTCATAAAACTCACTGCCGTATTGAGGGAATGAGAACCAAGGTAAGTAAAAACGAGCTAAAATAAACGCTATTAAGGGAATTGTTAAGAAGATTACGCTCTTGTTCTTTCTAGTTAAGTAAATTGAAGTGAAGGAAAGGGCTGTGAGGGCTGAGAATAGGGGAAAAACGTAAGGGTCTAAGCTCATTTGGCCAAAATAGTCCTTGAACCCCATTAATCTGGAATAGGAAAGGAGCGTAAGCGTGTAAATAGTCAAAACTACTAAAACTGATAAGGAGACTACCAATGAGGGTAATACGCTTCTTCCTGTTTTTACAGCCACTAACGGCTTCTTCACCTAAACCTTAATATTTATTATCCTTAGCCTACCTATGCATGTTTACTACATTATATGCGATATTTACTCAGTGATGCTCCTCAGTAAAATTTTTAAATACAAAAGTTAAACAGATAAGTCAACAAATATATGCATTTACGGTACTGTTTATAATTCAGTAAATACTATACAAAACACCAAGGAAGCTCTTTGAGCCTGAGTTTTCTGCTGTCGTAGTTGTCGATTCTTATTCAACTGATGGTACGTATGAGAAACTAAAGCAAATTGGAAAAGAGTTTAATTTAACAATACGGCGTTACAACAATTCTACTGCTTTAAAAGAGAGAAGCTTTTAGGATCGGGTAGAGAAGAAAATGACTTTTTATTCTAAATCAATATAAGTTACTATTAGAACTTATAAGTTCTTGTAGATCAGAAGAAATACGCGTTACCGTAGTTAAAGCGCTGCTGGCTCAGGCTTTAAGTGATAAAATAACTGTAACTAGATTATCAAAAGACGGGCTGCATAAAACTAATTTTAATGATTATCGGAAATATGTTAGTCTAAATTATAAAAACCTTAAAGGAATTTTGTTAGCATCGTCAATCTTTATGCCTAAATACATTCAACTATACGTTGCAAGGAAGTGGTATGAAAAGGAGCAAAAAGCTTCATAATACACTGTACTAAATTTTTATATACATACAAGGTTATCGACTTAATGGGTGATATATCCAAATACGCTATCACGTCGTACCTCCACATCTTAGTAGGCACGTTCTCGGCAATGGTTTTACTGGGCTTAAACTCAATCATTATTGCTAGACTGCTAGGACCTGCGAATTACGGTTTATACACTCTTTCATTTAATATTCCTTACTTTCTATTATACCTCATAGATTTAGGAATGACTACTGCAGCGCAAAGATACATTTCGGAATTCATGGCTAAAGGAAAATTAGCAGGGGCGAAAAAGGTATTTCAAATTACTACATCTTACATGCTTACATTATCCTTGGTTTTCACTGTGCTCTTCTTAATCCTAAATGATTATATAGCAAGTTCAATACTAAATAGACCAGAATTAGCTATTTATTTAAGGATTTCAGCCTTAATAATTCTTTTAGAAACAATATTTAGATACATTAGTTATAATCAGTTACTAGCATTGGGGAAATCTCACGTAAGCTCATTTATAGATTTCTTACACGCATTATTGAGGTTTATTTTAGCGCCATTATTGATAATTCTAGGCTTCGGGATAGCCGGGGCGATCTTCGGTGTATTAGCGGGATATGCTGTTGCTGGGATAGTTGGGATCACTTATTTGCTCTACATTTTTAGGGGGATAAAAGCTGAAGGGGATATATCATTAAAGAGCATTTTCTCTTATAATATACCGTTTGCGATTTTGGGCACAATAGGGTTAATTTCGAATGAAGTCCAATATATCTTACTTTCCCGGCTGATAATCGCCTCAGATATAGGTAATTATGCTGCCGCCAACAACTTAACTAGCTTTACGGCCATTTTTACTACTCCCCTAGCTCAGATAACTTTACCTACCTTCTCTAGAATAACTGACGAAAGACAGTATGCCGAAGCAGTTGTGAAGTATTCCAAATACGCTTTACTAATAACGTTGGGAGCGCAAGGGATGCTGTTTTCCGTTTCGTTTCCCCTCGTTTACTTACTTTATGGGGAGAAGTACTCGTTAGCCCCCTACTTGCTTCAGCTTTCCTTGATACTCTCGATCTTGACCTCGTTTCTTTCCCTTTACGGAAGGAATACTATCTTCTATATAAAAAGAATATACAAGATTCCGATTGTAGAAAATATAATAAATATTTCCGTATTTATACCACTAACATATTTTCTCCTCTTACGCTACGGTGTTGTGGGCTTGATATTTTCAGGTTGGGTTTCGTCGATTGTATCCACAATCTATGAGGATATACAGTTAAGTAAATTAATAGGATTGAAATTGAAGGAATCAATTTTCACACTTATTAGGATTGAAATTATAACGCTATTCTCGCTCATATTACCTACTGCCGTAGAGTTCGAGATCCCTTATCCTTACAACCTTCCACTTTCCCTGCTAACTTTTATAACTCAATACATAATATTGATAGCATTTTCAAAAACAGTCTCTGCTATTGAAATTAAGGAAATCGAATCAGCACTTGAGAACAGCAAGCTCAATATTATTTTGAAACCGTTATTGAAACTAATTCTCATTATTTCGTCATCACGAGTTTAAATCCTTCTCACTACTTAATGTGACGCCTAGGCTTAAAGCTTAAAGTGGTCTAATTATATATTCCTATTATGAGAATAATAATAACGAGAAGAGAGCATCTTGACGCTCTAGACGGCATCAGCAGGTTCGTTTTCACGTTAGGGGAAGGAATGAGAAAATTAGGTAACGAAGTATTTTTCCTTACACATCACGTTGGACGGGATTTCTCCCCTTTGGAAAGATGGGGTGTTGATGCTAAATATAAGGCTTTTTCAGTCCCTAAGCCTATAAAAAAAGTAGTTGTTGATTGGTTTTTTGAGGGAAGCAAGGTAGTAAATGAGCTTTCTCCAGATTTGGTCATAATGAACGGAGTTGCGTGGGTTAGAAGTAAGGCTAAGAAAATTGCAGTAATTCACGGTAACGGTCTAGATGAAGCTAAGAAGAGTAAGATAAACGCGTTAGTTTTACGCTTCCTTTATTCCAGACAAGATTATGTCGTGTGCGTTTCGCAGAAGGTAAAGAGAATGGCTTCAGAGTTGGGCATTAAATGTCATGAAGTTATACCAATTCCCTTTAAGAACGAGGGATTTAAATCCTACCCTAGAGATAAGAGAGAATTTATCCTTCATGTAGGGACTAGAGGTGAGAAAAACGTTCCCGTTTCTGTTGAGGCTGTTAGGCTCTTAAGGGAAAGAGGGTTTAACGTGAACCTAGTTATAGTAGGCAGTGCTGCTCATTACTGGAAGGAAAAGTTTAAATACGACTGGATTATCCCTAAAGTTGTAGATAATGAAGAACTCAAAGAACTATATGCAAGAGCTATAGCCTTAATTTTACCGTCCACGTTTGATGGCTTTTCGTATACGACTCTCGAAGCTTCAGCAAGCGGTACTCCAGTGGTCGGCAGTAATTGTATTCCAGAAGAGGCATTAATTGATGGATACAATGGTTTTAGAATTAAAGGAATTAATCCTAACGATTACGCTGAGAAATTAGAGATGCTATTATCAAATCACGAATTATGGGAAAAGATAAGCAGTAACGGAAAGGAGTTGGTGAAAAACTACGATTATATTTCCATATCTAAAAGATATCTGGAGCTAGCATCTGAATAGTTATTGATAAATGCTATTTGTGAAATTATATTAATTAAGTGTATTTCGATTCTAAATTAACTGAGGCTAATAGGCTTTCATTAGGTGCAATAAAGACTGCTAAGAAATTTATGTTTGAAGAGTTTAGGGAGCGATTTAAAGAGGCGATAGGTTTATAATGATTTAAATACTGTGTGACAGCCAATTGTTTGATTAAATTGAGGGTTAGAATTTTATTAGAGACGAGACAGAGAGGAGTTTACGCTACTACTTTGCTGATGTACGAGTTCCTAAAGGAGAAAGGTGTAGACGTGGAGATGTACACTTCTTTTCCCTCCAACTTTAACGTATTACCTCCTCCTCCTAAAAGTAAGATATTCGGAGAAGAGACGATGCTCAATAGTACATCTTACTCAAAGAGGGTTCTCAACGAGATTAACCCAGAAAAAGGTTCAATACTTCACATAGCTAACGCCTGGCACGGTATAGTACCTTTAGCCGAAAAGAGAGGAGTTAAGACCGTAATAACAATACAGTACTGGTGGCCAACCTGTTACTTTAATTCAATGACTTGTAATGACTGTGATTGCAAAACCGTGAGTAAGGTGAGTAAAGCTATAAGAAGTAAGAAAAGCAAATCTTTGTTTACGTCAACGCTTGAGGCATTTTACGCAATAAAGAAAATGGAAAGGATAAAGAAAAACGTGTCTTCTGCCTCAGTAATTTTAGCTGTAAGCAAGGTAGTAAAGGACGTCCTAACATCACGAGGTTTTCCCGAAGAGAAGATAAAAGTTATTAACATTAATGCACTTACGAAAAACATAGACTACGTACCTTAT
>JAPYVG010000256.1 GCA_028277025.1 Sulfolobaceae archaeon
AGACAGAATCCGTATTTGTAAAGAATGTGTCCAATTCAATACTTTGCTCTCTGAGGGTTTCCATAAGGTTAACAATCCTCCCTTCTTCTCTATTGTATATTCTCCAGCCTAAAATACCATGTTCTCCAGGCCTCTTAGCTGTTAGTAAAGTGGCAAATACAGTTACAGTTATAGAAGGGAATATAGACTGTATTTTTATGGGCTCAACGCTAGTTTCTATTCCTTGGGATATATTCCACCCTAAGCCGTCTACTAGAACAAAGGCTAATTTATCCTTGTGTATTACCCCACCAATATCTCTTTTATCTTCTTTTAGTACAGATCTTACTTCTCTTGATAAATCATACAAGTTCATGGTTTATTTTATTAAACTAGGGTTTTAAGTGTGTAATTAAATCGCATAAATATACCCATATAAACTACATAGTATAAAGGAGTGGTATTTATCCTTGTGCATTTAGGGAGCTTATCATTAAGTTTTAATTAGTAAGTGTAGGAATTATTTCTTAATATCTCCCCTGAAGTATTGTGATTGTGCACTATTTATTAGTATCTCAGTAAAGTTCCCTTTTGTCAAGTTATTATTCCCTTCTACAATCTTTTTATCGTAACGCTGAAAACATCTACTCTAATAGGAACGATATATTGTTTATATATGACTATATACTCTATAATATTAAAATGTAGTACTGTATAAAATAATTAGATTATTTTTATAAGTAAGAGGGAGAAATGCATAATATGACCTTAAAGGATGTATTCAAACCCCTAGACCAAAGGAGTTTTGACGTATGGCATATAAAATCCCTAATAACCACTGGAATGGGTGTCTTCACTGACGGATACGACTTGTCTTCAATAGGACTAGTTCTAACAACTGTGTTATCTTATTTTGGAGTAGCAACTAGTTCCGCAGACTACAAACTATGGACTTCCCTTCTAACCGGCTCAGCCTTGGCTGGAGCAGCAATAGGAGCTTTAATTTTCGGTTACTTAGCTAATAAGGGAAGGAAAAAGTTTTACGGTATCGATGTAACTTTAATGACAATAGGAGCTTTATTACAAGCTGTAGTAACATCACCGTTACAGTTAGTTTTAGTGAGAGGACTTTTAGGCGTAGGAGTAGGAGCTGACTACGTATTATCACCTATGATAATGGCTGAACATTCAAACGCAAAAGACAGAGGTAAGTTAATTGCATTAGGTTTTGGAATGATGTGGGGATTTGGTTATGTTACTGCATCTACACTAGACTTGGCATTAACGAGCTTAGGTGTAAGTCCCAATATAATATGGAGAGTGGTCTTGGCAGCAGGTGCAATACCAGCTATAGCTGTAATATATTTAAGAAGGAAGATGCCAGAGACACCGAGGTACTTGTTAAGAATTCAGGGTGATTCTAAAGCATTCAAGGAAGTCGTAAAAACTTTAGCTAGAACTGATGTGAACATCCAAGGTGAGTATAAGGATATAAACACTTTCAGAGACTACTTTGCAAGATTTTATAAAGTATTCATCATTGCTGCTGTTTTATGGTTCTTGTTCGACATAGTTGCATATTCTGGAATTTTATTCGGGCCCTCAAAAATAGCGCCTGCAGTAGGTATTAAGAACGGGGCTGTCTTCAATTTACTTATAGAGTTTGTGTTTACTTTCCCAGGTGGAATAGTAGCTATTCTCTTAATAGATAGAGTAGGAAGAAAACCCTTACAAACCGTGGGCTTCTTAGGTATGTTTGCAAGTCTAATATTGTTCTCCTTAACAAGGTCATCTATTCCAGTAATAGGAGCTTTCATGCTCTATGGATTAATGAACTTCTTCCAGCAGGCAGGACCAGGGTCAATCAGTGCTTCCGGTATGCTAGGAGTTGAATTAGCGCCAACTAAAGTAAGGGGAGTTGTTCAGTCCATTACAGTTGCCGCTGGACGAACCGGTGCCTTTCTAACAGCGTTCTTATTCCCATATTTACCGTTAAACGTCGCTATAGGCATATTAGGTATAGTATCCTTAATGGCTGCGGTTCTCACCTACTTCGGGATTCCAGAGACTAAGGGAAAGCCTCTAGAGGAGAGTTCGAGTGAGGTAACAGTAATAGAAGAAGTAGAAGAAAAGAGTTAGGATAAAGATATATCTCTAAATATTAAAATTTTTTTATTATAACTATCTCACTCCATCACACATTTCCTTATAGTCCTACCTACTGTAAATTTACCATAAGGTAATATTAGTATGGCGTTGTAAGGTTTAACTTCCTCACTATACCTCTCCAGTAATTCCTTGACCCCCATTCTGTCGTAAGCTATGCAATACGCAATACTAACACCCATCATTACTGTGCCTAAAGTTAAGTTCTCCTTGAACTCCTCTTCATCAAAAACTGTCGTATCTAGCCTTATTCCAGTCTCTTTGAGGAATGAAAGTCTCTCCTTAGAAAAGTCCTTATTACCGCCCTTCCCAACCACTATTAGCACGTCTACGTCGGAATCTTTTCTGTACTTCCCTATTACCCTACTGCCGAAGAATATTATGGCTAAAACGTCGTCTCGTATTATCTTCTCCCTTGCTAAGTTAAATAATTCCATATTTTCTAAGGAAAGATTCAGCAATT
>JAPYVG010000257.1 GCA_028277025.1 Sulfolobaceae archaeon
TTTTTCTCAACTATAAGTTATTTTATATTACAATAAAATATTAATCTTCCCTCATATTGAAAGATATAATTGACTTCTATTCTCAACTAGTTATAATATTGTTTTTCTATCACATTATATTTATTGAATTATTTGCATTCTGGACACTCTCTTGAGGGATTATTAGATAGAGAAGAGGGTTTAGCACAATCTCATTCCCTCGTCTTTATTTCATGATAATCCTACCTTGTCTAATTTCCCTCTTTAAGGGATCCAAAACAAGACCAAAAATTTCTAGAGTAATAACTCCTAGTAAATTTTCATCCTCGTTCTCTCCTAAAATAACAGGGGAATGCCTTTCTCCGTAAGGCGGAAGTTCAATAATCGCTTCTGACACTCCCCTCTCTATAGTTGTACCGTCTGCTAAAATTAATGATACCCTAGAAATCTCCTTTAATCCTAACTTTTCCCAAATTTCCCTTTTTAGCACAGTATAATAAGCACCGGAATCTATTAAGAACCTAACCTTTTCACTATCTCCTTTCTCGTTCTTTACTATGCCGTCAACGTAAATTAGTCCCATACATTATGTATATTTCCACGATTTAAATTACTTATCGATCTTCACACTGACTTCCTCAAGGGGACAACGAGCGAGGAAGACTTCCGCTTACTCCTAACTATCTTGCTCTTGCAAGATAATATTACTATTTTGCAAGAATATTTAGTTAAATTATTTTATCCACTTTTTAACTCCCTTGAATTATTTTCGGGGTGATGAATTTGGGGTCTAGGGTTTATATTTAATTGAAAGTGGTTAAAAGGCAATTAGCTTAAAATAATAAGTGGTAAATATTATTTAGAATGCCAGTAATAGTAAGGAAAACTCATGAAAAAGATGGAAAGAAAATTTACATAAGAATTGGGGAAAGTCCTCCTGCAGTGAAGGAAGGCAAAATAAAGGAAGGTGCTTTCTTTATTATAGTAGGCGATGATGAAGGAGAGAAAAAAATAAGATTAACAGATCAAGAAGCATTAGATATAGCCTATAGAATAATAACAATTTATCAAATGCACATCAGAGTTTACAGAAAATTGGATAAAATGACATATCAAGAATATAAACATAGAATGGAAAATATAAAGAAAGAGGAAGAAAAGGAGCTAGAAAACGATATAATAAAATTTCTAATTAGGTCTGGCGGAGAGGCAACTATTGAGGAAATAAGGGACTTACTAGGAGCTAAACATGCCGATTATCTTCATGTGATGGAAAAGAATGGTTTAGTTATTCTAAAGGGTAATAAAGTCTCGATAAACATGGGAGGAAAGGTAGATGAAAAAACAGTATGATATAATAGTTCAATATACGATTTAACGTAAAATAAATAGCTGATTTGCATATATAATTGCACTATTTTGCGTAATGCTTTTTATAAAGTATGATATAATTTACTATGGATTAGTAACCACGATATCACTAGATGATAAATATTCCTTAAACCTATTAAACCTTTTAATATAAACTGTTAAATATGAAATTATGTTACCAATAAATGTAAATAGGTTTCTCTCTACATTTCATTCACTAACAAACATTGGATGGACTGAAGAGGGAGTAATGCGACTTGCATTAAACGAGTATGATGTGAAGGTCAGAGAGGAGCTGATAAAAATTCTCTATAGAATAAGAACCTAACTAATTTACGTACGTTATCTTTGATTACTTTTATGTTTTAATTTTAACGGTTTTTAGAATTACAGTCCGTTATTAATGAACTCCCTAAATGACGACTTCTCTCGGAAGCTTAGTGCCATTCCCCTCAACCAGAGTGACCGCGTATAATCTCTCAGCAGGTGTGTAAATTACGAAAATTGGAAATAAGGAAAAGTTACGCCACGGGTAAACACAGTTTTTGCTTAATATCTAATAGATGACGAAATAAGAAGTTGTGCTGAGAACAACGATAAATTATTTCCTAGTCATCGAAAATATTATAGCTCATGTCAGATTCGATTCGCTCACAAAGATCTTTCATGTCTTTATCAAGAATATAACAAATATCTGAGCTAGAATTTTTATTTTGTAACTTGTCTAAGACTCTATTTAACATCTTGTCGTTCGAGTTAAACTCTGTTAAGAGTTGTAAAAAATTGTTAAGCAACCGCGTAGAGCATTCGTTTTTGCAGTTGCCGCCATCAGCAGTTTCCGATAAGCCGTGAAATTTATATCATTTGGCATCATTTAACATTCCTAATCCTTTTAAGGCTATTAAGTAAGCTGAAGCTATATGCCTATCAAAACCCTTTTCCCTCATTATCCTATCGTGACCCTCAGAATTTGTAGTACCCTTAGGATTAACTAATACAACGTTGAAACCTAACCTTAACGCCTTAATAACACCGTGAATTAACATTTGCCTCTTAGCAAAACGCGAAACCTTCCTATTACCGCTCTTACTCCTCGTAAACTTCCTCTTCTTAACTAAGAATAAATCCTCAAAAACAACGTAATCAACACCAATCCTCGATAGGGAATTAAGAGACTCTGAAAGAGCATTCAAACGTAAAGCCCTTGCTTTCTCCTTAGGAAAACCGTGAGAAACAACTTCAGAATACCACC
>JAPYVG010000258.1 GCA_028277025.1 Sulfolobaceae archaeon
AAACGATGTAAATGATGATTACTAACAAACCAAGGGAAAATAGTTTTTGAAACTTGCTTAAATAACTCCTCATTATTAGAGAAAATAGCACCACCTTGAGGTCCGGGGAAAGTCTTATGAGTGGATACTGTCATCACGTCAGCCCCCTCTTTAAGGGGATTACTCCAAACTTTACCTACTATTAACCCGTAAACGTGAGCTGCGTCATAAACTAATTTTGCTCCTACAGAGTGAACGTGAGGAGCTAATTCCTTTGCTGGGTGAGGGAAGAGGTAAAGGCTGCCCCCCAGAACTACAAACTTTGGTTTTACTTGTTCTATCATTTTTATTGATTTATCTATATCTACATTTATATTTTCTGTATCAAATGGTAATTCTATATGCTGAATACCTAAAGCACCTAATGTACCGAATTTCGTATGGCTAACATGGGCTCCAGCTTGTACTGGAGCTATTAACGCTTTTTCGCCAGCTTCAGCGAGAACTCTAAATACTGCAGCGTTAGCTATAGTTCCACTAATAGGCCTTAAATCACACTCTTTACTTTCAGTTATCTCGTTCATTAACTCCATAGTAAAAGTCTCAATTTCGTCTACGTATTTGGTACCTTGATAATATCTTTTATAAGGTTTACCTTCAGCATATCTCGACATAAAATCGCTCATATAAACGCTTTCAGCTAATGGACTCATCACGTTTTCTGAGGCTATCAGGTTTAAGGTTTGTGTTCTTCTCCATATATTTTGCTCCCTAGTGATTTCAAGAATTTTTTCCAGTTCCTTAGGAAGTGACATAAGATTAAAGTGTCTACATAATATTTAAACTTTAATAAAGACAGTGTAATTACAAGTAGAACTAATAAGGGATATATAATTATAAGAATACGTTATATAATTTAGAAATTATATGGATAATTTTCCTCTGCCTAATCTTATATGAGCCTTACCCAGTTCTCTATTAGCTAAAGCTGCTAAGAGGTTTAATTCTCCAGCTAATACCGTTGCGGCTATAATTTCCGCGAACTTTTTAGCGTTACTACCGGCTGGATTCCCAGATCCGTAAACTCCCATAATGCTTAAAGCCTCTCTTTGTGTCGGTAATCTTGTACCTCCGCCTACTGTACCTACTTCTAATGACGGTAATGTTACTGATATATATAAGTCTTCCCCTCTTACTTCAGTCCACGTATATCCAGAACTACTTTCCACCAGTTGTGCTAGGTCTTGGCCAGTAGCGATAAAGATAGCTGCTATTATATTTGCAAAATGGGCGTTAAATTGGGCAAGGGAACCAGCTCTAGCAGTGCCCAACCAATTCTTTCTTAAGTTGATGTCGTGTATTAACCTCACATCTGAGTGAAGCACGTTTTCTACTATGTCTTTTTTTAAAATAGCCTCAGCGACAACAGTTTTACCTCTACCGAAAAGGCTATTTACACTAGTTTGCTTCTTATCACTACACATATTCCCGCTAACTGCTACACAAGTAGTGGGGAACGAACTCTCAATAAACTTACATATTTCTTCAACTACAATAGTAACCATATTCATTCCCATAGCATCTCCTGTTTCAAATGAGAATCTAAGCCATACGTTATTTCCTAATACAAATGGGGTTATGGACTTTAGCTTACCATGAGAAGTTGTAGAGTTAACTATAGAATATATTTTATCCATATTTTTTTCTATAAATTCAAGGAATTTAGGTATTTCCTCTATAGAATCGAATTTAAATACAGGTGCCCTTGTCATTTCGTCTTTGAAAATCTTAACTCTTACGCCGCCACTTAATGTTACTGCTTTAGCACCTCTATTCACACTTGCTATTAAAGCTCCTTCTGTAGTTGCTAAAGGGACGTAGAAGTTTCCCTTAGCGTAATCTCCGTTTACTTTTAACGGACCTACAATGCCTAATGGAATTTGGGCAGCTCCTATAACATTTTCGGCGTTTCTATTCTTTATCTCACTATAATCTATTATGGTCGATCCAATTGAAGGAAGACTTATCCCTAATATTTTCTCTAATGCTATTCTCCTCGCTACCATTGCAGCGTTAGCTTCTAAAATATTATCCACTTCATGAAAAGAAATTTCTCCTTTAACTAACTTGTCTACAACCTCGTCTATTCTCATTCTTCCGCTACCCTGAATTTTAGACCGTATTGAATTAACCCATTATAAGAGTCCGTATATACGCGTCTTAATGTTGCCTCTACCTTCATTCCCTCCTTTAATTTCTCTAAGTCTGCATCAACTATTGGGGCAACTATCTCTATACCCTCATCCAATTTGATTAGCCCTATAATGTTAGGAAGTCCCTTTTCATATCCGTCTCTAGCTTGATAGCTCACGGTAAACGAAAGTAATGTGCCCTTACCGCTTAATTCTACCTTTTTTACATTTTTACTTCCGCATCTTGTACAATAATGTGAATAGGGGAAACTAATATACCCACATACTTCGCACTTACTTGCAGTCAATTTATACATTATTTTCTTATTCCTCCAAACTTGAGGTGGAGAAACCTTCATTGTAATCACCTAGATAACTTAAATCCGTAACTAATCATCCCTAAATCATCTGAAGACACTACAAGATAGTT
>JAPYVG010000259.1 GCA_028277025.1 Sulfolobaceae archaeon
GACTCTAGTTCTGTAGAAGCATACTTTAAAATCTTTCTGAGTATTCTACACTCCTTGTAGAGTGAAGAAAACATTGTTAAAATAATACATTACGTAATACGTAACATGATGCTTAAGTAATACTTTTGCTATAGCTTAGATGGTCATTTGATTATCGTCTTTAAACTCTCCGGTTCCTTTTATACTGTGCTTTCAGGAGCGAGTGTCGCTACTTCCTCAACAGTTGCGCCAGGCGGATTTCCTTCTTGCGAAAAGGTACAAACTGAAGTCTCGCTTCGTAGAATTTAATGAGGGTCTCGAAATTCCGGTTAGAAAGCCGACTTCGGAGAGGTTGGAGGGTCTCTCGGCCTCAATGGGGGCAAGGTTTGTCGTTCATTTTATCGTTTATCTGATAAATAGCATCAGGTAAAAGGTGTCTATTCAACGAAATGGTTGTATATACTTTCTTAAATGATGTAGTAATTTCAGATCTTTTGACTTATATAATTATTCAATTTATAAGACTAGTTTACTCGGGCATTTTAGTGCATAAAGAATTAGTGAAGCTGCACACAGAGTTTTTAGATATTCATACTGTTTCGATAGGTCGTTTGTTTCCAATAATCTTAGATCCTTATAATCTTCGATAATTTTGCTGGCTAACTTGTTTATAATATCATCTTCAGTAGAGGCGCTGGTAATAATGTACTCATATCGGGAGATCAGCATTTCATATATTCGATTGGACCACATAAACCCTTCCTCATAGTACATTCTTAGTTCATAGGGTAAAATAGAGTATATTACCCACAAATCGTCTCCCAGTTCTTCCTTAATTATCTTATCCTTCAGCGAAGAATATTTTTCTCCTAATATCTCTTCATAGAATTCTTCTCCTAGCATAATTCTAAACTCAATTTTAATTTGATCTGTGTAAAATATTAGTCTTCTAGATTGTTTTAAACATGATGTCAGATCTGTACACGTTGTTTTGAAGCCTTTACTTACTAGACGAGTAAAATAGTCACCTAGATTTTCTACTATGTATGCAATTAAACTGTTTATTCTACCTTTGCTCACGTTTTGTTCAGTCAATATCTCGTGCTTTTCGGAATATGAAATAAATATAACTAAGTATATTTCTCTTATGCCTTTATTTATTAATGGATCAGTTGACTTTCCTATTATCCAATCAAGAAAGACTTTAAATTTATCCAATAGCGACTCTTGACCGGTTCTTCCCCCAGTATGCTCACTCGTTCTTTGCTCTATTAAGTAAAGTTTATTGCCTTTTCTTGCTATGAAGTCTATTACTTTTTTGTTGTTTAGAACGCTTTTTTGATGATAGTCCCTGAATAGGGCATAATTAAATATATTTACTCTCACATCCACCTGATAGCCGAAATTCTCTAGAAAAGATTTAATAAGATCTTCATATATTGAGCCAAACCTAGGGCCCGACGAAGCTATAAAAAATCTATTTGATATGTACAACGGAAGAACTAGTTTTTCTGATATTAATGAAGGATTTGGCTTAAAGCCGAAATAGAAACTTTCTATATCTGTTATCTGAGACTTAATGACCTCAATATTTTTATAATTACAAAGAATTGGAGCTAATATCTCTTGTAGTATAGAGTCAATGTACTTTAACTGGATCTCCTGGAATTTAGTAAGTGAACGCTTGAACAAGTACTTCTTAACTGTTAGTAAGTTCACGAGTGAGTCGTGAGCTTACTAATATTTAAGTATTGTTTATGCGATATAGTCTTATTATGAGGTATAAAGTAGCTTTTCTCTCTTATCGTCAAACACTTCAATTAAGCACGCGTATTTCCATTTAGATTTTATTTCCTCTATATCTTCACATTTTTCTTCAGCGATTTTGATATGTAACGGGCCTATACAGGAGTATATTATTGCTATCATCTGAATTGTAAATCCGTTTAAAATTAAGCCGGAGATGAAAGAAATTATTCCTTCTTCATAATAAGGAGGTGCTCTGTCGGTGTGCGTTCATCTTCTAACTTCGTGGCAGGATTCTTTTCCACTTCCTTTATTCTTCTAGATACTATTTTATCTATGAAAGTCGCTTCGTGCTTCCAGCCTAGTGATTCCAAATGCTCTTTTAATATTTCGTCTATTGGTACTCGAAGCGTCCTTACCTTTACCGGGCCCACGAATATTCCCAAGGTTCTCGCGTTAACCTTACCGAAGAAGTACGCTAGCGACCTAAAGTATGTAACATAAATGTCAATTACGCTCTTATTCCCGAATTCCTTAATCTTATCTAGATACTCCTTGAAAGTTTTACTTCTTATTTCTACATTAGGGGGTTTATTATAGGGGATTTCCTTTCTGCTCAGCTCCTTTATCTTATTATCGTCGTAGCCCAGCCAATATAACTCGATCTTGAACGTCCTTATATACTCTTGGGCCTGGAGATAGGGAGGCGAAGTTATTACGGCGTCCACGTTTGGAGGGCTCTCGCTCATCACATCAATACCTCCGTAAACTTTCCCGCTGGAAACGCATTTGCACAAAGACTGAAATTCCTTAACCTTCCTTATGACTTTCTCGACTTCTTTCCAGTACATATCCCTCATTATTTCTTTCCAAT
>JAPYVG010000261.1 GCA_028277025.1 Sulfolobaceae archaeon
TTGCTCATTAATATTAAAATAGAAAATATGGTTGAAATTATCTTTCTTAACACTTGTTGCTTACTTCATTTCATAATTAGTCGCTTAATTATTTAATATTTATAGGTAACAAGTTAAAAAATATACGATTGTACTGTATTATGTACCTAAGCTTTAATCCTTATTTTAATAAATTTAGGTATGTTAGGCTTATCTAAAGCATATATATGAGTTTATTTAGCCAATGCTTTGTGGACTAGTTCAATTTTTTAAATGTTAAACTTGTTAAATTTTCTTAAATTCAAAATCGGACGTTGATTTAAACGTAAGTTTCTACGTTAACTAAGATAAAAATTGAAGTAACCCACAAAGCATTTAGCCAAATTTTTTATTGTCAAAAAATTTAAGCTCAGAAAAGGTCTTATACTACATGTATAGGAAAGTAGGAATCATATCAGACGAGATCTCTCTCGATTTCGAGCACGCAGTAAAAGTGATAAAAGAGCTAGGTGCAATTCACGTTGAAGTAAGAAATTTATGGAATAAGAATATAACACAAGTATCAGACTCCGAATTTTCAGAAATAAGGAACATTGTTGAAAAATATGGGTTAACTATTTCGAATTTAGATTCTCCTACCTTTAAAATATATATTAATGACGAGAAGGGTTATAAAGAGCACTTACAAATCTTGAGGAAGGTAATAGAGTTAAGTAAGAAAATTGACATAAACTATACTAGAATATTCACCTTTTGGTACGAGGGGGAATTAAAATATTATATTGATAAGCTAGTTGAGAGGTTTAACAGTGCCATTGATATAGCTGAAAGTGAAGGGGTAACATTAGTGATAGAGAATGAGTACAGTTGTCTCGTGGGAACTGGTAAAGAACTTAGAACGTTTTTGGACAAAATAAAGTCAAAATGGGTTAGGGTATTATGGGATCCTGGTAATGCATTTTTCGCTAGGGAAACGCCTTATCCAGACGGATACGAATTAATAAAAGATGACATCATGCACTTGCACATCAAAGACGCTATGGTTAAAGATGGGCACTTCATTTGGATGCCAGTGGGAAAAGGGATGATAGACTATAAGGGGCAATTAAGAGTATTAAAGGGTAAGCCATATGTAATATCTTTAGAAACTCATTATAGAAATGCCGCAAATGACCCAGAGGCAAGTACTAAGGAGTCCTTCAATGGCTTAATGAAAATATTAAGGGAGATAACAAGTTGATATAATTGTTAGTTAAAAGAAAGTCTTATTTTAATCTCTTAATTAACCACTCAGTTACTTCTTTATACAATCTCTGCCTAACTTCATAATCGTAAAATATATGTCCACCCTTGTCAAATAGTAATATTTGTTTATCAGTAAATTTTATTTGGTTGTAAAACTCCATTGAAAATCTGAAATCTAATACCTCATTACCTTTCGAATGGGCAATGAGTATTGGGACGTTAATTTCATCAGTTATATGCATTAGGTTAACTTTCATTTCACTAGTATTTCCTATAGTATACCCATTCCGGGGTTATTTTTACTTTTTGCCGTTACTTTTCACCTTTAGCTACCACAACTATAACAGGTATCCCTTTAACCTAAACTTCTTGACCCACCTATGTATCTCCGACCTGGATTTGCATACCCCTAGGATTCATTTGACACAATATACGCCATAATAGCTGTTGTAATAATAATTATAATAATAGTGACAATAGTACTAGGCCTAAGAAGAAGATAAAAGTAAAAATAAAGCCAAAATTTTTCTATTTATTTATTCAATTTGTACATTCGATAGAAATATTCTTCTTTCTACAATAGGTTTTGTTTCTTTTATTCTAAATATATCCCTAAGAATTATGTTTTCAGAAGAATTTCCTATTAATAACTGATATTCACCTTTCTCTACTACTAGTCGCATAAAGCTGTCATAAAACGCTAATGCCTCCGTGGGTAATATGAATTTCACTCTTCTCTTTTCACCGGGTTTAAGATGAATCTTAGCAAATCCTTTTAATTCCTTAACTGGTCTAGCAACACTAGAAAAGGTTTTTGAAACATATAGTTGAACTACATCATCACCTTCCATTTTCCCCACATTTTTAACATCTATTGAAATGGCAATATTACTGTTAGGTCCTATCTCTTTTGGCGTTACTTCAAGGTTAGAATATTCAAATTGAGTGTAACTTAATCCATATCCAAATGTAAATAATGGAGATGAACGGAGCATAACGTATGGTCTAAAGGAAGATGGTTTCCTATTATAATATAATGGTATTTGCCCAGTATCCATTGGGAACGTTATAGGCAAGCGTCCACCTGGATTGTAGTCTCCAAATATTACATCAGCTATGGCATTTCCTCCTTCTTCTCCTGGAAACCATGCTTCAATTACTGCTTTAACGTAATTAATTATCGATGAAAGAACTAAGGGCCTACCATTAATTAAAACTAAGATTATTGGTTTTCCAGTCTTGTATAGTTCTCTGAGTAATTCCTCTTGAACTCCAGGTAATCTTAGACTACTCCTATCATTACCTTCTCCAGTGACTGCTTGATATTTCTTAAACTCTTCTTCTGAAGGAATAT
>JAPYVG010000260.1 GCA_028277025.1 Sulfolobaceae archaeon
CATTCCTCTCCTAATTTCTTAGTTAATTCTATTGCATTTCTAGCTTCTTCAAGTATACCGGGTGTCTATTTCCGCAACTGGGGGCCTCCAAATTTACCCTTATTCGTGCTTTTTACCCAACTTCCAATTAGAGGAGGTTAAGCTCACCGACGGGGTTTTAGGCCCAAAACGGCCTACACCCCAGTCAGATCTGTATTACACAGATCTGACTAATATGTTTTATATAAGAAAGTCAGCATTAATACCTTCTTTAGATCGCGTTTTATTGGCTTACTCTATTAATTATGTAGCGAAACCTTGTATAACCTTTTACGACAATGAGATTGTTGGATACACTCAGGTGTTGCAGTCTTAGATTTATAAAGCTTAAAATTTCCGGTTCCGGAATTATTCCGGTGGCGGAAAATTCTCTTTGACACAAGACCTAAAACAGAAAAGAAGGATTTCTTTGATAGGGAGAGGGAAATTGAGGAATTAAAAGACGTAATTACGCATAAGGACTTTGCAGCGGTACTGGGGATTAGAAGGATAGGTAAAACTAGCCTCGTAAAAGTAACGCTTAATGAACTTCCAGACTACGTTACTTTAACAATCAATTTGGGTAGGCTAGGGAGTAAAAAGTCCTATCCTATGGAAACGTTTTCAAAACTATTTTTAGAAGGAGCGGCGGAAGTTTTAAGGAAATATACTTTCGCCGGAAAAGTTTCAAAAATTATTGCAAATAAATTAGGTATAAATCCGGAAGATATTTTAGAATTAAACTGGATTAAAATTAGTGTTAAACTAAGAGAGTTTAAGACTGAAGACGTAAATGAGGTCACTAGAGCCTTGGATTCGATTGCTAGGGATAATAAGAAAGGGTTGGTAATATTCATAGATGAAGTACAAAACATTAAGAAGGTTAAGGGGTTTGATATAGGTTCGTTCTTTCATGATATTTACGAGTGGTGTGAAAACACGGTCATAATAGTTTCCGGTAGTTTTATTGGGGTAGCTGAGGAGATTTTAAATCAAGTTGAGGAGGAGAAGCCATTCTACGGTAGGAAGTTCTTTAGGATAAAACTTGAGAGGTTTGATGAGGTTAAGTCTAAGGAGTTCTTAAGGAGGGGCTTTGAAGAGGAGGGAATTAAAGTTAACGAAAAGGTTATTAATGAGGCTGTAAGGCTTTTCGACGGAATCCCAGGATGGCTTGCCCTTTTCGGCAGGAGTTACTCTTATTCTGTAAAGCATTCCCACCCTATTGATATTAGAGTTGTAGTAAAGGAAGCGGCGAAACAAGTTTCTAAAGAGTTTACGAGGTTTTTGAGTAACTCTAATTCACCTAAACGTTATGCCGAAATTATACTTTCGCTTTCAAGATTGGGTAACAAAGGAAGTCTTAGTGAGATTAGGGATGTCATGAACTCCTTGTATAAAGAGAGTATTGGGGATTCAAGGCTTTATGAACTATTAAAAACATTGGTCGCTTACGGCTTCGTGATTAAGACTAGTAAGGGGAAATACTCTTTACCTAATGATTTGCCAAGTAGGTTGGGGTTAAAGTACTCTGCAAAGATGTGGCTGAAGAAAATGCCGTGACCCTCAGATCGACTTTTTAACCGAGTTCTCTCCATAATGGAAGTTGAGCACTTCTCATCGCTTCAGCTCCTCGGACTCAAACTTTACCCGACCTTCTCACTACCACCTATATGAGTTGAAAGGACCCACGTGTTAATGTTAACTAATACTATGCTTGAAGGTTGACCGAAAGGTTTATTACTTAACGCCCTCGCCTTCCAGGATGGTGAGCTTCCTGTATAAAAACTTTTTCTTAAAAATTGAGCATAGTTTACACTACTTACGCAATGAAACCTGCTTTACTCACTAGCGTTAAACTGCTTATTAATGGGTAAGCTAATTTTCCCTATCTTTATGCTTCTCATGTTGCATCTCAAAAAGGATTGAAAGTGAACAAGCTCCATCTATTAATGGTAAACTTTAAATGTTTACAGAAGAAGAAAACAATATGGTAAGCACTGTTATATCAATAAGAATTGACGAGAAGTTAAAGAAAGAGTTGGAGGAATTAGGAATAGACTACGCTGAACTTGTTAGGAAGTATTTAGAGGAGGTTGTAAGGAAGGAAAAATTGAAAAGGGAATTAAAAGAGGCAGATAGAATAAGGGAAGAGCTTTTAAAAATTCACGGTTATTATTCTTCTTCTGCAGAATTAATTAGGGAAGATAGGGATGACTATCATTGATACTTCTGCGCTCTTTGCACTTTATATTCCAGAAAAATGGAGTAATTTTGTAAGAAAAGAGGTGGAGAAAACAGAGGAGTGCTATTTCTTGGACTTAATATTTTACGAATTTCCTAACGTTATACGAAAAAGGATTGTCAGAAATGAGTTAAGCGTTGATAAGGGTGAAGAAATACTAGAAAGAGGTTTGTCCTACATAAATCTGTGCAAAGTGGTAAGCGGAAAGGAATTGACTAGAAAAATGTATGAATTGAGCTTAAAGTATAACTTAACAACTTACGATGCTGCACTAATATCTTTAGCTGAGAAGGTAAACGATGTAATATTGACTACTGA
>JAPYVG010000047.1 GCA_028277025.1 Sulfolobaceae archaeon
GGGCATATAATTAGGTCCGCCCTCGTTTATACAAACTTTTCTACGAAAAATCTTATTCTTTCGACTTTTTATGTATTTTATTCATCTCATTTTTTACGCTAAAAAAGAGATTCCCATACTGACGTAGTTTCTAACTGTTTGTGGTGATATGCCAAACTCTTTTGCCTTGTTTTCTACTGAATCTTTTGTTAGTGCTGCTGTTACAACTGTTTTCTTGACTTCTTCTGCCCTTCTTCCCTTGAAGTTTATGATGGAAAATAATTTTTCCTCGATTTGCACACGTATTTTAGGGGAGATGTAGTCTGGTGTTGTCAAGAGTTTCTCCCCTAAAGTAATACCAGACTACATCTCCCTTAACTTTTTCTCTAATTACAAAATTTTCTGGGTTAGAAAAATTATACGATGCAATTATTTTTGTAAAATGAATTTGGGGTCTAAGGCCGGGCGAATATTACGTGAAGTTATACACTCCAGCTATCTCGACAACTAGAGAGGCTAATGCAACATTCGTTGTATCATAAAAATCTTAATAATACTCCCCTAAGCATTTTATTTCTTTTTAAAAATCCAATCCTCTTTCTTTTTATTTCTTGTTTTTATTCCCCCATCTTATTTTAAAATCTTTTAACTTTACAGAATAAAATTAAGGTTATTTAAAGGTTAAAATACCTAGTTAAGTTTATTAGGCTTCATAGTGGGGTCATCTCATAGAGAGATGGCCCAAGAGAAAAAATCCTTATTCTTAAGGGAAAGCTCTGGGTTAGTAAGAGAAGTAAGTCCTTGGGCATCACTTTCTGCAACCTTTGGATTAGTAACTGGGGGAGTACCAATACTTATAGTATCATGGCTCTTTACGGCCCCTGGAGCTAATTGGATATTATCTTTTTTACTTCTTTTACCCGCAACACTTGGAATGGCTTTCTTATTTTACGTAGCCGGGCTTTCTATGCCTAGGTCTGGAGGTGATTACGTTTTTAATAGTAGAGCTATTAACCCAATGGTTGGATTTGTAAATTACTGGGGTTTATTTATTGGTTTTGGTCTTTCGTTAGGATATTACAGCTATTTAGCTGCACAGTGGTTTGCGTATTTACTTTCTGGAATCGGTCTAGCTTATAATAATCAGTATTTTATAAACTTAGGTAGCGATTTAAGTACTGTTCAAGCTGAGGTAATTCTCGGGACTGTAGTAGTTCTTATATCAACTGTTTTAGCAACGATACCTAGATTTCAGTGGAGGTTTGTACTAATTGGGGGGATTATAACTCTTATAACGAGTATCATAATGTTTATAGCTCTGGCACAAATTTCTCCTTCTCAGTTTGCTGTCGCATTAGCTAGAAATACTGGTATACCAAATGCTTACCAAGAAGTAATAAATGATGCAGAAAGTAATGGTTTACAGTTTTACCCAACATTATATGCTACTATTTTAGCCGGGCCAGTAGTTTGGTATTATTATACATGGTACAATTTACCCGCGTCTTGGAGTGGTGAAATGAAAAAGCCTAAAATTAATGTATTATACGCTGTTATTGTAGCCATCGTGATAATAGCTATTTATTACATGGCTTTCGTTTATTTCAATTTTAACGCCTTTGGATACAAGTTCCTTACTGCATGGAGTTATATTTCAAATCAAGGCATTAATGATACGGTATATAACACTCTATCTAACATCGGTGATTTCACACCTTATTTCGCTTTTATCGTAACCCACAGCCTTCCGCTTTTCATTATAATGTTTATAGCCTTATGGCTTCCCAACTTTTACAGCAACCCACCGTTAGTGGTGGCGTTAGTAAGATACTTATTTGCCTGGTCTTTCGATCGCCTAATGCCCTCATGGTTGGCTGATGTGAATGATAAGTTCAAAGCTCCATTGAAAGCCACTATTCTAGTAGGCGTCTTAGGGGAGATTGGGGTATTATTATATGCTTTTAACACCCCAGTAGCTTTAGTTGATACTACTGTTATATTTGAAATAGGCTATGCAATTTTTGCCCTTTCGGTAGCGTTAATGCCTTATCTGAGGAGGGAAATATATAAAAATGCCGTAGTAGTTAAAAAGGAGATTGCCGGTATTCCAATAATAAGCATTATAGGTTTTGCTGTGTTTGCATTTCTATCCTTTATTTTGGCTTATACATGGGGCAATCCAGTCTTATTGCCTATCAATTTCCCCACTTTAGCATCTCTAGGGATAATTTATAGTTCTGGTATTTTGATGTTTTTGATTGCATACTATTATAACAAGCAGAGAGGAATAGATTTAAATATAATATTTGAAGAGATTCCGCCAGAGTGAAATGTTAAGTTACTTAAGCATTTTTTTGCTCATGATATTAGAAGGGATTGGGTTTCCTGTTCCTAGTGAGGTAATAATTCCTTTAGTGGGCTATTACTCAAGACAAGGTCAGATAGATTTTTTGACTGGTATCTTAATTGGGACTCTGGGTAGCCTTTCCGGTTCCTTAATAGATTTCTTTATAGGTTATAAACTGGGTTATCCTTTCCTTAAAAGGTATGGGAAATATTTTCTAATTGATGACAAGAAATTAGAAAAACTAATAATTTGGTTTTCGAGGTTCGGAGTTCTTGCGGTTTTCTTTTTCAGATTTGTACCAGAAATTAGGGCATTAATTTCTTTTCCCGCTGGAATAGCTAAGATGAGGCTAGTAAAGTTTGTTATCCCCACTTTTCTAGGTCACTTTATATGGGATTTTGCATTAGGTTGGTTAGGATACTTATTTTATTACCAGATAAATTATATTATAACCTTCGCAGAAAGGATAAGTGAACTAATACTAATATTATTTATTATAGCGATTGTAAGTTATGTAGCATATCGAGTAACGAAGAGGATGTAATTACTTTTTGGCTTCCCAATAGGCTTCGTCAAAGGTCTTATTTATTATATCCAATATTTGGTTTAACTTATTAATTTCACTAAGATGTATTATGACCGTGAAGACATTAGTTCCGCCAGTTTTTGCTGTAAAGAATATTTGTGGGACATTATCATCAAAATAGTCTTTTAGTTTCTCTTTAACTTTTTCCATGACTTTTTTGGCTTCTACATCTGCGTTAACAGTCACTTGTAGCGGGTATATTAAACTATTTTCAGCCTCAAGTTTCTGAAATACCGTATTCCCTAAGAATGCTGAGTTAGGTATTTTGACAAGATTTCCATTTATCGTCTTTACCTCAGTAAATAGTAAGCTTACTTTAGTCACTTCCCCTATTATCGGACTACCCCATATCCATGAAATCATTGACACCGCATCACCAGGCTTTAGTGTTTTACTCGAGGTTATCAAGAGTCCAGAAAGTAGGTTTTGTGCTACAGTCTGTATTGCTAAACCTATTATAATACCTCCAACAGCGCCTCCCACTACTACGCCGGTTAAATTAACGTGTAACACTGCGAGTATCGCAATTACTAATATGCTGTAAAATATTACATCTAAAGTAAATTTTATTATGCCGGCAAGTCCTCTTTCAACTCTAGAAAGGACAAAGTAAGATAACACTTGTTGGATTATTCTTATAATATAATACCCACCAACCCCTACGACAATAACATCTAATGCTGTTGTTATATCGTTTTGGAAAGTCGAAAGTTCTGGTATATATTTTATCAAAATTTTCACAAAGACAGAAATTAAATAAGATATTATGCCTAAAATTACTATAATTATTAGTAGCTTTATTGCTTCATTTTTCCATTGCATAAAGAAGATTACGAAATATAAGTATAAAAAATTGACCAATATTTCAAATTATAAAACTAATTCTTTCGTATTTGTAAAGCTTTTCAACTGATCCTTTCTAGTTATCTTTTTCCACCTTCAACTCTTTAACACCCTATGAATCAATATATTATCTATTCTTACTATGAAGGAAAATCTTAATAAATTTATAATAACATAATCTATACGCTATTAACTTCTTTTTATTTAATTTGTTCATTCTTAGTTGGTCTTATTTTTCTATAAAGTCTATAGAAAAAAATTATTAAGGCAACCTGTCCAAAATCAAAAACTAGTTCTGGGGGTGTATTTCCATATTTTATGTAAATGAAAAAAGGGAGTAAATACATTGTGGGCTTCCATATAGAATATATTACATAAAAATTTATGTAATTTATAATAATGAAGGAAAGAGCTGAAGAATCAATTATAGTGTTTAACAACAAGTTTTTACTACCCCAGAAAATCACCGTAGAAATTATAAATAACATTAAGAGTATAAAGCCTGAAAAGGACAAAGATACGGGAACTTCTAAATCGTATTGAGGGAATTGAGTAGGTTCGTCAATGGGTGCTAATGGGCCCAGTGCTAATGCTACAATTATTAGAAGTATTGTTACCCCTAGAACATAAGAGTAATAATTTAATGTCTGTCTTCCGTTCACTGGTTTATGTAATTTGATATCTCTAATAAATTTTTTCGGATTTCCTCTAATAGCTTTTTAAACTCCTCAAATGCTTCCTTAACATCTTCTTTCCTTCTACTAAAGATTGAGAAATCATCGTTTCCTATACAATACTGAGGAAACAAAAGTCCATAATTTCCACAAAATCTAGTAAACTTTATCTCTTCTTCTTTTGTAATTTTTATCTCCTGCAGTTCTTTTTCTATATGAATTTCTGCATTTTTAAAGTAATATACGTCATTTTTTACTTTCCCTAAAGCTATATACATTACCCTTAGGTAATTGAGTTCTTTGATGGAAAAAGGTAACGGAATCCTCAACTTTTCATTAAAATAAGCTTCATTGCCTTTCAATGTAAAGCTTATCTTAAAGCAGTAAGTTGCCTCAGATTCTTTAGCCTTTTCTACTTTCCCATCCTTTATGTATATTATCTCCTTTTCCTCTTCATCTTCAATTCCTGTTATGCCTTCTTTTACTATACAAAGCTTCAATCGTCCTTCCTAATTCTCTCCTAAATTCTTCAGGTTTTAAACTCTCCTTTATTCCCTTAACAGCTAAATCTATCCCTATCCTGGCTTCTCCCCCTATTTTTTCTTTGAACTCTTCCAGAAGTTGAATATCTAGCGGAAAGATGAAATTTACTGCATAAGGAAGCGTAAATTTTTCTAATTTCAGAGAAAAATCGTAGACTTTAGGTCTCGAGAGGGAATTTGTATCCAAATGTGAAACTAATCCTATTTTTGCCTTTACTGAAGAGTAACCCATTTTAATAGCCTGTAGGGCCAAAAGGGTTTCATTATAACTCCCTCGCAATGAGTACTTTATAACTTTACAATTGGTATAAACTTCTCTTTTTATACTCATATTAACTCCTGCAATAGCAAGGCTTAACCCGTATCTTCTTTCATCTCTGTCAATACTTAGGCCAGTCTTGGTTAAATATGCAACGTAATCCTTGAAAGTTCCGTTATATTCTTCCATGTATGTTGTTCCTTCGAATTTTTTCTTTAATTCATTAGGGTAATTTATCCACATTCTTCCCTCAATTTCACCAGAAACAATTCCTGCTTTTTTATTTTCATCGTGAAATTTAACGTGGTCTTTAATCCAATTCTCATTAGGTATAGCATCATCATCAGTTGTTAATAGAATTTTTCCTTTAGCATTTTTTAGAATTAATTCCAAAGCATCCTCAAAAAATCCACTTTCTTGTCTTATAAATTTTATATTGAGTTTTTTCTCATACTCTTCTATTTCTCTGGTTAAATTTCCCCTATATGTGATTAAAACGTCGAAATCGTCCTCTTTTTGATTCATTAAAGCTTCTAATGTTTTAGTTAATGATTTTCTAATAATTGTGGGTATTCCTACAGTTATTTTGCTCATATCCTTATAAACTCTGAAAAAGAAGTAAAAAATAATGAATACTAAGCTTTTGGCCTTTGCTTTATTAATCTCCGTACTTTCTAACATTTACCTAGCTTACTTGTTGGCTCATACAATTTCAATTACTCAACAATCCTCTGTATCTACTACTGTTAATTCTCAATTAAAAAATCAGAATGTAATACAGAGTTCTTTATCGTTTAATAGAACTACTTTAATTCTTGTTCATCATGAAGGTTTAGTTTTAGTTAAACTAGATGTTAATACGAGTAATGTGACTTATTTACTAGTTATTATATCGTTTATCAAGCACCCGGGCAAACATATTAAAACTCTGATTTTATCTCTTGATAATACTACGGTAGAAATACATCTGGAGAAAGGGGTTTATATTGTAAACGAAGAATTCGTAGTTGGTTATCAAGGCTCTTTAGATGAGAATGATATAAACGTACAAATTATATATCTAGGTTCCTCTGATAATTAAAAGATATATCTATTTATTCTATGATAAAAAATTTTGAAAATAACAAATGGGTTTAAGAAAATATATGCAATGGTAATAAGTAATTTTTTATTGTATGGGAGTTTAGCAACTTATATGATTGCTGAAATTTTATTTTTTCTTGAGTTAGTAATTGTCAGTGCGCTTTCTGGTGTTTTGGGGTCCCTAACCGGATTAGGTGGTGCAACTTTCTTAGTACCGATTTATACGTTGTATTTCGACATACCCATAGTATATGCTTCTGGAGCTAGCTTAATATCAACTATTGCGACATCTAGTGGTGCGGCTAGTGCATATGTAAAAGATAGAATAACCAACGTTAGGATAGGTATGGGTTTAGAAATTGCTACAACGAGTGGATCCATAGTGGGGGCTTTAACACTATCGTATGTTTATTCTCACCATCTAGAGTATTTGATCTATATAATTTTTGGTATTGTATTATTATCACAAGTTTATGTACAACTAATCAAATCAAAGTTCGAATTGCCTAAACCTATGAGCCCAGATTGGACTACTAGAGTGTTCCAACTTTATGGTAAATATTACGATAAAGTTCTTCAGAAAGAAGTAGAATATATAGGTGTTAGGTGGTGGTTAGGTGAGATTATAATGTTTTTTGCCGGCTTCATATCTGGCTTGTTAGGGATAGGTTCTGGAGCACTCAAAGTGTTAGGGATGGACTGGGCTATGAACTTGCCCATGAAGGTAAGCACTACGACTAGCAACTTTATGATAGGAGTTACAGCCGCTACCGGAAGTTCTATTTATTGGTTATTCGGATATATTCAGCCCTTTTTAGCTGCAGCTACCGCAATAGGTGTTCTAATAGGTTCGATGATTGGTACCAGGATTTTAGTGAGGGTGACCAATAAAACAATAAGATATGTTTTCACTTTAATTCTGGTATTTTTAGGAATTCAGATGATCCTAAGGGGATTAGGTTATGGAATTTGAAGACGTTATTGGTTATGCGTTAAGGATAGGTGTAATAATAAGTGCGGTTCTAATAGTTGTCGGTGTGATTTTAATCTTCTTAAATCAAGGTTCAAATGGTTTTACTGTATCTCAACTATCATCTCCCAATTCTATAATAAATAGTTCATCATTTCCTCCGATAAAAGTAGTATCAAATCTTTCAAATTTCCAAGGATTGGATTTCATATGGTTAGGGCTAATGGTTCTGATATCAACTCCAGTACTTAGAGTTTTACTTGGTATTATACAATTCGCTAGAGAACACAATATTCTATATGCTGCAATAACCATAATAGTATTTTTTAATCTGATGTTTGCAATATTTATACTACCGATATTATTAGGCAAATAGATATGCAATAAAATTAGGCTTTTTCAGTATATAAAAGCTTTATCAGTACTCTTTTATTCTCCAGTTCTAAAAGCGTTTTACGAGGCTTTTAGACTCTTTCACATTTATCTTGATTATGATAAGGTAAATCAAAGGAAGTCAGAAATTTATCCCAGCTTTCCAATCATTTTTATAATGAGACTATTGATATTACTAACGTTTTTACTACCATTTCTATTATCTATTCATGCTTCAACAAATATTTCTCCGGCATCACCATCTATTATAATTTACTATAACGGCTCTGTAATTATAAATTCGTATAATCAAAGCATTATATATTTACCTATACCCAACGTTTCAGTTATTCACTCTACTTCAGCGTTTATATTAGAGGGTAAAAAGTTAGTACTATCGAGTAAAAATATCACAGTCACATATGTAGGGTCAATAAAGGGTGTAATCTCGTTCTCAGAACCTTTTAATGCTACAATAAGGGTTATTTTACCTTATACCTCTTCGATAAAATATTTATACCCACCACCTATTTCTGCAACTCTTAATTCAAGTTACCTAACTCTTACCTTTTTGACGTCTAATCTGACCCTAATTTACGTAATAGCTCCTCAACAAGTAGTCAGTCCTCAAACTACGTCAAATACTCCCAGCGATAGTTTTTTCCTAGTTATAATTTTAATCCTATTAGCACTTAGTCTCGCTGTCACTTCATTCATAGCTTACTTATTTATAAAGAATATTAGAAAAGAGAAAGAAAAGATTCTTATTGAAAAGGAGGCAGAAGTTAGTAATGCAAACCAGTTAGATGAAAGAGATAAAGTTGTGTTAAGCGCAATAGAAAAAGGTGCTGATACTCTGGCAAAAATCTCTAAAATTACCGGCTTACCTAGGACGACGGCATATAGAAGAGTTAAAAGGCTTATAAATTTGGGCTATGTAAAGGAAGTTAGGGAAGGAAATAGGATTAGATACATAGTAAATAAAAATGAGAATGAGAATAGATGAATTATGATAGTATCTGATTTAATCAAAAGAAAGGTAATAACGGCAAGACCAGATATTTCAATTAGAGAGGCTTCTAAAATAATGAAGAGAGAGGGTATAGGCTCACTTGTTATAGTAAATGAAAACTTCTCGCCTATAGGTATTATAACTGAGAGGGATATTGTTTACGCTGTTGCTGATGGAATACCTCTGGAATCTAAAGTTGCAGAAATAATGAGTATTAATCCAGTGACTATTGACAGTAATGCTGATATAAGTGAAGCTTTAGCTCTAATGACCTCAAGAGGGATTAGGCATTTAGTTGTTATTAATAAAGAGGGCAAAGTTGTTGGGGTAATTTCCATTACTGACGTTATAAAAGCTGTGGGTGTTATAGCACTAGATTTAGCAATATGGTAGTAGGAGTATTTCTTAGCTTTAAGACTGTAACATTTTTACGCAATTACCCGTTATTTTTGATTGCCTCTAAATTTATCTTGATGCCGATATCAAAGCATTTGGCCCGTGGCGTAACTTTTAATTTCTCCTCATGCTTAAGGGGATTATGCACATTAACTAATGGGGCTAGTCGAGGGAAACATTACTATCCTCGTGAGTTTCACCAGTTGAGAGATCATCAATAAAAACTATTTAGAACGTGTACAAATTCACTGAATAACTAACGTATAGACGAAATAAATATACGTACGTGTATATGTACGTTAACCGAAAAAGCTTTTTAACCCAAATCTGCACAAACAAAATTTGACCACACATGAACAGACTGTAACGCTTCTACGTAACTACTCGTTATTTTTTAATCACTTCTAAATATCGTTTTGACAAGTTGTGTTTATATAGTATTACCGAAGTAGTTTTTGTTGATGATCTCCCTAACTGATGACGGGCACTGCTCACGAGGTTTGGGGAGTGGAAAACTGGATGGGAGGGTAATGGCGTTTCCCTCTACTAGCCCCAAGGACTTAAGGGTGAATGTGTATGATCCCTTAGCCCGTGGTGGAATTAAAAGTAATTAAAAGTAAGGAAAAGTTACGCCACGGGTAAACACTAACTAGGCTGCTAATTGCTGACGCAATGGCGTTTGTTGTCTCGGTTACTGCACACGCTATAGTGCCTATAGTACCCGCGTGGGTGATATATATCTACGCGGTCGTGGTAGAATACCTTACGGTGTATGGTGTTGAAAAGGTCGTGGGCGTAATGAAGGGAGTTTTTAAGGAGGCATGAGACTTTTTCTTATGCTAACGTATATTTGTTTGAACGTACTTTCTTATGTGTCAGTCACTAAAGATGGCGTGAGTTTTATAGTTAAAGGGAGATTGTACGAGATAAGAAGAGAGGGCAATAATTTCTACCTTATAACAGAAGACGATACGAGATATAAGATACAAAACTTTAACATCGACTGCGATAGAGTGCTTATAGTTTCGCGTGATAGGTTACAGTTAGACTGGGACTTTTGTGAGGGTGGTGAACTATGAACTGCGATGCAATGAGCTGTGGACATAAAATAGTCGTGGTCTGTGAGGTTTTGAAGAAGAGCCTAATCATTGAGGCATTTGATGAGACGTTTGACTATTATTACGCTGTATACTTAGACGATGAGCTATGCAATGAGGGTAAAAGTAGGCTGATATACGAGTTAGCTCGACATGGAGAATATGAGAAATAATTGGGCTTGTGTGTTTGTGATGATTAAGGTTTACTCACAAAGCCCGAATCTGACACACATGTAGGCGTTATGGACTTCCATACCGGCCTCATCAGTATGCTCACTTTCGCTGTGTTCTGGTTTACTAAACTCATTAACAATGTCTTGTGCAATTTCCTCAGCCGTTTTTTCGAACTCACTGCCAAACCACTCTAAGGCATAAACTGCTTTCTCAGCTTCTTGTTCTAACCAACCGAAATTGCTGACCAGAATAGATATAACTTTAAACGCCTTTCTGACGTACTGTAATAATTGGTCTACCCATGTGTACTGACCTAATTGGCTAGCGTAGTCCATTATACCTTGAAAAGTAAAGTTATTTGGTGGCGGTATTAATTGAACTTGAAATGAATATATCCCTTCAGCGGGCAATTCTAACCCATATGGTGCTACAACAAACCCCGCTAACCCTAAACCGCTGCAGTTACCAGTACATAACATATCCGTGTAAGCTGGTGCGCCGTTTAGTAACGGGAATGGGTTACGTAAAAATAAGTCAGCGAAATGTGGTTTAGTGTTTGTGAAATCAAAAGCATAAAAGGTATAGAGGTATATACTACCTAAACCGAATTGTTCTAATTGGGGTAGCACGGCTAAACCTTCGTAAAATAGTGGTGGTCTGTTTGAAATATATTGAAGAGCTGCTTCTATTTGTGGGTCAAGGTACCATAGTTTAGTGGATTTATAATAAAATGGGGAGATTTCTGAAAGTTCACCGATTAAAAAGCCTACGTAATTAGGTATAAAAGTAGCCCATCCTAGTGAGGCTGACTGTAATGTATTTAACGCTTGTGATAGTAGGTTTGACGGGCATCTTGTATTTGGTGGGTTAACGAAATTTGGATAACCTGTGGATACACCTGGTTTTAACGGTGCTACTATTATTGGGTATTTCGAATTTTGTATTTGTTCATTAAACACTGCTGTTGTTAATGTAAAACGTGCACCACCTTGAAACACTAACAGTTTTTGCACCCGTCTGTTACTGACCCATGCACTTGATACACCGCCGATATAAAAGTATACGTCTTTACTTGTTTGGTCGTCAGTAGTCTTGACTATTATGCCGTGTCTTACTAGTTCTCGTAAATCTGTAATTGGACTACTTGTAAATGCAGCTGCTGTAGATATTGCGGGGTATATCACTAATGCTTGTCGTCTATCTGACATATTTGTTGATAATGCGTTTTGCATACGGTTATAGATGTCATTTGTTAAACATGTGGCTTGTGTTGCCGAAACGGCTACAGTTATTGCTATGTCACTTATTACTGAAAATTTGGCTGCCACTTCAGCTAAACTTACTAACTTAGAGCCGAGTGATGAGAATTCCGTTACTACTCCAGATTCACTCATAATATAAAATAATGGTTAATTGGCTTAAATATTTTCACGAGGTTTTTACTCTTTCCATCGTAAAACATGATAGTTCCACTTCTGTACATATCTATGGCGGCACTTTCACTGTCTGCTATTAGCTCGATAATATATAACTGACCATGCAAAATAATCCCACCTAAGCGTACGCGGTCTTCCAAACTGGAAGTAAATTGGGGAATTACTGCACTTCAGTATGGGAATCTCGTTTATTGCAAGATAAACTAAAACTTAGAATAAATTGAATTTAACTCAATTAATTTACAACAAAATATCATATATTTCGGGCTATTGTAGCTAATAAATAATATTT
>JAPYVG010000262.1 GCA_028277025.1 Sulfolobaceae archaeon
ACCCAAAAGCTAAAATTTATGACGGTAGTACGCCGTTGCATATAGCAGCATTTTTTGGTCATATTGACGTTGTTAAGATCTTGCTTGAGAGTGGTGCTAACCCAAAAGCTAAAAATAATATCGGTGACACGCCATTGCATATAGCAGCATCTCGTGGTCATGTTGAGATTGTCAAACTGCTGCTTGACCGTGGTGCTAACCCAAAAGCTAAAAATAATAGAGGTAGGACGCCATTGCATGGTGCAGCATATAAAGGTCATGTTGAGATTGTTAAGATCTTGCTTGATCGTGGTGCTGACCCGTGGATTGCCGACAATAGGGGGCATATTCCCTTAGATTATGCTAAAGATAGTGCAATTCGTAGTTTACTTGAGAGTGCCATGAGAAATAGTTAATCTTAAGTACCTAGAGGACCTAGGATGCAAGGTAACGAAGCAACACGGGTAGATAATGGTGATATTGAAAGAAAAATCAGGCGAAAATGAAAAATTACCTATAATAGAACAACAATCAGTTATAAAAACCAAGGCGTATTACAAATCCCCAACTACGAGACCTTGGAACCTATAAATGAAGGTGGTTTCGCTATAGTTTACAAAGCGAGGAGGAAAAAGATTCATTGGATGTAGCTATAAAAGTTCCTATAGCTCCTGATAAGGATTTCATTAAAGAGTTGGCATTATGGATACACTTAAATCATCCAAATATAGTAAAACTCATAGATTATGGTATAAATCCTAGACCTTACATGGTAATGGAACTAATGAACGGATCACTTCATGGAAAGACTTTTGATAAGGATACAGCTACTAGGATAATTTTAGATGTTCTTTCGGGATTAAAATATGCTCAAGAAAAGGGAATAATTCATGGGGACATAAAACCGTCTAACATACTTCTAGATGATAACGGTAGGGTAAAGATTAGTGATTGTGGAATAGCAAAATTTTCAGATATAACCACATCTACAAACGAAGTATTTACCTTTACTTATGCGGCTCCGGAGCAATTAGATACACGCTTAGGTTCAATTGACGAAAAAACGGATGTATATCAAGTATGTGAAGTATTTTATGAGATCCTTACCGGTAGGCCGGTCTTCCAAGATGTAGTTGAAGTATATGATAAAAAACTTAAAATGCAAATCACTCTACCGTCTAGCATTAATCCAGACCTAAAGGATTATGACGAAATATTTTTGAAGTGTTTATCTCCCAAGAAAGAAGACAGATATTCTACTGAAGAACTTATATCCATTTTATCTAAAATGCAATTTACTAGACTTACAAGTAAAACTAGTGCGTATGCCTTTGTAGAGTTAGCATATCTACTTGTTCAACATTCAAATGATTATGAGAAAGCACTATTTTGGATAAAGAAAATTAATACTGTAGATACTAAGGGTGTTATAAGCAGTTTAGAGGAAAAAATTAAATATGATATAGGCACAAAAGAAGAAATTTTACAGAAGATAGAGCTTTTAAGAAATCAAATTGGTTCATCAAAATGATTAATTTTGAAATAATTTATTTATACATGTATATAACTAACACACTAGGAATTTTTGGTAGATTAGGCAATTCTTACATACCCCTATATTTTAATCTACTACTGATAAATACCCCACTATATTACCAATGAGATGATCTATTTAGTCTCTCTTTAAAACTATTTCTCCCTCTACATGATAGATTTTTCCTATGTTCTCTTTTTGTAACTCGTAAAATGCCTTTTTAGCTATCAATTCTGTTATATTATATTCTCGTACTACTGATGATAGTGTAACATAGCCTGATTTCATAAGTTCTCTTTTAATTATATCTTTAGCTTTAAATATTTTTTCAGTTTCCAAATCCTGTTCAAAAATATCGATATAACTATTTATTCTGTTATCTAGCTTATTATAGATTTAGACTTTCTTAGATTTCGAACAAAATTGTGTTTATTTTTAAGGCTTCACTTTTCTTTTGGTGAAAGATTAAATACTAATCTTTCTTAACCAACGTAAGACGAGCATAACTATAAGTGCTGAAGTATACTACGAGGAAGCAGAAGAATTACTTTCAAAGGGTGACCTTGTTCAAGCTTGTGAGAAGTATTATAAGGCTGCCGAGGAAGCAATAAAGCTTCTGGTTATAGAAAATAACCTAAAAGAAATAATTAAAGAGGTCGAAAATAAGGGAAGATGGGAAATTGAAAGTTTATTTAAAGCCTCTAAGTATTACGAAGTAAATATCCCGAAATTGCCATTCAATGGAGAAATGCATGGACTCTTCATGTTGAGGGATTTCATGAAATTAGCCTAAATGAGAAAGAAGTTACAAAATTGAAAGAAGATGTTAGAAAGCTGGTTGTAATAGCCGTTGTCAGTAGTTTCCGATAAACTGTGAAGTTTATATTGCTTTGATGGAAAATATAAAGCAATCACACCAGATGGGTGGATATATCACTATGAGGTGTGACGGTAAATAAAAGATATGCGGGTTTTCCCCACATCCGTGATGGGTGTAGGCTGGGGTTATCCCACTAAAGGGTCAGAGGGATAACGGAAGTGACTCTGTT
>JAPYVG010000263.1 GCA_028277025.1 Sulfolobaceae archaeon
ATATTCCCTTCCCTTCACTTTTTACTAGGGTAAAATTTATCTTGTTTCTTGAGTAATATTATGGTATGAGGATACTGACACTTAAGGTAAAGGACGAGTACTAGAAATAGCTGAAAAAATGGTAGAGACGGGTATCGCTAAGTCAAGAAATGAAGCATTTAATATTGTTGCTTACGGAGTGAGTAAGGCTAAAGAAGAATTAAAGAAGAAGGAAAAAATCAAAGAACTAACTGAAAAATGGTTAAAAGAAGGGATACCTTTCGAGCTACCGACTTCTGAAGACTTATTAAGGGAATGAAATATTATATCGATAGCAGTATTATAATAGCTCTAATTAACGAGAAAGACCCGAACCACGACGAAACTAATTCAATATACCCCTAAGACTGAGGAGAGGTGACCGAGTTATCTATCAAATTCTTCACAGCATTTGCAGTCTCCTTATCTTCGAAAAACACGTAAACTCCTTTCAACCCTCTGGTAAGCATTATATAATATCTGTTCTTGAGGAGTGCTAACGCCTTCTTTTTATCCTTATTAGCGATTGTCTTTAAAGAAAACCTTCCGCCTACGTAATCAGTTATTGGATCAGGGTTTACTGTCCAACCGTTATTCCTCCATATTAAGTCCCTCCCCCATACGACTCCAACATAATCAGCTTCAAACCCTTGAGCCCCGTAAACCGAAGAGCAGTATTTTAACGGATCTAGCTCACCGTTCCAATACCTAGGGTATTCAACCCTCTCGTCCATTAGCCATTTAATTTTCAACTCTTCCCCTTTAAATTTTACCTCTTTATATAAATCAAAGCCCGACTGTAAAGGATAGCCTATCCTTATGTTCTTTATGCTCTCCCAGCTTGTCTTATCATTGGGATCTCCTTCAGACTCTGTAAAAGAGCATATTAACGCTATTTTTCTAGACCCCTCTTTTCTTCTATTTTCCAGCTCGTTAAGCATGTCCGTTATGTCGTCGAAAATTCTAAAGTCAAAATTACCGGGATTTCCTTTTACTCCTTCTAAAATCCTTTTCACGAAATCTAGGTACTGCTTCGGTTCTCTAACTGGAGAAGGTAACTCGTACTCTTTTACATCAGTCAAGTACTTCAAAAAGTTATCCCTAGTTCCTGCCTCGTCCCCTATAAGCACTTGAGAATCATCATAAAAGTAAACGTTAACTTTACCTCTGGGAGAGTTCTTTATTACTTTCTCGGTCATCCTTTGGGCCTCATCAAATATTATAAAATCGATACCGCGGCCACTGAATTTCTCAGCAAACCATTCTTCAAAACCCTTCTCTCCAACTCCGACTGGGTTTTTTCTCCCAGTAGAGTAAAACAGGATGAAAGATGACAGTTTCTCCCCCAAAGCTTTCCTTACAGTATTGATTAACCTATTATTCTTATATGCAAGGATAGTCGTATACCCCCTGCTTAACGCTTCCAAATATAGGGTTACAGCTAGTAGGCTCTTCCCAGAACCCGAAGCTCCCCTTATTAGGAAATTTACTTTCTTTTTCTCCTGTTTACTATTTTCCAATGCGTCAAAAACTTCGCTCTTTACCTTCATTTGGTCTTCGGTCAGACCGTAACCTTTAGATAATAAGACCTTGCTCAAGTCCTCTAATTTCTCGTCCTTAAGTTCCCTGACTAGTTGGATAAAAGTGTCCTTAAGCTCCAATTTACCTTCAACAATTTTTCTCGCATCTTTGAGGTTCCCAGGTGGGAATTTATCAAGCTCCTTCTTGAGCTCGTCTACGTCCCTTATAACCTTACATTCTGAGGAAGAATAATCTGAGGTATTATATAGGAAAAGTACGCCTTCAAATTTTATATTAGATGAATGGAATAAATTGAGTTTATTTACATAATTGTTGAGTTGGTAACAAGGATCCTCATGAAGTTCTCCGTCAGCTTCTACAACGTTATCTCCTACCTTCCTCACTCGTCTCCAACCTTTAGCTTCAATAACTAATGCCTTATCTTTACCCACGAAAATCACGTCTGCCCTCTCGGTGAAGATTGGGTACTCTAAAATAACGGGGTGAGGACTTATTTTCGATAAAAGCTCAAGCAATTTTTTCCAAGCGTTCTGCTGCTCTACTGGCGGCTTCTCATTAAACGTTTCCTCATAGTGGCGAATTAAATCAACGTAAGCCGTAGAGGTAACTTTCTCTAGTATTACCGGTAGCATAACTTCTCTATACCGAGTAAATTATTAAAACTTTCGGCTTTGCCTCGTTAAAAAACAGTATTTGACAAGGTTTTGCAATCGTGTAAGCACTTTCTACTTAAAAAACTACCTTGAAGATGATGACATAAAATTCAATATTTAGCAGATATTATTATGACAACAGCCAGTACTACCAGGAATAGAGCTACTATTAATAATAAGAAGAACAAGTGCTTCTCAAAAGCTCTTAACAAACTACCTATTTTATGCATTGGTGCATTAATAGTCTGAGTAGTAGTTAGTGTAGGCATGGAGATGTTGATAGTAGTTATAGGCGTGGTAACTGACACATGAGGTATTTTTATATTAAGTC
>JAPYVG010000264.1 GCA_028277025.1 Sulfolobaceae archaeon
AAGCCCAAGGGTTGAGGATTGATATTAAATATTATGAAATCCTATGAAGCCCAAATCCCAAATAAATAATTATGATAACAAGGAAGCCATTTTCCTCTTAATTTATTTAGCTAGCATAAAACCAAACGATAAGGAAAAGTGTTTTCTTCAGATTGCAAGATACAATTTTTACTTTAAAACTTAAGAAGCGCATTTAAAAAGGAGATAAATCCTTCCACAAAGTACTTCATATGTCTAATTGAAACTTTTTTAGAAAAATTTAATAGTATACTCTAACTTTTGAAATTTGGGGGATCAAATGTCTTTTGGCCTTAAAATCTCTGAAGAGGTATATCAAAAGTATAGTGACCTCTTCGGAGAAAAGACCATAAACGATAGGATTGTAAGTGTCGAAAAACTCATTGAAGAGCTTGCAGTTGAGTTCTCGGATGAGATAAGAAGGGTTATTAATAAAAGGAGACAATGGTTAGAATCAAAAGATCCCGTTACCTCTAAGGGTGCTTTCCCATCCTTCGACGAAGTTTTTGTAGACGCTGATGGAAATAAGAGAACCTTTAGGGAAATCATTCAAGGGATGATAGACAATTTCCTAGGAGTACAGTCGAAGCTGAGGTGGAGGTTAAATGAAAATGTACCTATACCAAAAGACGCACACCCCCTTAATAACCCGGGATTAGAAATCACTGGACCTTGGTATCCTCTAAGTAGGGCATATAATCAAATAAATTCAGACGTGGCATGTGTTATGGAAGATGAGGAAGATGCTTCACCCGCATGGTATATTCCCTTTGGTTCTGGTAAAACAACTGCTGACGTATGGGAGGGAAGAAAGAACGTAAAACTCTTTCTCTCCGGTAAGGCTCCAAATCCTTACTACGAGAAGGGGAAAACGTATAGCCTAATCAAACCTAGAGATAAGTGGCCTGTGATTTTTCACAGACTTCCTGGATTGCACCTCTTGGATTTTGACATAACGCTAAATGGTAAACCAGTACCGGCTATAATTGTTTCTGCCGTCATATATACCCTAAATAATTACAATAGCCTAAAGAGCGCAGGCTCTGGGGTATATTTCTATCTGCCTAAAACACAGACACCGGATGAGGCATTGGTAATAGAAAAGATCTTGAGAAGAATTGAGTCTAAACTAGGGCTTAAGATAGGTACACTTAAGATCGCTCTCCTTTACGAAGAGGTTAATGCGGGAAGATTTTTCCCTATAATACTGTGGATATTTCGTGAGAGGCTCATTAAATCAAATAACGGTAGATGGGACTACTTGGGAAGTTTAATTGAGATGTGGTTACAAGAGAAAGTACTTCCCGATCCCCAAAACATTACCATGACCTCACCAAACATGATGGCTTATCAAAAGTATAACGCACTTATGATGCTATTGGCTGGGGCAAAGAATGGTGAAGCCGATTCAGCTCCAGTAGGTGGTATGGCAGCAGTAATGCTTTATCCTCAAACTGATCCGTTCGGGAGAAATAGATACAACTTAAAGGCATTAAGGGGAATGAAGTTAGATAAGTTAAGAGAGAGGCTAATAGGGCTTATTTTTGTAGCAGAGGATAAAGTTGAAGGTAAAGTTACTTTAGAGGAGGTAATTAATGGCAAAGTAAAGGGTAAACTTTATGATATGTTTAGACAGAGTTGGGTTGCAACCAAGGAAGAGGCTTACGTAGAGGCGGGGAGTAAACCTTTAAGGGTAAGCCTAGAGGAATTACAGAAAATAATTGATGCACCAGTTAACTATATTGAAGTAGAGGGAACCAAATTACCTACTGTGGATAGTGGACTAACACCAGAGGAAAGAGCATTATTCCAAAAACTTGGTCTAATTAATGAAAGAGGAAAAATAACACCTTGGGTTATAACTAAGGAAATGATTAACACTCCCGAAAAGTTACTATTTAATAAGGAATTATGGGGTGGAAAAGACCTATGGCATTCGTTATATGACATCCCAGAGGGAGACATTACACCGGAGCATGTTCAACACGCATTCTATATGGCAGCAAATTATGGTTTCCAATTGCTTAATGGTAACTTAGCTGCAGCAATAGATGATTATGAATTAAAGCAAAGATTCATGAATGATCTAGCTACCTATAGAATATTCACTTCTTGGCTATGGAGTGTGATAAATAGAGACGCTAGCTTCACAAAGGATGGATATATTAAGGGATCAAAGTTAACTAAGGACGGTGTAATTCCAGCTGAAGATGTTCTAAAGGTTACAAAGGGGACTAAGATAAAGGACATATTCGAGAAGTTATGGGAGTTACACTTAGATTGGACATATGAGTTTTACAAAGAACAAGATATGAGAGCAGCTAGGAAAATAGCGGAAACCTTTGGAAAGACAAATAATACTTCCACAGTAGAAGAGGTATATAAGGTAGTTTCCGAGGCTTATAGGTCAGGTCCGTTTAGAGAAATGTCGGCTAAAGAAGCTGCACAGAAGTTGGCAAAAATTCTTAACGCTGACGCCTCTGAGATCGAGGAAGAGCTTATTAAT
>JAPYVG010000265.1 GCA_028277025.1 Sulfolobaceae archaeon
TTCATGGAACTGCCCATAGAAGACATCGTATGCATCGCTTTAGCGACGAATAGGGAGTTAGTTATGTTAAAGCCTAAAACACTTTCACCAAAACCCATGGTTATTTCGGCTAGGTTTATGAGGACAAGAAGTAAGAATGGGTACCTTAATTTATAATCTATTTTCTTTGCCGGGATGTCTCTAATCACCAAAACGAAGTACCAAACCATAGAGATCAAGATAGAAAGCGAAATAGTCCACATGTCGTTTAAAGCGGCAAAAGTACTCAACCCTATCATCATAAACAAGTCGAAGGCGGCTAACGAAAGGCTAACTAAGACTCCTTTGAGGTTTATTCTCCTTATCGCGATTAAGTAGAGAGTGATCACGTTTATTATCATGATCGTCGTGGAGATTAGAGAGGCTACCAATTCTATTTCCTTCGAGAACTGGATAAATATTGACGGTAAAAACGCCATGGAAATAGCGAAAGTCGCAAAAGATAACTCGAAGATGTCCTTCACTCTGCTTAAGACTAGGAAGAATATACCATCGGCAAACATCATTATCCCGAAGGCTATGTTGCTGACCGCATCGATGACCGGGTTATATATTCGTGGGCCGAAAGCTGAGGAATATAAGTATCCCATACTAAACTCGTCGAAGATTACCGAGATTGCTAGTAGTAAAGATGATGAATTATCGGATTTAACCCTTATAATTTCACTCTTTACTGTCGCTGAAAGTAATAAAGGAACAGAGGCGATCATCAATAATAAGGGCTCTATGAACAGCGTACCGCCGTAAAACACTATGTAGCCGAAGGCTATGCTCTCAACTCCCATGTACAGTATTATCGAGACGATGAAAAATATTGCCTTTTTATTAACATATTCCTTCCTGAGGACGTAGGCCAAGATCCCAAAATTTATTATCATCATACCGAGAATGTAAACTAAAGCCGTTATTTGCTGAATTGTAATTATAGAATCCATTTGCATAAATAGTTTCTCTAGTTTCTTGTATAAAAACTCACTTTATATTAATCATTATAAAATGTTAAATCTTTAGGAGAAATGATATATGCGTGTTAGAATAATAAGAAACTGGGAAAAATAAGAGGAGTCCTTACTGAGGAGGGAGAAGTTAGTTAGTATGTCGAATAGATCAGATCGTGTCAATGATAATTATTCCTTACATTATTCATTGATGAAAGTAGTATCTTTACACATAATGACCTTCCTACTAACATGCAAATACCAAAATTGTATCACTAACCTTAGGAGCTTTTTCTTAAACTTACTACACTTTTCTTTCAAAATCATAGTATCTGTCACTTCATCAGATTTTACCCATTAAGTCCCCCACCCCATATTTTAGAGAAAGTTTAGATAAAATCATGTATCCTTCTCTAAGTCTTCCCATCTACTTATCTCTGTTGAGTATATCTGTGATAGACAAAGAGGGCATGTTACCCAACCGCTTAAATGACCAACTCTTAGGGGTGGAGTTCGGAGAAGCTAGATGTCAGTTATAACGTAATTTAATTAGGAAAATCGAGGAAGGAGTAAAGGGTTATAATATGTATATGACGAAGACATTTCATTCCTCATTATCCTCCTCTTCACTTTCTTCCTTTTTCTGATAAGTTTTTGCTTCTTCAACAGCTTTTTTCATCTCCTCAGCTTCCTTCTGCGGTAAAGGCTCTATCTCTGCCTTAAAGTTCGTAATCCTCAAGTATTTGTCCCATTGTATTACAATACCTTCATCAGTGATTTCCATCGGGTGCCTTACCATTGAGATCTTCGTGTCCCTCATCTTCCACACTATTATCGACCTATACATCTTGCCCTCGAACTCGTCTAGGTCTAACCTTATTATACCGTCAACAGCGTGTTCTACACCTGGTCCGCCGAAACCCCTCTCACCAACTGAAACTTGGCTAACGAAGAACGCTGTACAGCCTAGACCAGAAATTACCCTCTTTAGCGTCATTACTATTCCTCTTGCCATTGCAGGTTTAGTAAGGTATAATGTACTTACTGAATCAATAGCGACTCTGTTAGCCCCAGTCTCTTTAATTGCAGTTCTCAAAACTTCGGAGAATTCCTTTACATCATCCCCATTTTTAACAACATATTTCTCTTTTTGGGCGGTTGCACCGTAACCGCCCGTAAAGGCGTCAACTACAGCAAACTTTCCCTCTCTTTCATACTTGGTAATATCCCAACCAAAGTGATGAAAACTTCTTATGACTGAAACGGGATGTTCTTCCAAAGTAACGTATATACCATTTTCACCCTTTGTTAGACCGTTATATATGAACTGCTTCGCCATTATGGACTTTCCAGTCCCAGGGCCCCCAGAGAGCAATACAATGTTCCTTTCTGGTATTCCGCCATAAAGGATTTCGTCTAGACCAGGTATATATGTCCTGACTCTCTTTACTTTCATAATTTCCTTATTTCACGTAAGGTTTTATTATTAATTGTAGCTTTTGTAGAAATATAGATAGAAATAATAGAAATAATA
>JAPYVG010000172.1 GCA_028277025.1 Sulfolobaceae archaeon
TGTTTTATTTCACTTACTGGAAAGAAAATGTAAGAAGCACCTATACAAAACTGAAATTTTAATCGTAACACTGAGCGGAGAAGCGAAGCACAAAAGGTTTCCTACTCATAGAGCGTTTTGATTTCTTTACCTTCTTTTCCGAATAACTATAATTAGCTCAGGATCCTTTTCTCTAACCCTTTATACTATTATAAACCGCTCCAGGTCACACCACTTAACCACTATTATAACCAGCCGTCTATCTCTTCACACTTGCAGCTTTTACTTTGCAGGGTCCTATAGCTGCTCAATTCTAGACCTACTAAGCAGCTTTTCTAACTTCAAGGGGGCAGTGTAGCCCGCAAAATATCATACTACACGGAGGCGCACTGCCTAACATTGAAAGTAATGAGTTATATTTATTATCAACACTAATTGAGATTAAAAATAAAATAAATGATATAAATGATAAGATTTCTGGATTTCATCTATTTGAACATTGACACAAAGATATGATTATCAAAGATTATCACTAGGCGCTAGAAGCCTCATCAATGACCTTAGTAAAGAGGAAAAAGGTAAATGAGAATCGAGTTTCTATTTTTCTTCACATTAAATTATAACTTAATTTAAAAGATGAAACCAATATAGAAAGGCGGCGCAAAATAAACCAATATTTATATTTACTGTGTTATTTAAAGAGAAAGTTGACTAAAACTTAATTTCTTTTCTTTCAAAACATTTTTAATGAAATCACCTAATATATCATATAATGTTGCTTGAGAGTTAGAAATTGTTAATGTTTCTATATTTCTTTGTAGGCTCGAACTGGTTAAATTTACAGAACCCCACAATATGTTATTATCGAATATATAAAACTTTGAATGTAAATTATCTAGGGTATAAATTTTTGCAAATTCTTTAATTTTTTCAAATCTATCTTTATTTTCATTGTATGTAGTTTTTCTAGTAAAAATTAACACTCTCATTTGATCCTTTCTATTAAACTTCTCTAATAGTTTATCGAATATATCTTTCGTTTCCCCATCAAAAAATGGGGATACCAAAATTATTAACTTCGCTTTGTCCATTAAGTTTAATATGGTATTTCGATAATTATCCCTGTTTATTGTAGAAGGAGGAGGATTGGAAGTATACGACTTATAAGCTTCTATAATTCTAGCTCCTAATCTTCTAGATGTTAAAAATATCTCAAAGTCGGGCGGAAGTAAGTCATTATCTTCTGGTAGTCTGATGCATTGCATACAACCGTCCCAACAGACTTGAGAATATTTGCCATAAACAATTTCTATACCCGACTTCAATACGGGATCTGATATAATCTTATTATACAATTGTTTATCAGCATCGCGTATGTAATCTAATATAGAATTTCTAAGGAAATCCCAGGGAAATTCTGTGTTAAATCTTTTTTGCCAGTCGTTTAAGATTTCCTCTATACGTTTTGCTATTACATCTATGTTATTATTTGTGTTCCTAGCTATATTCAACAGTTTATTATAATTGCTTTGAGTTCTTGAGAATCTTATTTTACACTCGTCATTATTAGTATCGATTATTCCGCCTTTATAAAGTGATCTTAGGATATTGTCATAAAAATCTGTAATACTATTTGGATTACCAAATATTGTATCAGTAATAGTTTCTGTGAATCCTAAACCTTCGCTAGATTTTTCTAATATATATATATTTATTTCATTTTTATTTTTTTCTAAATGTAAAATAAAGTTATTAATATCGGTATTTAGCTTATTACTTATAGTTCTTATAAGTAAATAAGCCAGGGAGTAGGCAGCATTTTCCATTATAAAGTCAACAAACGTCTCATCGTCTTTCTCGTTATCAGGTTTTCCAAAAAGTATATTTTCGCTCACTTTCTGGTAGTCTATATAACTTCCAAGATAATCGTCGTTTAAGGTGCTATTTTTAGATTTAGTGTATAGAAAGAACTTAGCCTTCAATATATTGTACAAATAATTATCAACAGTTAAAATTCCATATAATAATTTTTTTAGTCGGTCATTATCTATTCTCAATAAAATTCCCTTAGTTCTATAAATTAAGTATCCAAAACCTCTCAACTTACTTCGGTCTAAGTAGAAAATTACTGGAGGCGATAAATAAGGTGTAAAGCTTTTAAATCTTATTCTGTATCCGTAAAGATATCTTATAACATCAACATCTGATATGAAGTAAATTTCATACAACGGTTTAGAATTAGACGTGGATGGAAATAGTTTTCTACGGTTTTTTTGGTCCCAATGTAGCTTAGTATTTACTAGAGAAAATGACTTGAATAATTTAGTAAAATCATCGAAAGCGACAAATCGTTGTATTCCTTCTCCCTTGTCCAATAACTCAGAATTATTTCCCTTGTTAATGATTTTAATGTTAGTTCCATTTATGAAATCATCTAAATCATCTGTACCTAAAACTTTCTTTAACTTATCACATGAAATTCCTACAAATATAACCTTGAAATCTAAAGAGGCACATACAGGCACCGCGGATTCAATTTTAATATCTGGATCTTTTGCGAAAATTAGTAAATGTTTAAGAAGTTTCTTATCTCCCATCTTTGTATATATTAAAAGACTTGGAAAGTATTTTTTATTTGATGTATCTAATTTAAAATCCGGTAAGTAATTAAGATCTAAATAATTAACCCTAGACGGAGAATAAATTTCTGCTTTTATACTAGATTTGTTACGGCTAAAATGTTCTACAATTTTAAAATCTTTGTTATCGTAGTCATATGGTCTATACGTTATTTTTTTAATTCGAATTTGATAATGTCTCGAATTATTGTTATCAATCCAACAAGACGGAGTGTGCAATCTAATTTCGAAATTGGTAAGATCGATTTCCGCAAAATACATATGCCACAGAGGAAGTAATAATGACGTAGACTTCGATTCAGATAAAACCTTCATAAAAAGTGGCCTTAATGAAGTATGCAATCCTCTTATTGGATCAGGAATAGCCTGTGCAGATTTTATGCCATTAACTTTTCTTTCGTTAGGAGATATTATACGGTAAGTCACTTTGTAATCGCTACTTATGTTTCCGATTATAGGTACTATACTCTTGTCGTTCAACACCTCTCTCAATATGTCATCTACAAAATTTATCCGTTTTGCAGGTCTCCTCACAAACCCTCACCACAAATTCGATAATATTTAGAAACTATACTATATAAATTATAGTTCTCCGCACTTTTTTCTAGGCTCTCTATATTTTTCTTAATTAGAGCTAAATGTTTTTCTAGTTCATCTAAATCTATATTTTCTCTTAAAATCTTATTTATATTCTCATTACGAATTAATTCTTCAATTTCAGATATTCTTTCCTTTAAATTAGATATTATTTCCTTTAAAAACTTTATTTTTTTCATATCTTCTTCCGTTAAATAAAGTTCGTTTTGTAGGTTTTCTAAGTCTTTTTCTATCCCCTCCAATAACCACATGTTTGAATATAGTTTTTCGAGATCTTTTGACTCCCTATCGACGTTCCTCACGTTCCTCACCATGTCAACTACCTCATTTATATTCTTTATAATTTCGCTTATATTATTAGAGCTATCTATATTACTTGAATCTTTAATCGACTTTAGTAAACTTAAATTCTTAACGAGCTTATCTATTACATAATCTATGACTTCAATGTTATGTACACTCTCCTCGTACATCATTTCAAGCATGCTGCTTTTAATTATTGATTTGATTAATTCTTTATTTTCATTTATGTAATTTATGATGTTATTACTTATATTAATTATATTATTTATGT
>JAPYVG010000050.1 GCA_028277025.1 Sulfolobaceae archaeon
GAATTCGATACTTGTAACCCATTACTTCTCGTTTAAAACCCTCTTAGCCTCTTCCAACATTTCCTTAACTCTATTTAAATATGAGGTGATATCAGAAGTCGTTAACTTAGCTTCATGAAAGCCCCACACGTGGAGGAAATACGCAATACTCCACCGGTCCAATACCCAATTACCTAGCTTGGTTGATAAAGTACTTGAAGCCTTACCGAGCGTATAAATATACCACCTACCCTCCTTAACGGCTTGCTGGTGCTCATGTAATTTAAACTTCTCTGAAAGGACCTTAACCCCCCTTCTGCTGCTTTATAAGCCTTTTCAGAAGCTTGAACTGCATCACCCTTATCTAAATACTTAAAGGCTTCAGCCATATACTTCTCAGCCAACTCAATTATCAACTTTATGCTCTCTTTAAGGTCGACACGGGACAAAGCTGAAAGTATTAACTCCTCGACGTCAATGCCCTTTTCCTCAGCCCTCTCTATTAACTCCTCCATAAGTTAAAATCTCCCGAAGAGATTAAAAAACTTCAGAATGTCAAACTTACAGAGGAAGTGTTAATAAAGCGGAAAGTCTAGAAGTATAACCATATCCATGCCTCTTGGTCACCTAGCTCTTATTTGGCAAACTACGGGCAACGTTATAGTTAACCAGAATTATGATGCTATTAGTAGGTCTCTCTAGATAGGCAATTGAACGCATCTCTAAACATATACCTCAAGATGTGCGGGTTTCCCCACATCCGTGATATTCGGCGGATGTGGGTCGGGGTTATCCCGCTAAAGGGGCGGAGGGATATGAACGGGTTTTCCCGTGACTCTGGTGAAGCCCAAGAGCTGAGGATTGGATACAAATTCATGAAAATTCAATGAAGCCCAACCCCTTTTGTAATGCTTTCATTAACATTTGTGCAATTCTGGAGCCCTTTAAACCTCAAGAAAAAGGCTTATAAATTTATTTCAAAAATTATTGACAGAATGGGTTTAGAAGAAGTAGTGACATTCTTAATACCCACGCTTAACGAGAGGAATGGAATTGGACTAGTAATTGACGAAATAAAGTCCTTAGGATTCAATAAAATAATAGTAGTAGACGGAAACTCAACTGACGGGACTGCAGAAATAGCAAAAGAGAAAGGAGCTAAAGTGATCTACCAACAAGGGAAGGGAAAAGCTTTGGCCATAATGACCGGATTAAAACACGTAGATACACCTTATGTGGCAGTAATTGACGGAGACTATACTTATAATCCTGCCGATGTGATCAAGGCGTTAAAAATAATGGAGGATTACGATGAGGTAATTGTCGTGAGAGGGAATAGGAAAAACATACCTTTACTTAACCGCTTCGGTAACTGGGTTATAACTAAAATGTTCAACTTACTTTTCGGGATCAGATTGAAAGACGTTCTTTCCGGTTTTTATGTCTTGAGGACTAATGAAGTTAAAGGAGTTAACTTTGAAGCCAAAGGTTTCTCCATCGAAGTCGCTATAAGCGCTTACTTAGCTTCCCAATCAAAGAGGATAGGAGAAATAATTGGCGATTATAGGGCTAGAAAAGGAGAGAGCAAATTGAAGAAAATACATGGTCTCAAAATACTCTTCGATACAATTCTGCTCGCAGCTAAGTTCAACCCAGTATTCCTCATATTCGTAGTAGGGTCAGTATTATTACTACCCGGGATTGCTATACTGTCTTACGTAGCTTTAGACTACTTAGCTTATCACATTTTCCACTTTGTCCTAGCGTTTATAGGCTTCAGCTTATTTAACGTAGGGCTTATATCCCTCCTCCTATCCGTTCTAGCCCTTTATTTAAAGAGAATGGAGTACAGACTAAATGAGAAAATAGAAGGTTTGAAGAGAGATGTGTAAACTGGCAGTTCTAATAACTTCGTATAACAGATCGGAATTATTCAAAAAGACGCTGAAGAGCTGGTTAGATAGAGAGGAAGTTGACACTCTAATTATTAAGGCCGACTCATCAAAGAGGGAAGAGTATGAAGGATATAAAGAGGCTTTAGAGGAAATTAAAGGTAGAAGCGTTGTATATGAGATAAGCGATAAGAGGAGCGGACCAACTACAGCTAAAAATCGCGCATTGGAGATGGCTTTACAAAATGACTGTAGGTTTATGATATGTGCAGACGACGACCACTATATTCCAACAGAAAGTGACGTGAAGGGGACCTTGAGGATTCTCCTTAATGGGTCAATTGGGGTAGTGGGGGGCAAAGTGATTAATCTGGGTAATAGGGCAATAGACCCTGACTTCTTCTTAAATCTTCCAATTGCGGACTCATTAAGTAAAGCTTTAGGTTATATTTTCTTAGACGTTAAGCACGGTCCCAGACTTGCTGAGTTTGTCCCAGCTTTCTTCATGATAAAAGGCGAGGCCATAAAAAACGTTAGGTACGATGAGTTCTACGACAGTACTAACGGGTTTAGAGAGGAGAGCGACTTTCAGCAGGGTATTAAAAATGCTGGATATAAACTAGTCTTTAACCCATATTTTTACGTTTACCACATACCTATTGAGGAAGGAGGGGATAGAGGAGTATCTTTATCGAGACGAATTTTCGGTAAGTCTAAGGCTAATACTTATTTTTCTTTTAAGTGGTATTCAAAGCCTAAAGCTATATGGTACGTTTTAGTCTCATCAATTATCCTTAATATTATATTCGCCTAATAATGTTTTAGAAGTAATGAAAGGGGTTAAAAGACGGTTTAAAGGAATATCAATCAAAGCTTACCAGACGAGGGAAGTTCCGGTAACTCATAACAGCGACATTTAAATAACTAGGAAAAGGAATAAAGGTTGTGTATTTAACTAGGAAAGTCAAGGTATTCCTAAAGAGCAGAGAGATTATAGATAACTGGTTACCTTCAGCGTTAGAATATATGAAAGGAAAGGAGAAAATTAAGATTAAAGTAAGCGGAAAAGAATTCGTCGTTAGCAGGTGGTTTTATTCGGATATTGTAAATATGTTTTACGATAAGGAAATACAAGGGCTAATGAATGAAGGTGATAAGCTTATAATAAAAACTAAAATTCAAGATTTTCAAGTTGATGATCATATTTACAAAGAAGGATTTAAATTTTTATATGAGGCCTCAAAACGGGGATGGAAGTATAAGGATGGCATTGTAGAGAAAGAAGGCGTCTTTTTCAAGTATGTTAGCTATTCTGTTTTCGAGATAATTGACGAACATGCATACGATAATATAGATGTCTATGGTAGAGATGTTGTTGACATAGGTGCTAATGTTGGCGACTCATCAATCTATTTTGCATTAAAAGGAGCTAGGAAAGTTGTAGGCGTTGAGCCTTTACCTAACGTGTACGCTCGAGCTATAGAGAATGTCAAGCTTAACCACTTAGAGGGCAAAATATTTTTAATAAATGCTGCTATAGGCTCTAAGAGCGGAAAGATTAAAGTGCCTTGTAATACGTCAACGTTTGCCTCAGACGGTTTTTCTACTTTAAGGACTAATGGAGAATGTGAGGTTCCTATAGTAACCTTATCTGAGGTTATGAAACAAATTACTGAGCCATATCTTCTCAAAATGGACTGTGAAGGTTGTGAGTTTGATGTAATATTAAATGACTATGAGCACGTTAAGATGTTTGAGAAATTAATTATTGAACACCATACAAAGTCTACCGGTATTGAGTATACGAAATTAGTAGACAAATTATCTAGTGACTTTCACTGCGAACTAACTTCATCGGTGCCTTGGGCCTCTAAAGAAGAAATAGGGTTGTTATGGTGTGATAAAATTAAATAAATAAAACCTAGAGTGTTTAGATAAGGAATAATCTTGTCTACACGAAATTAGTGTTTTTATCTTTTTGATTTGTGTTTTACTATTAAACCCCTTCTGATTAATTCTTCCTCATTAATGAAAATTTCATTCTTCCTCTTTCTGTAAATTTCTGGTAATTTGGATATAACCCAAAGTAATGCCTTAACCCTTGCTTTAAACAAATAAGTCTTCCTCCTCTTAACTAAGTCCATGAGCATTGAACCGAAGAAGTAGAAGAGAACTTTAGGCATTTTCCTAAACAAATACCCCCTGCTGAAGTTCTTTAAGAGGAAATAAAGCCTCCTACTCTCTAGATAATACGTTAGCCTTATTTCCCTACTTCTCAAATCCTTAGAAAACGAACCATGCTCATGATGAATTACCGTAGCAGGGAAAAAAACTACCTTATAACCCCTCTTTAAAGCCCTAAACGAAAAATCAGTATCGCCATAGCCGTAAAAATAATCCTTATCAAACTCGCCTAACTCTTTAAAGATTCTTCTATTTACTAGCATAGCTGCACCCTTAGCGTAAAAGATTTCCTTTATTTCAAAGCACTTCTCATTAGCTTTACTATTTCTATTCAGCTCTACTGGATATCCTAGATCGCTAATTAATCCACCGCAACTATCTATTAAGCCGTTAGGGTAAACTAGTTTTAATTGAACTACTAAATTAGAGTTTTCTTTCTTTATAAAATCCATTACATTTGTTAAGGTGTCTTCTAATATCTCAGAATCATTATCAAGGAATAATAAGTACTCTCCCTTAGCATAAGAAGCTAGTACATTTCTATTCCCTGGTGCACCGTAATTATTCTCAAGTCTTATTAGTTTGAAATTAATATTACTTGATATCAATTTCTCGGATACAGCACCCTTTATTTTTGTATTATTTGAATTACTTAAAATAACATCACCTAAGAGTAATTCGAAGTCCTTAAAAGTCGATTTTTCTAGTGAGGATATTAATTTATGTAGATGCTCTTCTTCACCAAAATTTATTACTATAATACTTAGCAAAGGTTCTTTTGTGTTATTCATGTATAAATGAACCTTTTCAAGAAAGCTATATTTAAGTTTTCCTATAATTTTTTTCTAAGTTTTGTAAAGAAGAATATTAGTGTATAATAAACTTTATCTAAGTATGCTTTTACGCCTCTAACTGTTTCAAGTATTTTCTGAAATCTAATTGCCTTTTCGTATGTCAGCCTTTAAAATTAAGATATATTCTCCTTTAGCTTTACTTATTCCTTCATTTATAGCTACAGTATGACATAGTTTTTTCCTCATATTTATAATATCTTGTCAGTAATTAGTCTTTTAATTCACTTCTGTCTTATCTTTAAGATAGTTATCTATAACAAGATTTTAATTACTATCATGAAAATCTTATGCATTAATATCAATTAAAAACTTATATATTATGTATTCGATTCAGTATTGCTCATAGGGACTCTAATAGGTGATATCGTCATTTTGTTCAATTTAACATTCTTATAGAGAAAATCTTACTATCTGAATAAATCTATTATTTCTGTTTAATCTCTTAAATATCTTAATAATCATATATTATTACACTTAATCTTTTTTATTTAAAACTTTCATCTTTATAGCTTCAATTAACGACCTAAATTCTGGGTAACCAAATGGCTCTTTTCCTACGTAATTAAGAAATATGTCGTCCCAGTTAATGCTTATTTTCTCTAGCTCTTTCCTCTTTAATTTCACGTAATCCAGTTCCGTAAATACAGATAACACACCTTTAAGTTTAGCCGTTCTATTAGGTGGTAAAAAAGATTGAAATAGCCTTATGATGAATATAGGAAGAAAGTTAGTAATTATTTTCTTCTTGCTATAGTATGTTAACAATAGAATTAATTGGTTCCTCATTAAAAGGTAACTCGTAAAAGGAGATGGTAATTTTTTAAAAGTACCGTGAGCTTCGTGGTAGACCCTTGATTTAGGGTCCATTAATACTCTATACCCAGTCCGATAAAGCCTCCACGACAGTTCAGCGTCCTCCCAGTAGAAAAAATAATGTTCATCAAAACCTCCTACTTTCTCTAATACGTCACGCCTGGTAAGGGCGGCTGCAGTAGAAAACCAAGGTATCTCCCTCGGTTCGTCACCGTACGGCCATTCAGTATAGAGGCTCTGTACTGCTGCTATTTTATCATCTGAGCTAATAACCTCTACTAAAGAGTCTAACCAGTCTTTAGGCACCATTACGTCATTATCTAAAAATGCCATAAACTTAGTCTTAAACTTCTTTATAGCAACGTTTCTAGCGTAGGCAGGTCCGTAGTTTTTGTTCAATTGAATGACTTCAACTCCTTTCTTCTTTAAGTACTCAACACTACCGTCTTTTGACCCATTATCAACAACTACTACCTTTGATGGGTATTGGGTTTGTAAGACGCTGTCCAAATACTTCTTAAGCAGTTCTATACCATTATAGTTTACCACGATTATAGGTATTTCCTCAACCACGAGTAAAAATCGTAAAAGAAGAATTAAAGCATTTATGGATAAAAAGGACACTATGGATAAAACTATAAGAAAGAAAAAATCTATCAGATCTTTTTGCTTAAGTTTTTCAAATACTCGACATATCCGTTAAAATTACCTAAATCATATACTTCTTTTACTTCTACAGCACTAAATTCAACTCCCTCATTTAATAAAAGTTTAATACCATCAGTCAACTGAAGTTCGCCTTCATAACTGACCTTCTCCAGTGCTGAGAAAATTCTCTTATCAAAGTGATAGTAAGGTACAATTATCAAGTTAGACTTAGGTACCTTTGGTTTCTCTTCAACATCTATTACTTTACCGTCTTTAACTACTACAACGCCATAGGGCCTTGGATCATTAACAACGGTAACTAGAAAAGAGTTTACACGCAACTTGGACAAGTTCAAATCTCCTACTAATGTGTCAGGAGCAACTACTAAAAAATCACCGTTAACATAAGGCTTAGCTACTAGTACTGCATGACCAAATCCTTTTTGCTCAAACTGATTAACAAAAGCAACATTACTCTGCTCAAGAAGCTGATAAAATCCCTTTAAACTCTCCGCTTGTTTTACTTTCCCTACTGATTCCAAATAATCGACGAAATCGTAGTCTGGAGTAAAGTAGTCTTCTATCACTCTTTTACTCCTACTTACTACAAAGACGAAATCCCTTATTCCTTGGGAAAATAATTGTTCAAAGATAACTTGTATTATTGGCTTTATCTCTCCATTAGAAATAATTGGTAACATCTCCTTAGGGATCTCCTTAGTAAACGGTAGCATTCTTGTGCCTAGACCCGCAGCTGTGATAACTGCCATCACTTCACTCACCTAGGCCTATAGCTTTGAACTTTTCTTTCTCCATTTTGGAAGGGTCTAGGATCCTTCTACCGTCGATCACGAACTTACCTCTCAACTTCTCCTCCAAGCCCTTAAATTCATCCCATTCAGTGGCAATTATGACTACGTCAGCTATTCTTATGCACTCGTCAAGTCCTACCATTTTAGCTTCATTAGTTATAGCCTTAGGGTCATAAGCTACCACTTTATATCCCTCGGACTTTAGAGTCTTGATGAGTTTTAACGCTACACTCTCCCTTGTATCATCAGTGTTAGGTTTAAAGGCTACTCCTAACACGCAAACGTTGCCCTCCTTAATAAAGCCTTTAAGCATTGAAACTACTCTTTTTATTCTCTCATTATTTACCTTGATTGCAGCTTCGACTATCTTTAACTCCTCTCCTAAATCTCTCGCAAAAGATACTATTGCTTGCGTATCCTTAGGGAAACAAGATCCCCCCCACCCTATACCAGCATTTAAGAAATAAGGGGAGATTCTCTTATCCATACCAATAGCTTTTGCTATAACCGTAACGTCACAGTCCTTTAATTTTTCACACACGTTAGCTACTTCATTTATGAACGATATCTTAACAGCCAAAAAAGAGTTAGCCGCGTACTTTATCATCTCAGCTTCTTCCCATGTTGCCCTTATTACTGGGGCGTTAGTAAATTTCCATAAGTTCTCCACCAGGTCACCAGCTTCTTTGTTTTCACTACCTATCACAATTCTGTCAGGATTTTTGGTATCGAGTATGGCATTACCTTCCCTTAAGAACTCTGGGTTTGAAACTACGTCGTTTTTCACAATCTCTTTAACTTTCCTAGCAGTGCCCGGTACGACAGTACTTTTTATCACTACTATAGTATCATTCCTCTTTAATACATCTCTCAACCTTTTAGCAACATCAAACACGTAACCCAGATATATTTTTCCGTCTATCGTTGGAGTAGAAACTGTTATGAAAACGAGATCTGTATTGAAAAGTAAGCCGTAATCTGTGGTAAAAGTAAAGTTAAGAAAGTACCTCTCTAACATCTCTTGCAGTCCAGGCTCATAAATAGGAGACCTTTTGCACTCTAATCCTTTCACTTTATTTTGATCTATGTCTACACCGATAATTTTATGCCCCTGTTCAGCTAATACTACTCCAGTAGCTAATCCTACTACTCCTAATCCTACTATACCTATCTTCAAGTTCTCACCTTAAACCATTCTATGGTTCTCTTAAGTCCTTCCTCTAAGTTGACTTTAGGTTCCCATCCTAGGGTTTTTTTAGCTCTAGTTATGTCAGCTGCTCTCCTAGGAGGGTCATCTGCTCTAGGCGGTAAAAATTTGATTTTAGAGTTTGAATTCGTAAGTCGTATTATCATTTTCGCCAGGTCAATGATTTTAACCTCTTTATCTGATCCCACGTTAAACACTTCTCCTTTTAGCCCTTGTGTGAATAGCATTTTCTTAGTTGCTTCAGTCCAATCACTAACATAAAGAAAAGCTCTAGTCTGGTTACCATCGCCGAAGATAGTTATATCTTCTCCTTTTAGTGCCTGATAAATGAACCTCGATACTACCCTCCCATAAGAACCATCTTCTCTGAGCCTAGGCCCGTAAACGTTAAACGGCCTCTGGATTCTCACGTCTAACCCGTATTCCCTAAAGTATGACATAATTAAGGCTTCGGAAAATCTCTTGCTCTCGTCATAACAGCTTCTAACTCCTATAGGGTTTACTTTGCCCCAGTAGTCCTCAGGGGTAGGGATTATTTCTGCATGACCGTAAATTTCAGAAGATGAAGAATAAAGAAATATAGCATCACTTTTCCTAGCTATTTCTAAAGCGTTATAAGTACCGAGTGAGTTTGATAATGCAGTTTCTACTGGGTGTTGCATATAGTCTTCTGGAGAAGGTCTTGCTGCTAAGTGTATAACAAAGTCGAACTTCTCATTTGTTTTAAAAGTTTCTACTCTGTCTTTTATCAGTTTTACATTAGGCGGTAGTTCTAGATACTTCACCGTAGACAGGTCATCCACCACTGTTATATCCCCTTCTAACGACTCAACCAAATGAGAACCTAAGAACCCTGCGCCTCCGAAAATTAAATACTTCATCATAAATCTTCATTTAAAAGCTTTATTTAAGCGTTATATATTAGTAGTTGAGACAGAACTTTATCTCCTCTCTTTAAGTCACTATAATACCACCTTTTTGCAAAGTAAACTTTTACCGGCTTAGAAGAAAAGACTAATAGTAAATTAAGTTTGTTTCTGAGACCTTTTGTCTTTAAGAAATAGTCTATGAACTCCTTCATTGTAAATTTCAGCAATTATGGGAATCTTAGGGAGGTAATACCAAGAAGTCGGTATTAGCGAGAAGTTTTTAATTTTAGACGTCGTCCCACTGAAAAGATGAAAATGTCAAACCGAAAGGGACAGGTAGAGTATGCTAAGGAGAGGCTGGTCAAGGCAGTCAACCAAGTCCTGGGTATAGTGAGGAGGAACGGGAGGAGCAGGAAGGTCGAGTTGGCACTAGTCCTCATGACCCTGCTAGGTGGTAGGGCCAGCGTGAAGAACGCGGCCGAGACGTTCGGGTTGGACTACGCAAACCTGCTAGAGGCGTTGGGAGAGCTCCACGACGCGTGGAGAGACTACTTAGAGGTCCTGTCGGGGCTGGTGAAGGGTGAGGTGGCCGTCATCATAGACGACACCGTAGACCACAAGGAGTACTCCAGAGGGAAGGACGTGAGCCCCCACGGGAACTACCGGATCTACTGCCACGCCCACCGGAGGTTCGAGAGGTCAAGCTCCTCACGGTCGCCATAGTGGACCTCTCCACGGGCAGGGCGTTCATGGTGGGAGCCTTCCCCTACGCCGTGAGAAAGATGTTGGACTTGGGGATGGTCAACGAGTTCAAGACCAAGATCGACTTGGCCAGAGAGATGTTAGACGTGCTCAAGGGGTACTTCCGCGTGTCCAAGGTAGTCTTCGACTCGTGGTACTGGTCAGAGAAGCTCGTGAAGGACAACGTGGTGTCTGAGCTCAAGTCCAACCAAGCTCAGGGTCGAGTCGGCCCGGGGGACCCTCGAGAAGGTGGAGGGACACCTCCGAGTGGGATACCCCCGGAGTCTACTACGCCGACCTGACCCTGGGAGACCGAGTGGTTACGGTAAAATTGTTAGTCCAAGAATATAAATGTGACTCCGGGACACAGGCTAGGTATCTTTACACGACCGATCTCTCGCTCAGCGAGGAGGAGATCGAGGAGGCTTGGAGGATGAGGTGGGAGATCGAGGAGCTCCACAGGGACGTGAAGGCCTTGGGACTGGAGGACTCCTCGTTCTGGAGGAGAGAGAGGCTTCAGGGTTACCTCACGATCTTCACCATCATGACCAACGTTGTCAGGGAGCTGGTGGGGGAGCTTAACCTGAGGAGCGTGGAGGCGTTCCTCAGGTTCGTTGAACGTTATTTAGGCGGATCGTCGGGGCTGATGAAAATCTTTAAGTTACGTTAAAGTCCCATAACTGCTGTGATATTAATGCATAAGATTTTCATGATAGTAATTAAAATCTTGTTATAGATAACTATCTTAAAGATAAGACAGCCTAGAGTGTTTAGATAAGGAATAATCTTGTCTACACGAAATTAGTGTCTTTATATTTTTAACTGGTGTTTTATTATTAAACCCCTTCTGATTAATTCTTCCTCATTAATGAAAATTTCATTCTTCCTCTTTCTGTAAATTTCTGGTAATTTGGATATAACCCAAAGTAATGCCTTAACCCTTGCTTTAAACAAATAAGTC
>JAPYVG010000051.1 GCA_028277025.1 Sulfolobaceae archaeon
TGGGCATATAATTAGGTCCGCCCTCGTTTATACAAACTTTTCTACGAAAAATCTTATTCTTTCGACTTTTTATGTATTTTATTCATCTCATTTTTTACGCTAAAAAAGAGATTCCCATACTGACTTCGTTTACCTCAAAACCCTCATTTTCTAAGACATCTTTTATATAACCTAACCCCTCAATAGGATAGTTCTTTATACCCAAAACTTTCATAGTTAAACAATTCACTTATCATTTCAAATACTTTTTGACGGGATAGGTTTGAAAGTGTTCAATTATCATATTAAACTAACTTGATGTTTTTCCAGTGTTAAATCTTTAAATAATTCACGTACTATCTTTTATTATGAGAGAGGTACTTGAGAAAAATGGGGTTAACATATTAAGGTTTACTTGGGTTGGACTGGACGGTATGATAAGGTCTAAGGGGGCTTATATTGAGACTGTTGACGAACTAGTAAAGACTGGGATAGGATTAACAATGGCTATGATGAGCTTTACCCCAATGGATTATATATCGCCTTATGGGTCTTTTGGGCCTGAGGCAGAAGACGTCTTCTTAACCCCAGATTTATCCTCGTTAGCCATCTTCCCTCCATCTGCAATGGTTATTTGCGACTTATATAAAAGAGGAAAACCCTGGGAATACGATCCTAGAAGTACTTTAAAGAAAGTTTTACAGAAATATTCTGAATATTCTTTCAAGTCTTCTTTTGAAATTGAATTCTATTTGGTAAAGGATAGAAAACCGTTTGATGATGCGAGGTGCTTTGATTCCAAAGCGTATTATACGAATCAAATAATCCCGGAAATCGCAAGACTTACTAGGCAAAACAACATAGTCCCATTACGTGTAATTAAAGAATATGGGCCCGGGCAATACGAGTTTGATATACTTCATAAAGACGCGTTAAGGAGTGCTGACGAGGTTATAATATTCAAAGAAATTGCAAGACAAACCGCTATGAAATATGGTGCTGAGGTAAACTTCATGCCTAAACCTTTTAACAAAATGGCTGGTTCTGGTTTGCATTTGAATTTCAGTATATGGAAAGGTGGGGAAAACTTATTTTATAACCCTAATGATGAGCTCGGTCTAAGTGATTTAGCTTATAATTTCATTGCGGGTGTAATTGAGCATGCGAAGGCCCTAGCAGCAATTGCAGCCCCAACAGTTAATTCTTACAAAAGATTAGTTCCAGGATCGTGGGCCCCAACGAAGATTACTTATGGTTATAACAATAAATCTGCAATGTTGAGAATACCTACACCTTATCCCGGTATGGCTAAAAGCGATAGAAGGATCGAATATAGAGTTCCAGATCCTACAACTAATCCCTACCTCTTGCTTGCAGCGTTTATTGAGGCCGGGATGGATGGGATTGAAAGGGGGTTAAAACCACCATCACCAGTTAACGAAAACGCTTATTATAAGAAAGACATAGAAGATATCCCAAGAAACCTAAGGGAGGCTCTAAACGAGTTAAAGAAAGATACCAGGCTTATAGAGAGGGTAGGTAAACAGATAATTGAGGAGTTCATAAAGGTTAAGATGGCTGAGGTTGAGGAATACGAATCTTATGTAACCGATTGGGAATACGAGGTTTATAAAGGAGTTTAAGAAAGTCTTTTATAGGTGATCTTATGATAATAGATGACCACGCTCACTGGTTTTCTGCAAAGCCTTTAAATGAAAAGGAGTTCATAATGGCCTCTGCGGAAAGTTGGCTTGAAAGTGAAATTAGTGCTGATGTAGTTACTATGAACAAGCTAAGGCCTTTCTATCTATTTCTCTCAAAAGAAATGAAGAAGCTGTTAGGAGATAACTTTATAGAGGAGAGGAATAGGATGATTAGAGACGATCCAATAAACTACATTAAGTTTCTTTTTCAAGACGCTGGAATATGTTGCATGGTGATAGACGAGGGTTTTGGTAAGAAAGAGATGGACATACCGGTTAAGTACAAACTCTTGTTCAGAATAGAGAGTATTATAAATGACAACCTTTTCTCCTTACCATTTGATAAAGCTTTGGAATACTTTGAAGAGACTCTAAAGGAAAAGATAAAGAGCGGTTATGCTGGCTTTAAGTCAATTATAGCTTACAGGACTGGATTAAAGGTGAGTTGTAACGAAGAGTTAGCAAAGAAGGACTTCACATCAGATGAAAAGGACTGGTTCGGTAAGAAGGCTAAGGGGTTTAGAGACTTCCTACTGTGTAAAACCCTTGAAATAGCTAAGGAGCTTGGCGTGCCGGTTCAAATTCATACTGGGGCTGGCGATAGGGATATAAAGTTTGAATTATCAAGACCATCATACTTAACAGATTTGGTTAGGAAATATGAAGGGAAGGTAGTTTTTGTTCACGCTGGTTATCCATATCATAGGGAAACAGCGTGGATGAGTTATATATTCCCTTCGGTTTATTTGGACGTGTCCCAAACGATCCCATTTGCACCTCTATCCGCTTTTAACATCCTGAAGGAGATTTACGAGGTTGCACCTCTGAATAAGGTGATGTATGGTTCAGATGCGTTTAATATTCCGGAAATAGCTTGGCTTGGGGCTAAATTAGCTAAAAGGGCTTTTTCAACTTTAAGGGATACACTGCTCCAACTAGGCCTATTTGATGAAAGGGATATAAGGGAGATGGAGGAGAGGTTCTCTTATACTAATGCTTATTACTTATACGGGTTTGATAAATAATTATAATTTTTGTTCTTATAATCAACTTTTTATTCGCATAGCCTACTGATTCAAAATCTTTAATTTTCTTAATTTCTTCGCTATCCTTAAAGTTTAACAAGAGTATTGATGCTCATATAGATCAAGGAGATGAGCCTACCAGATTTGCAGAGTACAGCAGTTATGGGACTTTAACGTAACTTAAAGATTTTCATCAGTCCAGGCGGTCCGCCTAAATAACGTTCAACGAACCTGAGGAACGCCTCCACGCTCCTCAAGTTCAGCTCCCCCACCAGCTCCCTGACAACGTTAGTCATGATGGTGAAGATCGTGAGGTAGCCCTGAAGCCTCTCCCTCCTCCAGAACGAGGAGTCCTCCAGTCCCAAGGCCTTGACGTCCCTGTGGAGCTTCTCGATCTCCCACCTCATCCTCCAGGCCTCCTCGATCTCCTCCTCGCTGAGCGAGAGGTCGGTCGTGTAGAGGTACTTCACGTGTGTCCCAGAGTCAACTTTATATTCCCGGACTAACAATTTTACAGTAACCACTCGGTCTCCCAGGGTCAGGTCGGCGTAGTAGACTCCGGGGGGTAGGTCTCCCACTCGGAGGTGCCCCTCCACCTCCTCGAGGGCCCCCCGGGCCGACTCGACCCTGAGGAGCCTCCGGTTAGACTTGAGCTCAGACACCACGTTGTCCGTCAAGAGCTTCTCTGACCAGTACCACGAGTCGAAGACGACCTTGGACACGCGGAAGTACCCCTTGAGCACGTCCAACATCTCCCTGGCCAAGTCGATCTTGGTCTTGAACTCGGTGACAATCCCCAAATCCAACATCTTCCTCACGGCGTAGGGGAAGGCTCCCACCATGAACGTCCTGCCCGTGGAGAGGTCCACTATGGCGACCGTGAGGAGTTGCACGCCCCTCTCGAACCTCTTGTGGGTGTGGCAGTAGATCCAGTAGTTCCCGTGGGGGCTCACGTCCTTCCCCCTGGAGTCCTCCTTGTGGTCCACGGTGTCGTCTATGATGACGACCACCTCACCCTTCACCAGCCCCGACAGGAGCTCCAAGTAGTCCCTCCACGCGTCGTGGAGCTCTCCCAACGCCTCTAGCAGGTTTGCGTAGTCCAACCCGAACGTCTCAGCAGCATTCCTCACGCTGGACCTCCCACCTAGCAGGACCATCAAGACGAGTGCCAACCCGACCTTCCTGCTCCTCCCCTTCCTCCTCACTATGCCCAGAACTTGGTTTACTGCCTTGACTAACCTCTCCTTAGCTAACTCGATTTGTCCTTTTTCGTTTGGCATCTTTTCAGTAGGAAGGCGTCTAAAATTAAAAACTTCTCGCTAATACCGACTTCTTGGTATTACCTCCCTAAGATTCCCATAACTGCTGAGAGTATTTGTTAGGTTTAAAAAATAACCACGTTTCGCTCTCTCATTTAACCTCAATTCATTCTGATAATGATGAATACGTTTCAAGGTTAATTAGACTTATAAAGAAAAGGAATGCTAGCGTAATTAGTTCACCGTTAACTACAGTATTTCTTAACGGTAGGTTTGATAAATACCCAAAAAGAAGGGGTTTAACTAGGATTAAACAGTTGTTAAAGGAAGGGATTAACGTAACCCTGGGGCATGATGACTTTCAAAACCCCTTTTTCCCTTTCGGTTATGGTGATATTATTCAAGCTTTATGGTTAGCGATATTAATGGAGCAAGCCAGTTTGAAGGAGTCCGAGGATTGGATTAATTTAATAACTAAGAACTCAGAAACAGAGTGGTATTTATCAACTATGAATAAGCCCTCACAAGATTTGGTAATCCTTGACTCTAAGAGTTTAAGAGAGCAGTTCTCTACACTATCACCACGCTTTATGGTCATTAGGACTGGGAAAATTATAGCTTATAGTAATAGAAGTGGTGAAGTTATATTAAACGGGAATAAAATAAACCCTTACTCTCTTATTGAGTTTTAACCTCCTCTTGCTTTTTAGGTATAATAGTTTGTTGTACGGGCTTTATCTCATCTTCTATTATGCTTCCTAAATAGAGCGCTGACTGCAAAATTGCAGAAAAATAGCTCTTTAAGTCACTGTTTGATGAATATATAGCACCCTCCAAGGTAGCAACAGCGTTCATGACTTTTTCGTCACTGAAAGCCCTTAAGTCTTCCCTTAACATCTCTAGGTTTCTAACCAAATATTTTCTTATATCCTCATTAACTCCTAAGTACAAAGGGACTTCTGTTGGACTGCATTTATCTATTGCCAATAGATACATCCTACATATATTCTCAATCCTTTCTAAATACCTTCCAGCCCAAAATACTTTATAAGCAAGACTTTTAATCAATCCTCCTCACCATAACTGTGAGTTTTTTAAGTCCGCCTTTCCCTCTACTTACATAGGTTCCTATTATTGGTGGAGTATCATAATAGTCTCTCCCTATGCAAACTTGACATAATTTATATTATAAAACTTATTCCTAGTGGGGTCAACTGGGATCCAACCTGAAGGGGATTTAAATTCAACCCATGCATGAGTACTTATTGGATTTTCATCGACTAACCCCATTACGTATCTAGCTGGTATACCAGAAGCCCTTAAAATCCCTATGGTTATTTGGGTAAAATCTTGACAAACACCCATCCCAAGTTCGAAGCTCTCCCTAGCAGTAGTATCTACTTTAGTAACGCCCTCCTTATACTTCATCCTTCCTCTAACGAAACTTATAACGTTTTTAACTAGCTCATCAAGTGTTGAAGAGGATCTCAAAAGCTCTGATGCAATTGGCTTGAAGTATTCAACGTCTATTAATTTACTAGAACTTAAGAACATACTATCCTCAAGGTTACAAGGCAATTCGCAGTCCTCCATCTCATTTTTCTTAACAATAACAGAGCTTTCACTCCTTATGATTAAAGAGTAGTGGGGTTCTATGACTTTTATCCTATAAACAGTATTGCCGAATAAATCCTTGTATCTAGTCATATAACCATTAGGCTCTGTTTCAACTTTCTCCTCCAAAACTATTTGATTATCACCGTCGTAAGGCACTATTTTTAAAGTATTATCATTACTTGTCACAACGTCCTCGTACTCATACCTCGCCTCATAAAATACCTTATACTTCATCTCAATCACACTATCCAAACGGGTTTTACTAGCCCTCCGGAAGAGTTATTAGTAACCCTACTTCCAATTGGTGCAACCCGGCTTAAGATCGATGAGGAAGTCTCATTTATGAATACGAAGAACCTTAAGTCAGCATAAGTTTGGTAAAATGAATCGCCTATTGCTGAAATTACAGTGTCAAAGTCTAGCACTTCTTGTGCCATGAATTCCTCTGGGGACTTTAGAACTTCGTTAATTATTCTAATCCTCTCATCCTCTGGCAAGTCTGTTAATACGAAAGTCCCCGAACCCCCATATCCCTCCCTCTTCTTAATGACCATGTTCTTTAGTTTGTTTATGTCATCAATTGTGGTCCCGATAGGAAATGAGAAAGGTTGTCTAATCCCTTCTTTTATCCCCAGCTCCTCCATTATTTGTGGCATAAAGCAAAAGGTCATCTTATCATCAGCTATTCCCGTCCCCGGTGCATTTACTATATTAACCCATCCCCTCAAGTAAGCATTCATTAACCCTGGGGTTAAGTAATCTAAGTCTTCAATTCTTCTGTAGATTACGTCCACATGAACTTCACCGTCTAAAGTTTGCACCACTACTTCCTTGTCTTTTACGATAATGTCTGAAGGTTCAGCCAATAATAAGTCTAATTTGTCCGAGTAAAACTTGTGTTCAAAATATGCGGAGTTTAAAGTCCCATCAGTTAAGATTGCTATCACAGGGTCTCTTGTATCTGAGGCATATGATAAAGTTTTCTTTAGTAATTCTAATCCATTTCCCTCACTCCCCCTTAGGGAAAAGATGTCACCTAATACTCTATTCGTGAGTTCATTAGCCTTTAACGCGTAAGTCATCCCAGAAGGTATTCTAACATTATCCTCAAGTATGAAAGGAACTCCCTTAACCTTTACTAGGTCCTCGCCGAAAATATATACGTAAATTCCCTTTGGTGGATCAAAACCGATCATTTCAGGTCTAAAGTAGGGCGAGGTTTTAATTATCTCCTCTGGAACTACTATCTTATCACCGTGGTAGTACGAGTAGAGGAACTTATTAATCGCATCAGCTCTATTTCTTAAACCATAGGCTATTTTCTCGAGCTCATCTCTCCGTAAAAGTCTGGGTATTGGATCAACCTTTATACTCCTATAATAATTCCCAGTGTAAAAAGTAAACCCCTCCCTATAAGCTAGTTCGTTAATCAACTGTACGTATTTGAAGAAGATATTTTGATTTTCCTCTAAGTCATTGATTATTGGTTTATATACTTCAGTGGTGTATTCAAGAAAAGCTGGGGAATTAACTGTTTTAACTTTAATCATGAGTTAAAATTGTTTACAAACTAGCATAAAAACCTAGCAAACTCTGTTTCAAAAAATTTTCAGTTATTCATATGTTAATTAGAAGTGATTTTGAAAAATGTATACAAGTAGTGGTTTGAATTTAAAAAGTTTCTTAATGATGATGGCATTATGTCCTAAATGAGAGGTCGCTGAGATAAAAATTTTCTATTAGCTAAAGAGTCCTCTGAGTTTAAAATAACTTCCTTTACTTTTTCATTCCCCTTTAAATAATCAATAATTGCTGAGCTTTCTATTAATACTTTCATCACTCCTCTTCCTCATTTCCTTAATTTCCCTCTCCAGTTCTTCAGCCTCCTCTTTACTTAATATGCCAAAATATTTCTCCAACTTTTTCCTCCTCAAACTTAACGATTTTACTGTATCAGAACCCCTATTATCTCTTGCCATACTTTTCATTCTGTATGCACTTATAAATAAACTTTGTTATGTTATTCAAATCAAAACATAAATGGCAAAATTTTAAAGATGGGAATATAAACTATTATTTATGGGATATATTGTTAGAATTGATGAGAGAGGAAGGATTGTTATACCAAAGGAGATTAGGGATAAGTTAAATCTGAAGGAGGGGAGAGAGGTGGAAATTACATTAGACGAAAACGGTAGAATTATCATTAATACTAAGAGGATAAGCGTTGAAGATATTTACGGGATAGCTGGAAAAGAGAGCGTTAATATTGAAGAAATAGAAGAGGCTTTAAGCTTTGAAAATAATGATTGACTCAAATGTGTTTATTTACGTACTTTTTGCTGATCCCTTATATGGTGAAAGGGCTAAGAAGCTACTTCAGATTGCTGATAATGAGGATGCTTACACTTCAACTCTGGTAATCTCACAAGTTCTAGCCCATTTAAATAGGAGAAAAAGAACTGACGTAATTCCTATTTTCGTGAATTATATTCAGCAATCTGGAATAAGAGTTGTGGAAACTAACTGGGAAGACATAATTAATGGTTTGAAATTTTTACAAATTCGAGGGCTGAGTTACAAGCTTTGGGATGACGCAATAATCCTTTATCAAATGAAGAGACTTGGAATCGATGTTATTTATTCTAACGATAAGGATTTTGACTTGCTTCAAATAAGAAGAGAATTCTAATTAGGACAAATTCATGCCTAATAAGGAAATAGGCTGGAATTATTTCAAATTTAAGGAATGTAATATTTACAATCTCAATTAAGTGTATCTTTAGTTAAGCGGTGGGTCAGTAAGTTTGTATTATCTCTTTACCAGACTGTTATATTAGTTATTTTTTTAAATCCTATTGAACTAGTTTATTATATGAAATTGACTAGAATATTCTCCTTTAAGAACAATTTCTTATCCACTATCATCATATCATTTTTTGACCATTTCAGCTGTCAGTTTAGCCATTTACAATTTCTTCCTACCACAATTAGTTATTACCTTACCAGCAATGGTATAGTTGAGTACTTTAAAACACTCCTCGACCCATCATTCATTATTAAAGTTTTTAGTTAATAATGAACAAAATCCAAACGTTATAATTACAGTATTTATTAACCTACCCCACAGCATTAAATTCTTTAATAGTGTAATGGGTGATGAGATAGAAATCCCATTCACACAATTAACACCATACATACTACCTTGAAGGTAGGAATGTTAACACATCACTACTTGTAATCGCAACTTACCTAAACGGTAGTAACGTTTATTTCAGCACTGAGGAAATTGATTATAACCCAAGTTGAGTATTTAACGATGAAAACATTCAAATTGTTGGAATTTTAAACATAATACCTAAAACAATTCACGTAAACTATACTAAAATTCAAACAGTATACGAAAGCTTAACTAATAAAATACACTCATTATTCAACCACCCAATACCCTACCCGGGAGAGAAGGAAGTGATTTTGAAAGTTCAAGATTCAATCTTAGGTCATTCTAAGTACTTTTCGGTCTCCCTGCCCAAAATGAAGAGGTTTCTCGTCGTTGATTGAATGTTTTTGCGATTATGAGAATAATAGACAGTTATTACAATAGTTAATCTTAATGGGGTTTCTAACCCTCTTGACTGCCCACCAGATGTAGTCCCTAATCGATAGGAACCGTTTGTCCCTACACTCTCATTTCATTCATTTTATCTTCATTCATGATCGAGTGTAGGGACTTAGCCCTCAACCACCTACTTACTGTAGGTGGATCATGGGACTCCAACTGCACGGAGCTCACATCTCTGCAATCCCTCTCACCCTTTTGCCCACATCGGCGTGAGAGATCATCATTTATCAACAAAAATTCGTTATAAACGGACAAAAAATTTCTATCAACGTGAAAAGGATTCAGCTCTCACTCTCTCATTATGGGGAGAGAGTCAGCAATTCTTCTAACACCCGTTAGTACTAGCAATGGTCTGTGAATGTTCTCTTTTATTACTTCTATCTTTTTTCCTTATCGAAGTCCCTCCCTCCTAGTTATAGGCCTTTCGTCAAATAACAACTTCTGCCCCGAAGTTATCAAAAGCAAAGATTTAAACCTACAAACGCTTATATGCTCATGGTTTGGAAAAGAACTATTTCCGCAAAAGCACTTGAAAAGGCAAAGAGTGCCGCTGTAAAAATAGAAGATAAAGTGATTTTTATAGCAAATATAAACGGAAAACTATACGCTATGGATGCCGTGTGTAGTCACGCTAGGTGTATTCTAGGTTTTTTAGATGAGGAGAAGTTAACTGTGAAATGTCCTTGCCATCATGCTGTTTTTAATTTAAATGGTAATATGTTAGAACCGCCTTATGTTGCACCAGATGCTCCGAAAGAGAAGATGGGTCTGAAAGTCTATCAGATAAGGGATAATAATGGCTGGATAGAGGTTGACATTTGAATAATGTTTACCCTCTAAAATTTTTAATTTTTTAACGTACTCTGAAAAACAGTAATGAAGCTTACGGTGCTTTTTTATAAAAGTTTATGAAAAGTAAAATGATAGATTATGGCTTAAAAGTGAACAATTTGTATTTAAATAGTATATACCGCCTAGGAACACAATATTTATATATTGTGCATGTTTTAAAACTATTATGGGCTTATTTAGAAGAAAACAACCAGATGGAGTTAGTGGTGGAAAGCAAATAAAAGTACTTTTCACATCAGATCTCCACGCATCAGATGTGGTATTCAAGAAATTCCTTAACGCGGGTAAAATGTTTAAAGTAGATGTAATGATAATAGGCGGTGATTTAGCGGGGAAAGCATTAATTCCAATTATAGACTTAGGAGAAGGAAAGTATGAGATTAACGGTGAGGTTGTAGGAAGGGAAGGGCTACAAGTTATAACGCAAAGAATAAGAAACGAGGGAAATTATTACGTTATTACGGATAAGAAGGGCTATGAGGAATTAGTGAATGACAAGAGTAAATTAGATGAGGCGTTTAGGCAAGCTATAATAGAGAGGCTTAGGGAGTGGATAAAGATCGCGGAAGAGAGGTATGCTGGGACTAATATTTCGATATACGTGAACTTAGGTAATGACGACCCCCTTTATCTTTTCGATATAATCGATGAGAGTAATGTTATGAAGAGGACAGAGGGTTTTATAATACCCATTGGAGACTACGAGATGATCTCGTTCGGTTACGTTAACCCTACACCATGGAACACCTATAGGGAGATGAGTGAAGAAGAACTTTACTCGAATTTAAAGACTATGATGGAAAAGGTTAAGGATCCCAGTAAGATAATTCTGAA
>JAPYVG010000052.1 GCA_028277025.1 Sulfolobaceae archaeon
CATATTTTTCAGCTTTTTCCGCAAGCTTATCAAATACATCTGAAAACTCAGAAATTGTTAAAGTTCTAACTTTTAATGGTATTATAAATCCGTTCTTAACTAAATCAATAATCTTATAGGAGGTTTCTTCATCAGCCTTAGTATATTTTTTACTCTCCTTCTTAAATGTTACAAGTTTTACAAGCGTAGTAAAGAAATCTAATGAATCGTTTATTATACTTGTTTGTATGTTCATAGTCATTCTGGACCATAGTTTGATTATGATAACTTATTTTTAATCTCTTCTACCCTTTTCAGGAAGTATGTCTTATCTCCCGCTATTCCTCCAGTCTTATCTACAGATCCTACTAAGCTAGCTAATTCATCATCGTCTAAGCTTATCTCATCAACGCTTAATGATACTCTTATTCCACCTCTTTGTTCTCCGAAATTAATAGTTTGTAAGTTCCTTAACTCTTGAATTATCGCGCCTACCTTAACATTCTCAGGATGTATTACTATTACCTTACATTCATCTTCTTTTCTAGTGATAGATTTAGTACACCATCTTGTTAGGAAATTACCATATGCCTTAATAAATCCGGACTTAAATTTCTCGCTCTGTGTATATTTGACATCATTCTGTTTAAATAGTATTATTCTAAATAACCCTGTGGCAGACACAATTACACCTTCATACCCTCTTCTCTTTACTGGATCTACAGCTATATTATCTCCCCATCTAAATTTTGCTAAATATTCTAAGCCAGAAGTTATGGAATCCGATAAGTCGGTGGGAATCTTATGCTTTATATAAATTGTATATATAGGGTTTCCGGAAAGTATCGTATTAACACGTTCCTTAATAGTTTCCACATAATTATCTGAGACCGAAATTTCAGCTATCAAATCTCTTAATTGTTCAAATACTATTCTGGACGGTAATTTTGTTAGCTGTTCTATGAGATCCTTTACATCCTTATCGTTAAGGGCTATCCGAATTTTACTTAGTTTTTCATCATCAATTAACCTTTGAGTTTTTAGAAACTCTAATGATTTTAGTATATACTCATAATATGAGTCAAATGGATACTCTACAGGTATTGTATAATCTGAATTTACTGAATACATTTTACCCAGAATTGGCTGGCCAGATTGTAAATATTGAACAACGTCTGCTGACGGATAATATAGATATTGAATAGCTAAAACAATATTTAATTTAAACGGATATAAATCAAGTGCTCCTGGCCTTAGGCTGCTCATTAATTTCTTTATAGACTCTGCAATACTAGTAGCAGTTTTACCATATTGAGCTACATTCTCAAATTCATCTATTACTATAATAAGCCTCTTTGGAGATTTTGCAGCAACGTTCTCTAAAAATCCTTTCAAATCCCCATTATTAATGTATTTATCAGTGTTTTCACATATTTTCTTCATAGTATCTAGAGGTAAACTAGACATATAACTTCCTTGTTCTAACTTAAGCCCTAAAGCCCCAGCACAGACATATAATGGAATATCAATAGCTGTACCAGATAACTTTATGCCTCCCTCAGAAAATTTTGCGGATACTTCCCTTAAATTAATATAAATTGTATCATATTTACCCGATCTTTTACCTTCGTGAAATGTAAAATATCCTACCCCGTAAGTTTTTCCACGACCGTACGGAGCCTTAAATATTGATAATCCTGGACCATTTTCTATCGCTTCGATAAAGTATTTAGGTCTAACAAGGAGCCATTCTGTTGCATTAGGATTTTTAGGCTCATCTTCTGTGGCCTTTCTTAATATCTCTTTTATTTTACCTTTAATATCTGGAGATTCCAATACTTTTTCCATTTTGTATCATTATGTCATATGTTGTAAATCATATATAAGCTTTGCTCAATTCTATTAACAGTTGTACCTTATCTGTCATTTTTTGTCCGTTTCTGTTCCTGAAAGCTTATATACTTAGTTTGCATAATATCTTTCAATGAGTTCCCTAGAAGAAAAATACCAAAAGTTAGTATTGGAAAGTCTAAAAAATAGCAATAATAATTATTTGTTAGATATAAATAAAGTATTGTGTAAAGGAAATACATCACAATGCAATAAGATACTTGATGAAAACGAATTGTTTGAACTAATTAAAAATGGATATGTGATATTGTTTCCTGACGAAACTATTAGACCTATTCACGTGGAATACTTGTATAAGAACGAGTACTTCACTCCTTCACCTAATAGAGTAATAGCTGTAGAATCAACAATACTTACTAAAGAATATTGTAGACCATCATTTGATGAAGTTGATGGAAGTAATTTACAACAAACACTTGAAAACTTTTTCCAGGATAAAAAAATGGCGAAAATATTTACTGACTCATTTTTCTCATTACATTTTAAACCTAAAGGATTATCCAATTATCAATTTAGTTACCTAAAAGATCTATTTACTGACGCTGCGAATATAGCGTTAATTTCTTCTCCTACCGGATCAGGTAAGACTGAAATTTACATGCTTTACGTTATTGCTGCAATTCTTAAGAATAAGCTACGAAACAACGAAAAAGGAGTAAAATTCATAATAATTTATCCTAGGAAAGCTCTTGAACGTGACCAGTTAGAGAGATTCATTGAATTCTTATATAATATAAATAAACTTCTAGAGGCAAATAATTTAGGAGATCTTAAGGTCACAATAGGAATATTAGATGGAGATTCAATTCATATAGATAAAATTGCTAAAGATGGGTATTTTAGACAAATACAATGCGGAGTTTGTAAAGCTAGTAAGCAACTAGATAACTCATTACTTAAATATTCTAATGGAATTATTGAGTGCGAAAAGGGCCATAAGTTCGATTTTGTCACTGATATAAGAGAACAAATACTTGAGAACCCTCCAGATATTTTAATAACCAATTTTTCAATGTTAAATAGAATATTACCCGATTGCGAATATAAAAATCTGATCTCTGAAAGCTTAAAAGGAATAGTAATAGATGAAGCTCACACAATAAGGGATGTGGAAGGAGCTTATAATATGCTAACATTGTTTAGGATATTACTTAGATATTTAATTGTTAAAAATAATGGAAATATAAGCAATATTAACTTTATGCAATTAAATAATTTGAAACTTTTATTCTCATCTGCTACGATATCTACTGCTTCTTCCGAGAGTGATAGAAAAAAAGATATGGAAAATTTTGTAAAATATATTCTAGGAAATACCTATAATCTATTAGGAGGAAAATTCATTTATTATGATTTTGACAAATTAAATTCTGGAAATTCAGGTTGCCTTCACGGGAAAAGATTACTAATCTTGCAATCCTTAGTAGTTCATCCACAAAGAGGTATAGAAACACTGGCACAAACAATCTTAGTTAATACTTTATTATTCTCATACTTTATGGGTAAAAAATTCATAGCATTTGCAGACTCTAAGGAAGAAGTAGAAAGATTATATAGATTCACTAATATTAACGTTAGAAAAAGAAAGGAAGTTCTGGATCATTTCTGCGCTAAACCTTCTAAAACTATGTTAAAATCATGGCAATTATACTGTGACGGAATAAATAAAAAGAATCTAAATGATTTACTTAAGGACGGAATTTTAGGTTATTCTTATTTGTATAGGAAGCTTATAGGATTTTACATCAGAAAGTATAAAATTAGTGATTTAAATACCTTATTAAACTTTATAAAAAATAATCAGAATAAAATAAAGAATGTTCTTATAAATAAGGCAAAAAGGGTTTTAATAAAGATGAATAATAAAATAGAGAAAATATATGACTTTGAACATGCAGAACTTAAAAGAGAGGATAGAACGGAAAAGGAAAATAAGCTCAAGAATGGGGAACTTAAGGGTTTGATCTCTACCTCAACTCTAGAGTTAGGAATAGATATTGGAGACTTAAATATAATACTACAATATAAACCTCCTAGAAAATCTGAAAGCTTTATTCAAAGAATCGGTAGAGGGGGTAGAAGTAAAGATACGATGTTTACTTCAGTAGGTGTATTATTACTGGGTAATTTAGATTACATATATGCAGTAAGAGATTATATGGAAACATTACTATTTAATGTACATCCTTCTAAATTGCCAACGTCGAATCGTAAATTCTGGGAAAATGTAGTTTATAAAACTGTATTCGATATAATCGGATATAACTGCCTTATTGACAAGTTATACATAACTTGTGATAGAGGCCGGATAATTAGTATAGCCGACAATATCATTAATTATATAAATAAAAATAAAATATTACTTGAGTTGATAATTAAAAACATGTTTGAAATGACGTACGAGGAGAGCGTACATAATATTGAAGTCATAGACTATGTGATAAACAAGCTCATTAAGAATTTAACCTTACTAAAGTCGATTGAAGATGCAGAGAACATAACTAGCTCTAATTATATAAGCGAAATTATAAAGAATATAAATAAGATAGTTGACATCATGATGAACGTCGACAGTGAGTCAGAAAATCTCAAAGAGCTATATTCAGACATGTTTCTATTGCAGCGGATAGAAAAAGACTTGGAAGACCTACAATACGAACTTTATTTAAAAGAAGAAGACAAGAAGAAAATAGAAAATTTAAAGGTTAAAATATCTAAAATTGAAGAATTAATTCATAAAAAGGATATAAATGAGATTTTAAGGGAAAATACAGATTTAGATGAATTAGAAAAAAGTTTAGCTATAATAAAGAAGAACATAGAGAGCCTAGAAAATAATTCGGATAACCTTAATTTATATAGCATAGTTTCTAAATATAATCAAATTTGTGGTGAGAATTCATGAGCAGAAATAGAAAACCAATAAATTTTATAGACGACATAATGAGAGAGGTATTGAATGACAAAAGTATAGTACCTATAATTGGAAGCATAAATAGTGATTATAAGGTGACTTACAATATAATATCTCCTAATATAGGAAAAGTAAATAGTTTAAACTCTGCACATACAATTTCTGACCCACTAAGAGGATTGTATACTTCATTAAGGCCACTTTTTATGAAGGTTTTATCTAAACCCCAATTAACATCATTATTAATTCCACTATGGCATATGTATTTTGCTAAAATTGATCTTAATAATCGTGAAATAAGATTATATCCTCCAAGGAATTGGATTAATAACAGTTATTTGAGACATTACGAAATTAAAATTGGAAATATAATGTATAGACCATATGACTACGATAATAAAGATCCAAAAATTGTAGAACACTTAAGCAGTAACAAAACTAGTATAAATGCAGAAATTTATTCGCCATTTAGGGTTAATTATTTAGATCTTAATTACATACCGGATTTTAAATTAGATACTCTAGAGAAAACTTACTTTCCAAGTCTTTTAATATATACAAAAATTGGAAATAAGAAGCATCTCAAACATTTACTAATTTTCGCAAAAGACCCAGATATTAAAATTAGATCAGTAGTACCTGTCTGTGCTTCTTTAGATTCCAAGATAGTATTCATAGGAATTTCATGTGATAAATTAAAGGGAATTTTAAATATAGATGATCTACATAATTTCATTAATGAACTTAACTTTAAAATCGTTAGAAATAATGAGTTATTAGATAGAGGAAGAGAAATAGAAGATATGGTCAGTTTCGATGATATAACCAAATTATTTAAGTCAATTTCACTAGTAAATACTAAGGTGTATTTTGACCAAATAAACAATAAAAATGGTAAAAAATTATTTCCATCGAAATCCACATCTGATCCATTATATGAAATTTACTCAATATCAAATGTTAATGTCCTAAGATATCTTTATGGATATAGAATTAAATTTAAATTATTCTCCTCTTACTTATCGCCTCCAGTAATTTTCTATGAAGACCAAAACAAGTTGAGAGGTTTCGGATACCCAATTTTTAGAACCAATGGGATTTTACTAGAAATAGATAAAAAGAAACTAGAAAAGATATTATACGGAATTTTAACTATTGATAAGGAATTATACAATATTCTAATAGCGAAATTCTTTTTGTATACTAAATCTAAAAATAATGCTTTTAATAATGATTATCTTGGAAATTATATAGACTATGAGAGAGTAGCCGAAAATATACTTTTTGGATATCCTGACTCCCAAATAAATAATAAATTTATCGAATTTATAATAGAAAATGCGGCATACTCACTAGCTTATCTACTTATAAGAAGAATAAGTAGCATCCTAAATACTAATATTGATAACTTCATTTTATATTTAGATAATAATAAAAACAAAATAAAAATTTATATCTTGGAAAAATCCAGTGAAGGTTTAGGATTCACGGAAACTATGACCAATACAATATTCAGTAATTCAAGTAGTATAGTACAATTTTTTGAATCAATCCTAGGATTACTTTACAATGGTGGAAAAATTGATACAAAAAACGACATGTGTAAAATAAGATTCTCCGCAACACAGAGCAAGTACAGTAGACAATTGAATATAGTTAGGAAAGCAAATACTAACATAGATACGATAGCAAAACATGCAGAGGCAATTTTAGATGACTGGTCAAAGAGATTTAACACTGAGTTTCCATGGGATTTCCTTAGAAATTCAATATTAAAGTATATACGTGATAATGATAGGCAATTATATAGTAAAATTGTATCAGATCCCGGATTGAAATCGAGTATGGAAATAGTTTATGGTAAGTATTCTCAAGTCTGTTGGGACGGTTGTATACAATGCATCAGACTACCAGAAGAATATAGTTTGCTGCAGCCCGATTATGAGATATTTCTCACTTCTAAAAGATTGGGATCCAGGATCATAGAAGTTTTTAAGTCATATGCCTCTAATTCTTTTCCTTCTACAATAGATAGGAATAATTATCGAGGTACTATACTAAATTTAATAGATAAAGCAAAATTAATAATTATTGTATCCCCATTTTTTGATGAGGAAATGAAATATATATTCAATAAACTCTTAGAGAAGTTTAATAGAAAGGAACAAATGAGAGTATTAATTTTCACTAGAAAAACTACATATAACGAAAATAAAGATATATTTGAAAAAATTGATGAGTTTACAAAAATTTATACATTAGATAATTTACATTCTAAGATCTACATATTTGATAATAACGTATTATGGGGCTCCGTAAATTTAACTACTTCGAGCCTGCAAAGAAATATAGAAACGTTGACAATCTCCGACTCGATAGCAATATTATATGATGTACTAGGCGATTTCATTAAAAGTGTTTTAGAAGAAAATAAATTAAGTTTTAGTCAATTTATTTCTTACATATCTAGATAAATATAAATATTTATCTATTCTCTGCTGTCTTTCTATATTTGTTTTATCTTTTAAATTATCTAATAATTTACTGTGGAGAAACGTTGAAATTTGATATACATTTATATTATCCTCTTTACTAATTGCCCTAACGAATTCTTTAACACACGGTGATAATCTTTGATAATCATATCTTTGTACCAATGTTCCAAATATATGAGACCCAGGAATCTTATCGTCTACTTTATTTATTTTATTTTTAATATCGATTAATGTTGATAATAATAAATATAGTTCATTACTTTCAATGTTAGATAAAAATTTATCTAACTCCAAACCAGCAAAACTTATTGCAGGTAAAATTTCCTTCAATTCACCTATTATTATATCATACATTAATATTTTAGATCCTACCTCATAAATTCTTAATACTAGCGCGTAAAATGAATCCTCTAACTCCTTTTTACTTAAATTATCATACATTCTCCAGCTTAAGTAAATATCACTTGATTGTATAACATTAACTTGTCCATATGATCCGTAAATATCACCTTCTGCCTTATATACTTTACCGCCGTTAGCTAATAGATCCTTGTTAAATATCTTAATTTTTTTATATCCATTTTCATCAAATCTTTCATATATTTTATTTAATTTAATTTTAGCAAAATATATAGAGAAACCTGTAAATCCACTGAATTTGTCTCCTAAAAATGACGCATATCCGATATCATAGAAAATATTAGATGGATAAGCGTAATTTGAAATAGAAGATAATAATAAGAGAATTAATAAATTTTCGTATTTATTAAAATCATATTTACTTACATTTATACGAGATATCAATCTCTCGTTATTAAGCTTATTACCGGTCCTACCACCATACTTATATAAATTCATTAAAAACGAATACACACCTTCTATTCTATATACTTCATTAATATTAAGAAAATTATTTCCTGGCTCTATTTTCTTCCACAGCTGAAAAGATGATAGAGATACGTATTGTAAACTTATTACTGGAATATATAAAATATATGAGGAAACTTTTTCAGTAACTTTCAGATCTACGTTACTTATAAGACCCTTTTTAAACATCTTAAATCTCTTAAGGTCTATTGGGACAATAAGATCACCATACTGATGATAAGAAATATTAAACCTAGATGCCAATTTTTGTTTAGTATCTTCACTAAAATTAGTCTTTGTAAGCTTCTCAAGATGCTCTAAGAACACAGTTTCTAAATTTCTCTCCACAACTTTTTCCATGAATATAACTATCTTTACACATATTAATAAGTATTACCAGATTTTGGTATTATCTCATTACCTTCTCAAGTATAACTAACATTTTAACAAAACTTATAATTTCGGTCTTCTCTCTTTATTACATGAGCCAAGACCTTTGTAATACGATGTATTCCAGCTTATCTTCATCATGTGATAGGTTAAAATTTAATAGACTAACTTTAACAGTTATCAGAAAAAATGGTAACCTACTTATTCTAGAAAAGGATAAAAACAAACCAATTCTCCTAATCTCTTGTCCAAAGGACACTGCAGACCCGCTTTCTATTAATTACTTATCAAAAGCCATCTGTGACGCACAAGCCGTTAAGAACGAGTACGGATTTACTCCATTTATAGCAACAATTAGCTCTTCGGTTTCCGCAATTTTCACCCCAATAGAAAACATGTGCAAAAAACCACTATCCCTTGATGATTATTCTACAATTATTTCGCATTACCGTTTTACAATAATTCCTACTACACAATCTGAATTTGAAAAATTATTGGACGAAATAACTAAGGGAGAAGCTGAGAAGAAAAAGAAGGATATCCAAAGCTATTTAGTCGTCTATCTGAGAGATTACGTTTTGAAAACCATTATAGACTACCTTGAGGATCATAAGTCACTTTTCACGCAACCTGAAGTTTTATCAAGACTAAACGATGAGGCTAAGAAACTAGGCTATGAAAATGGCATTTCCACTGATAAGGAAGCTAAGGGAAGCTTGTATCTAGATAACTTGCTTCGAATGATGGCTTACGTTCTCGTAGATAAAATAATATTTTACAAAATATTGGAAAATTATTACAACCTTAAGAGGCTCATACCATTATATAAAAGTGGAGTAGTAAAGAATAATCTGGAGTACTTAGCTAAGCTAAATGAATTATTTGAGGAGGCTGAATACAAGTCGGGAAACTTTGACGTAATATTTAACACTGGAATATACGACTTAATACAATTAGGCAATGATAGCGAAATTGCCCAAGTACTTGACTCACTAATTGAATTATTAGAATCTCAAGATTTGGATCAATTTACTAAAATTGTAGGTTATATTTATGAAGACCTAATTCCTCCTGAAGAAAGGCACAAGTTAGGTCAATTTTATACACCTTCACCCATAGTAGAACTAATTACAAAGTGGGCTGTTAGAAGTGCAGATTATAAAGTTCTAGATGCAGGTTCTGGTTCTGGAACTTTTATCTCCGAGGCCTATGACAGACTATTTTACCTTAAAACAGGAAAAGAAATTGATATAGTCAATGGAATAATTCCTACTCACTCAGAGCATTCCTCTATTCTAGGGAAATTATATGCCGTAGACATAAATCCCTTCGCTGCCCATTTGACTGCCATGAGGTTAAGCCTTAAGTCTCCTAAATATCCTGCTAAGGACATGAATATAGTAATTGGAGACTTCTTCAAAATAAAGCCTGCTCAAAGCTTACTTTTACCTCATAAGACTGTAGGAGGAAAAGAGGAGTACAGAAGCGTTATATTTTCTAATTTTGATGCAATAATAGGCAATCCTCCTTACACTAGATGGAATGACCTAAGTGAAGAAGAGAGGAGGACAATAAGGGATGAAATAGGTAAAGAGTTAAACGAGTACAATTTAATGCCAAAAAAGGGGGAAGGTCTACCGTTATATGTTCACTGGATAGTTCACGCTGAAAGATTCCTTAAAGATCACGGAAAACTTGGAATGATTATAAGCAACATGTGGCTACAGACAGATTATGGTAAAGACTTTGGCAAATATCTGTTGGATCATTTCAAGATAAAGGCGTTAATTGACATTCCGCAAAAAATATTTGTCGCATTAATAACTACCGTAATACTGTTAGCCGAAAAGGAAAGTAATGAAACTAATAGAATGAATAACAGAGTACTTATAGCTAGGATAACTGCTACTGATGAGAAAAAGGTTACTGAGGCTTTAAAATGTATAGAGAGTTCTTTAGATGTACACTACGAGTTTGATGAAAGTAAACTAAAAGAATGTGAAGGGTTATGGTTTAAGTTTGTTAATCAATCCGAAATTCAGACAGATCAGAAATGGATTACATTATTCTTTAATGTAACTGCATATGAAGAGTTAGAAAGATTAGTAAAAGAAGGTAAAATGATAAGGTTAGGAGATTGGTTTGAGCCAAGCTATGGTAACGCTGTTTACCTCTGTTTAGCGAGTTGGGGACTAGTTAACGGCACAAGAAATTATGGAGC
>JAPYVG010000053.1 GCA_028277025.1 Sulfolobaceae archaeon
ACTACCGTTTGTCGTGTTGTCGATACTGATAGACACACAAAACACATTTATCCTTCTCTTTAACTACGCCCCACCGTTTTAAGCTCTTTATAAAGTCTACATTCTTTTTTCGCTTACAATGAGGAAGTCCCTTCTAGCCCTTCTAACCCTATCCCTAGCGTTACTAATATTGGCAACACCTACCGGTGCCATAACCGCAAGTCAGATAGGTGCAAGTCAAATAGTAAATACTTATAACTCAGAGAATTGGGCTGGTGTAGCTTACTCTGTTGAGTGGAAATCGGGGTTTACAAACTACTGGGGGCCCATACTGTGGGCTAGTGAAAGTATATATGTTGGAAACCTTACGTTAGGTTGCATTTCTTACCCAAACTACATATATACTGAAGATATAAGTATATGGGCTGGGTTAAGTCCCGCAAAAATAGGATACGGTATCGGTGCTTCATCTGTTCAGAACAGACTAACTTTATTCAGGCGGGGTTTGATATTAATGTGGGGTCATATGTATCAATTAATTATTTCGTGACGACTTTTGTAAATGGACAACTTATATATAATAATGAAAGCTATGTCCCCGCCGGAAAAGTAACTTATTTGGATGTGTTCTTAAATAATCTTGGAAACGGCACAGCGCTAGCTCAACTCTACGTATTTTACGCTAACGGGACTTATTGGACTAAAGAAATATATACATCAATACCATGGACTAAAACGGGTTCAGCCATGAGTATAGTTGAAGCACCTTCATTTTCAACTTCCGGGCCTATTGCTGAGTTACCATATGTATCCGGTGGAATGATCCACTTCACTTTCGCATATGTCGGTTCTGATGGTAACGAACATATTGGGCCTAGTAATAATCCCGTAGGTAATATGTATGCAGACGTTTATATTCTTAACGAACCATCAACTTACAATGTAGCTCAGGCTCAGATATATAACGGATGGGCTAATAATAATGGCGGATGGGATTACCTATACCAATTTTTCTATCCGGAAATTGATCAAACTACATATGGGCTATAAGGAAAATCTTTTTTATTGCTTTTTTCCTTTTTAAATTAGATGGATTATGAAGATTTACTTTCCTTCTTTATACAACTCACCCCCATCCTCACCCTCAGTTCAAATATCTCAACAACCCGCAATAGTAGTAAATCAACCACCACCACCATGGTATGTACAATATATACCAGAGTTCATTATAGTGGCGGGTATTGTAACTACTGTGTTAACTTTTTACTTTTCACCTGAGCTTAGGAATGGTTTGATAAGCAAAATACGCCACTACACTCGGAAGTAGTTTAGCCCTTTATAAAGTCACACAATTTTTTATCGCTTAATGAAGTGGGGGCTATAAGCCCTTACGTCTGTCCCCTTTGTCTGATGCCCTTCAGCTCTTCCGTTAGTTTGAAACAGCACATTAGATATGCTGAGCATACGAAAATTTGCCCAGTATGTGAAAAAGCGTTTCAGAAGACTGACGCCCTTTTAGACCATGTTTGCAAAAAACATAATGTCTGTTTGCATTAGACCCCTTTTTAAAGTCCTAACTTTTTCTCTATGCCAAATGAGGAAGAAACTACTCTCTCTAGTCTTCTTAACTATGTTACTGGTTCCAACAGCGATACAAACATCTGCATTAATAATAGGAGGGGGCGGCGGAGGTTATAGCTTCTATCCGGTTATTTATAGTAATGATGCGGGTTATGCATACAACCTTTCTAGGATAACGTTTATAACAACACTTGTTAACTTGACGGGAACATTTAAATATAACAGCAGTGAAGGAGGGACACAATATGTAGAATACTATATTGCTTTAGGACAAATTATACCTAACAGTCAATATGGGGCTTATTATATACAACTAATCATTATATTTGTTACCAACGGAAACGTATGGATTCTTGATTGGCAAGTTCAGGCATGGAGTAATAACTCCGGCAATCCTTATAAAGAGTATAGTACTTATGGTACTATTACCTATGGTTCAGGTTCGTCAGCAAACCTTAGCTACCTCTTCAATTTAACAATTAAAGCAACACTGAATAGCCAAGGCCAGATAACGAGTGCATGGGTTTATATTGCAAACGCTGAGACCGGTAAAATATACTTTAGCCAGACTATAAACTTACAATATCTGATACCCGATAAACAAGTCTTCTTTGAGGTTGAAGATCCGCTAAACGGAACAACACCAGTTAAATTCCCAATTCTATCTTCAAGTAATTACATATTTGTTAATGCATTAGCATCAAATAGCTCAGTGATATATGCAACCGGACTCCCACTCTATAACAGTGTAGAATTTATAATGCAACCGCCACACGCATATGCGTATGTAGTTCCATCGTTTGGTTCCGCAACTCAAGGAGTTCATTATTACTGGTGAATAATTTTATATAAGCTAACCTTTCTTTTTTACTCTAATGAGAAAGATAATTTTACCTATACTAATAATAACCCTAATACTTTTCGGTATATCGTTCTATCTACAATCAATAGACCATTCCACAAAGGTTATAGTAACTAAAAATATACAAACAACTACTACAAATATTAATATAACTCAAGAAATCATAGAGCTAAATAAGTCTATTTTGCAACTAACCCCCTTTCCTGTTAACGAGAGTCCTACACAAACTTTATCTACCACTTCACAAATATATGTTCAATACGCACCAGAAATTGCATTAGCAATCTTCTTAGCCTCTTTAGGGATTTCAATGTATTTAAGTCCTAAATTCCGTAAGGCGGTAATAGGCTTACTATGGCGTCTAATAGATTAGGCCCTTTAAAAAGTCACATAATTTTTTATCGCTTAATGAAGTGGGGGCTATTATTCCTTATTATCTTATTATCCCTTTTTTCGCTCAACTCCTTAGCTTTACTTATAGGTGGTGGGCCTAATAATAGCGGTGCGGGGGTTTACACTCAAACTATAACGGTAAATGGGGGATTGGCAAGTAAAACACTAAACGGAAATACTCCTTATTACGCACCATGGGCAAACCCCTCATACTTGTCAAACACTTCTACTGGTGGGCTAATTATAACACCCGACCATAGTTACACCTATAATAACGTTTCTTTCTTACCTAGCGGTAATGCGGGATTTGCGTTAAATGTCACATTCGTTACACCTTCTACTACAAGTTCCGTGTTGCTCTTGCTTATGTTAATATACCATGTTGGCATATTACCCTCTATCAGTCCCATATATGCCCATATTAAGACTTTTGACTTTATAAATGGTATTAATATATTAAACGCCATAGTAAGTCTATTATTGAATTAATTACCATTTTTCGTTTATCTTCACTTAGTATTGCAATTATAAGCATGATTAGGCCTATTGTAATTGCTAATGGCTATAGATTAGCATACCATGGAGGTTGGATAAGGGTAAATTGCATGGTTAAGGATATTGATGAAGAGTTAAGTAAAATAGGGTTAATAGTTAGATTTGAGGGAGTTGCAGTCGGTTGGACAACAATTCCAATAGCAGTTGCATTGCTAGTGACAGTCATATTAATAATGTGACTTATGGTTGTTACAGTTTTTTGAGGGACTATGGAAATAACCTTCCCATTCATTATATATTCGTTTGCGGGATTGGCTTATCTATTAATTTGAGCCAAATACCTAACCCTAGGAGTATTATAGAAGCCAAAAACCAAAATATCCTCTTCATGTAATAAAAGCCAGATTTTTTTAAAAAAGATTTTAACTTTAAGCTACCCATATAGTTGTGATGCAGTGTATCCTATTGTATATTTCTGGATGTGTTATCTAGTAGAATAAGTGATAATTAAGGCTTGCGATTAACACCAGTGTTCTATGATAAAGATCCTTACATTATATTTACCATTCATTGCTGTTATTTCTACTTCTAGTTACTATAGCTATACTTAATAGAATCATTATGGTAAGTAATATAATTGTAACGCTCTGTTCTAAGCTTAGACCACTATCGTTTCCAAAGGAAGCAGAAGCAATTTTCACTGTACTAATATTAATTATATTCATATGAACAATAGTAACATAATCACCAGAGTAATGAAGTAACGCTATAGCAGGTGAAGAATCCCCAGCAGGATTCACAGCTACGACCTTAATTAAATATGTACCATTAGAAATATTAGTCACAACTGAAGTACTTGGACCTTCATAAACTATACTATTATTCAAATAAACTAAATAAACTAACGCACTATTAACTTTATTCCACTCTATATACAAATTGTTCCCTAAACCTACTAAAGACACTTGAGGAGAGGAGGGAGGCAAATAATATATTATGTTAGTAATATATTTTGATATACCGGCAGAATTAGATGCAACTATGATTAACGTATAATTGCCTTGCGGAACTCTAAACAAGTAACTATTACCTTTAACATTATTTATTAACAAAATTACACTACCATTCTGAGAATAAAGTTCTAGCGTAATATTTGCAGGAAAATCTGTGGACCAATTAACTAAAAATCCATATTGAAGTTTACTTATAAAAGCGACTATTTTAGCCTTAGTTATTGGAGTTACGGTAATTACATAAGGTGAACTGTTACCAAGCTTATTTAAAGCGTATAATAGTATATCATATGTTACATTTGGAGCTAAATTACTTATAGTCAGGTTAGTTGAGTTAACAAGAAACGATTTTATCAAATTTCCTTGCTCCTTTACAATTATATAATAACCTAAAATAGGATATCCTCCAGTAAATTCGGGCGGAGACCAATAAATAGTTACGTTATCATTACCGTACTTAACCAAAGTGATTATAGGTGGATTAGGAACGGAAGCTGGAATTATCTCAATTACATTAGAAGGAGAAGAATAACCAATAGAATTGTACGCTATAACCTCAAAATAATAAGGAATTCCGTCTTGAAGACTATTTATCGTATAACTCGTAACGTTTCCAACGTTAATAGAGTTATTAAACCCCATATCATTCCAATAAACTATCTCATATCCCGAAGCTAAACTTACTGGAGTCCAACTTAAACTAACGCTCTCATTACCAGCTACATAAGAGGTTATCTTTGGAGAGAGTGGAGGAAAATTAAAGGACACCTCTTGTAACGTTGAAACTTGACTAAATTGACTGTTTTTCCCTCCAGCTAAATATAATATATTCCCAACTTGAGTATATCCACTATCATAAACGGCATCCGGTAAATAGCCCACTCTTTCTAAATTACCTCTATAATATGCGTAAATAGCGTTACTGACACCTCCAGAACCCGCAGTGTAAATCACGCCTCCTACTAAGAACATTACACCCCTATAATAAGCCATCGCTCCGCCTTGTATATAAAAGGGTAAAACGCCATTGAGGATTTGCCATTGATTAGTTTGAGGGTTATAAATTAATATATCATTAGTGTACGAACTGTACCCTATATACCCGCTCGCTATTATCAAATCGGTACCATTAAATATATACGCGCCGTGAACAGCGGGAACTGGCATATATCCTACTATGGACCAACTATCGTTACTGGGATAGAATATTCTAATTACATTTGAAGGAGGGAAATACAATTCAGCGGGACTGGTTGTATTTTCGCCTCCTATAACGTAAATTTTCCCGTTATAGGCGAAAGCCATAACATCATACGCTGGATCTGGCATATCGTTACTTACAACAACCCACGAATCACCATTTAACTTTAAAACGTAAGGTATGAGTCCAGAACTATTATAACCACCTATTACATAAATTGAATTATCACAAATTACCGCTGCAGCTGAGATAATATTAAAGGGTAAATTAGGACCTGAATACCAACTCCCGTTAGAGTATATCCAAACCTTATTGGGATTAATTATCCCTCCTATAACGTAAATTTCACCATTATAATAAACTACCGCAGAGTTTGAGTTAGGATAAGGCATAGAGGCTAAATATTGTGAAGTTACATTAAACGTAGACGAGGATTGAAATGTTACACTAGGAATTAATAATACAGTTATTAGAAATATAAGAACAGCAATCCGTTTTTTCATATTACCATTATTCATAACAACAAATTTTAAAAGCATTTAGCAGAGACAATTATTGTAACAAATTCTTTGAAACACGCTCCAATTTAGTATTAAAAAATACTGCTAATTGGCAATAAGTTTTTTATAGAGTAGTTAACGCAAATAGTAACTTATAACTCTAATCGCAATAATTAATATAATGGAGAAAAGTAGGAGAGAAGCAGCTGCACTAATAGATGCATTAAAATAAGTCAAGAACTCATTGTAAATATAAACAGAGGCAACGTAATCACCATTAAATATCCAACCGTTAACATAGGGGGCAATTATCACCACAGATCCAAACTCACTTATTGCCCTAGCTATTGAGGTAAGCCCTGCAGATACAATTCCTTTAACTGCTTGAGGTAAAACCACGAAAAAGAAAACTCTTAACTCAGATGCTCCAAGGCTCATAGCATATATCTCGTAAGATCTAGGTAAAGACTCGAAAAAATTTTGCATAGACCTAATATATATAGGAGAAGATACAATAATCAAAGCTAAGATCAAACCTAAATAGGAATAGTAAAATGTTATTCCATGATAATAAAGAAAATAACCTAAAGGATTCGTAGGACTGTCAATAAATACTAATGCTATTCCAACGAGAGGATGAGGAATTGAAGCAGGAACATCAACTAATGTCTCTATTATTGGATTCTTATGTCTAGCTAAATAGTAGGCAAGTGGAGTAAAAAGGAAGACTATTATAATAATTGAAACAGCTGAAGAAAAGAAAGTTAAAGCTATCGCTGAAAGTAAAGAACTACTAAATGCTGAGGATGCTACGAAGAAGGGACCATAACCGTAAAATAGAAGATAAAAAATCGGAATAACCAATAAAATTGATGAAAAAACTGAAATTGCCTTTAATTTATCAAATTTCCGAAAAGTTTCCAGCATATTTTAGGACACCTTCTTTAATAAGCTGCATTATAGGAATTGGTACGTTTGAAGGATTATTATAAAATATTAACGCTGGATATATAGGTGTAACGTGATATATTGTGAGCTCACTTTCATGAGATAAAACAAACCTAATAAACTCATAAGCTGCTTGTGTATTAGAGGCATTTAACGGGACTGTCATAAAGAGATATACAGAATTCCCGTGAATAGTTAATGTCTTACCGTTAACAGTTATATTATACACAAACTGAGAGTACCAGTTAGTCTCATTAGGATAATAACCGAAACTTAACCACGGAGGTAACTGCAAGTACTCTAAACGTTGAGATACAGCATAGGAAACGTATGAGAAAGTAAAGTCCAATTCGCCCGCTTTTAAGGAAGGTACATAATCTGCAGTTGTGGGTTCAACTTCAATATGAGGATTCTCCTTTAGTAAATCAACAAAGTAACTAGCATTATGATTAGCATAAAGATAACCAACCATCTCGAAAATCAAATAAGCGTATAATCCCTCAGGATCAGTATTTGGATTAGCTATGCCTAAGCTAAATTTAGTAGCAAGCAAATAAAAGAAATTATGCCAATACTTACTTTCATTAGTCTTTATAGCCATAGTGTAATTGGAGTACAATTGATTCCAATATTGAACCTTAGTAGTGTAATTGGAGTAAACTATAGACATTTGATCAGATAAAAACGCTATAGCCCATCCTGGATTTCTAGAGCCCTCTAACTCAACAGCTTGTATATATGCCACCGGAATGAAAACATTTGCAGGAACCGGAGTTTCCGTAGCTATCTGAGCTGCTAATCCAAAGGAGCCCCCTGAAACTACGTGAACCGGAATCCCAGTAGCGTTCTCAAATTGTTTAGCTAAGTTATTAAGTATAGCAACGTATGCCCCAGCTACGTATACTGTAACACTCTCATTAGAAGGAACGGTAGTAGATGAAGTAATAGATTGAGCATAATGATGGACCGTTATGAAATATATTCCAGATACAACAGCTGCAACTATTATTATTACAACTATTATTCCTGCTTGAATCTTACTTAACCCTCTACTATGCCGCATATGAAAGAATAGTAATATTTCTGGTTATAAATTTTTCTCTAACTTTCCTTTTACTAGAATAAATTATGTTTGATATATTAAAATTATTAGTATAATTTCACTAATTAATAATTTCAAAAATACTTACTTATAATCCTATACGTTATGCTTTGAAATAAGTTAACAAATTTCAGAAAATATGGATCCAACTTTAATTTTGAAGGAACGTAGATCTCCCTTTTACCAGTTCTTATAGCCTTTAAAACAGCCCTTGCTACATCCTCAGGATTAACTGCATATTTAGCAAAGGGATCGCTACTGACTTTCTTAAACGAAGGATGAGAAGTGAAATTAGTCTTAACTGGGCCTGGGTAAACCCCGCTAACCTTAACATTATACTTCCTCATCTCAGCCCATAAACCATTAGTAACACTAGCTAATCCTGCCTTAGTTCCCGAATACACCAGTAATTTAGGACTTGAAACGTAAGCAGCCTCAGAAATTATATTAACTATATTCCCCTTCCTCCTGGAAACCATATGAGGAAGAACAGCTTTCATGAAGTAAATAGGGGCTAAAAAATTCGTCTTAACCATATACTCTTCTTCGTTTAGGTCTGTTTCTAAAAAAGAACCATAGACTCCGAAACCCGCATTATTAACTAATACATCGATCCTTCCAAACTTATCCAAAACCTCACTCACTATCCTAAACACATTACCCTTATCACTAACATCAGCCTCATATATTAAATCGCCAACATCAGCTTTAGTTCTAGACACAGAAACAACTATATAATTATTCTCTTTTAAAAGATTAGCAATAGCCCTACCAATACCTTTAGAAGCTCCAGTAACAATAGCCACTTCACTCATATGGTATTTTGTTTCACTCCACATTAATATATATTAAAATAAAATTGAAAATGCCCTAGCGAAATTATCCCTTATTATCCTTATTAAATAATCCTCACCTAAACCGAGTACCTTGGACATATAAATTAAGGTTTCAGGAATATCAGTGGGCTCTAATAATTTCCCTCTGTACTCATAGCCACCATCACTCTCCGTAAGTAGAATTCTTAAGTCAGCTTTTTCTAAAACATTCTGATGCTTTTTCTGAAATGTAACTGAAGGATTAATTGATATAAAGTACCCTGCACCCTCTATATCCTTTAATAACGTTAATGGTCCTGTATACCAATGAAAAATAGCCCTCTTAACGTTATGCTTAATTAAAATATTAAAAGCGTCCTCCCACGCATCTAATGCGTGAACGTTAATTAATTTTCCCTTACTCTCTTCTATCTGTCTCTCAAAATACGCAATTTGTAAATCTCTAGAAGCCTTAGCAAATCTATAATCCAGCCCCACTTCTCCTACAAAATCGGCTCTATTGATTAAAGGAAGAACCCTATTTATATCCTCTTCGTGAACACGCCAAGGGTGAATCCCAACTCCCACTAAAATATTATCACTTTTTAGTAATAAAGTATCTAAAGAGGACTGATAATCCATTGAAACCGCTGCAATGAAATAGCCTTCATACCTCTTCCTTAAGAACGAATAATGACAATGAGCATCAAAATACTTGTACATAAACTAAAAAAGAAAAACCTTAACTAAAAATTTCTTCATTCTTAATTCTTAATAATAAACTTCCGTTAGGGTTACATTAGCGTAAACACCACTTTCAGAAGAGAAAACTAGATATAGAGTACCGTTCCCCGTGAAAGATCTCTCAAAATATCCATTAATCAATCCAGAGTACACTAGATAAGAATTATCTAAAATTGACAGATTGAATCTATTCCCAGAAATCTTAACAGTTACATTACCATAAGATGGTAACTTAATGGGAACAGTATACTTTGTAGACGAATTAGTAGATATTGTGAATTGGTAAGTTATAATATCCTTAACTAAAGTACTTTCTTCGGATTTCGTAACTGGAGTTTGAGGATGGTAAAATAAATTGAAGTGGGTTATAACGAATGCTACTATCAAAATTATTATTAATACTACAACAATCTTACCTAACATAATTCATAGCTCTTTTAAATTAATTTATAAGATGTAGAGGTTAATATTATCCGGTGAACTAGTACTTAATATTCCGTAAATTAGGGTTCGAATTTACAAAAACATTGTTCAAATCTTATGTCTAATTAAATCTAATAATATTTACACGTAATTTAAACTAAATACTAAAATAATGTTCTATGAGTGTGGACAACAATTTCATTCATTTGAAATTTGGTTAAAATTTCCTTAAAGTTGCATCATTTAAACTCTCTGATTCACAATAAAATTTTTGGACATGGTTAAAATTACAACACTATATTTTATTAACTGATAAATCTTGTGTTGAATTGAAATTAAATTTACACCTTATATAATTTATACT
>JAPYVG010000001.1 GCA_028277025.1 Sulfolobaceae archaeon
GAACTGGTGAGTGAGCTTAACCTGAGGAGCGTGGAGGCGTTTCTCAAGTTCGTTGAACGTTATTTAGGCGGACCGCCTGGACTGATGAAAATCTTTAAGTTACGTTAAAGTCCCATAACTGCTGTTCCTTAGTCATACCGTTAACTTGCGGAATAAAGGCAAGTAAAAGTACTTTCCCCTTATACTTGGTTGTTGCAGTTGCGTAGTTCCAAGAGTTTCCCTTCTCTGAACTTCCGAGCCCTTTCACTGGTTTCCCGTACCACGTCTTTGTTGTCCAGTCAATCGAGAGGTCTACCTCCTTTACCCCCTTCAGTACTTCTAAGGATATTTTCCTAGCTCTTTCTAAGAGCTTTTCAATTACTTCCATCCCTTGTTTCTCTACGTAGTTCCTCACGGTCTGTGGGGATACGTCATACGCTCTGGCCTTGTTCTCTACTGAATCGTTCCACAAACACGCGGAGATGAGAGTTTTTGCCACCTCTTCTCCTTTCTTTCCCTTAAAGTTCAACATGGAAAGTAATTTATATCCTATTTGTTGAATATTATTTTGGTGAGGGAGACCGGGTGTTACCATATTCCTATCTCACGTAGTAATACTATGTCTCCCTCACCTTAAACCCTTTCTCCAATTCTTTACACTCTTATAAATTTTTTATGGATTAGATATTATCCTATCAGAAATATTTTTTCTAATATGATTTTGGGTCTACCGAACTGCACGGGGCTTACATCTCTGCAATCCCCCTCACCCTTTTGGGCATAGCCCACATCGGCGTGAGAGATCATCATTTATCAACAAAAGTTTGTTACAAACGGACAAAAAGATTTCTATCAACGTGAAAAAGGATTCAGCCCGTGAGACTCCTCAGCTTGAAATTTAGCAAATAGACCTAAAGTCAGTGCCTTCTTCATATCGTTAGTCGGGGAATATCCCAAATGTATTAATGCCCACATAACAGACAAGCCTCCGCTACCTATTACACCAAATCCTTGTGAAGCAACATCTTCCGAGCTGTTAACATTATATACGACTACCTTGTTTTTAATCGCATGTTAATGCTACATTTGCTGATAATTTCGGACAGTTTTCTCGATAAGAATAACTACCAAAAGAGTAAGGTTTATAACAACAACATTAATACAATCTGTATGTTTAAGCCTTTATGTTTCCCCGAAACGATGCTTATATGTCTCTATCTTACTTCTCAAATTGTCAACCCACATTTTAGTCTCAAAGCTTACACTCTTCCCCTCCATAGCCTCCTCAGCCCTTGCCAGATACTCCTTAGCCCTCAAGTACAAATCCTTATTGTCATAAGCTACAGCATTCTGTAAATACATCATACCTAGCATAGCCAACTGCTTAATATATTCCTCACCCTTAGCAAACCTGAGATTAACCTCAAAGCTCCTTATGTATTTTTCATCAATAGGTTGCCCACTATCTGGTAAGATTGTAATTGAACTCCTTTTCGTGAAGGGAGTGATAAGATTGCGACTCTGAAGATATTTCCTAAAGTATGTTACTGAGATTACAATTACTACTATTGGAATTATTGTACTAAGGGTATTAGCTAGAGTTACATTGTGTAATAAATAGTAAGGAATCGAAAACGACACCACAGTAGCTATTACTGCAGGAAGACCTATAAACAGCAATCCTAAACCAACCCATTTCAAAAAATATAATAACCTCTTTCCCTCCATAACTCTTCCCTTAGTTAAATTCATCTATAAAGTATAAAATTTTATTATATTAGCAACATAAACCAGCTTTCTGGCATAAATATTCACCACCTAGACCGCAAGCAGTTGCTACTCCTAATGAGATGATTAATTGAAGTAATTCATCACAAGAAGGTACGCATATCGTTACACAGATAGGGTAGATAATAGGATCCTCAATAAATATTAAACAAACACTAGCACAAGCTTCCTCACATGCCACGCTTTCAGCGACGCCTTCAGCTAGCAATCCACATAGTACCGAAACTATTGCTTTACATATTTCGCATTCTATCGGATTTGGGTCCTTTCCTTCTTCACTCTTTTGTTGCAAAGGGTAAGGTTGGTATAGCTTATCTGGTATTAGCACTTCCTTATTCTCTATCCTCTTAGTCTTGGTTCCGCATCCAGACACGCCTTCCTTAATCAAAATTCTGTGCTTATCACCTTCCTTTCCTATGTACTTCACTTTAAAACTTCTGAGTATACTTTCAGAACCATAGTTTATCCTATAAGTTATCTCGTGATCACCGAAAGGATCACCCTCTATTAACTGACTCCACTGAATTATCTTTGACGGTTGTCCTTCATATTCTATTAATGTCACTCCTTGTCTAAAAACTTGCTTATTATCTTTCTTCTCTTCATAATGTAACAATTTAATACTCTTAGGCTTTAAACCCTGAGGCATGAAATAATTGAGAACCTAAAAAAAAGTTAACTATAATGGAGTATCTTAATATTATTCATCACTTATTTTGCTTCTAACCTAACTAGGTTACAGTTTGAAAGAATAGACCCAATTCTTTTATTTAAACTGGATGCAACAGAAGAATTCCTTAACTTAACGTAGAGATGCTAATAGTCTTGACAGATACCCAGTAATAAGAGGGTTAAGGGGATAAGCTATGTTTAAATCTTAGTTGTATTAATAAAAAATTAATTAGTTAAGTATAAAACAAAATTTACACATAAGAAGATAGTATAAAGAACTCTTTGTGCATTTAAAGAAAATTTGTAAATATTTAGTTAAGAATTATCCGCCTTTATAATCAATTTAGCGTTCTTGTCGAAGCATATCATTATTCTTGAAAAGAAATCTTCCCTACCTAAAATAAGGCTTGGAAAAACTCCTTCATGAACGCCGAAATCGGCTATTGCAACTGGTATTTTAAAATTTTTATTTAGCTCTACGAAATGAAATTTTAATTTGTATCTTTTTGTATGTAAATTTAAATTGGTTAATATAATGGTATCAAAGTAATGATCTTCTAGGTACTTTTTAAATTGTTCTTTCCCCTTAATTACTCTAGGATGCTCACCTGGGTGTATATAAACTAAATCGTCTGTGTAAAAACTTAACAAATATTCTATGTCGTGTGAATTCCATGCTTCTATGAAATCTTTTTCAAATTTTTGATAATTAAACATATTTCTTTATCATTTTAAGCTTATATAACACAAGTTAAAAATCTTGTTGGTAATAATCCTAGAGAACCAAGTGTGAGACCATGAGAAGGTAATATACTCATAAGGTCTTACTGTAATCCTAACTTCTTCTCCCTCAACTTTCCTAAGAGTTAACTTTACCCTAACGTAAACCTCCTTCAATCTAGGTTTCCTCAATGACGCCTGCCCTTTTTCAGCCCTCCTCTTCCACCTCTTTAATATTGAGTAAGCATCATTTATAGCCTTGTCCACGTAGTGGGAAGCCAACTTGTTAACTTTCTCAAGCTCGTTTCTCAACGCCTTGTACACTTCCTTTTTCTTAGGCAGGGTTATTTTGATCTTAGTGGCTTTCTTGCCTTTCTTTACTTCCTTCCTCTCTATCTTAGTCCTCTCCCATAACCAGTCTAAAGCCTTCTGCAATAGGACTCTGTAGTTCTCCAGTAGTATTTTCGTCTCCTCCTTTTTATCGTTCTTCATGGAGTACGTTAGGTAGACGTATTCCTCCTCCGGTTGGAATGATTTAAGCCTTAAGCTCTTCGACACACTTCTTCACCTTCTCATATTTGTGGCTCCTCATATCATATAACTTTCCGCTAAATGATACCATTATAGAGGTCAAGTCTTCGATTAGTCCCTGCTCTGGTGTTTTGTCCTCCCTATTTAATACCACGAGCTCGCAGTTGTGTGCTTTGCATATTTCCTCAAGTATATCGAAACCGAATCTAACTAGTCTGTCTGGGTATGCAATGATTACTTTCGATACTTCGTTGTTTAGTATCATCCTCAACAACTTGAGGAATCCTTTTCTCTTCATGTTTAATGAAGATCCGACGTCAGCTATTACTTGGTCGTATTCTTTAACGTTCTCCTCCAAGTATTTTACTTGGTTTATTAAGTCGTCTTTCTGTTTGTTTGATGATACTCTAGCGTATAATACTACTTTCCTCTTCCTAACAATTCCCATGAGTCTTTCTACGTCCTCTTCTCTGAACCTCCATTTTCCACTCTGTAATATTACTGGTTGAATGTAGCCTTTCTTAACATAGCTCTGTAGTGTGCGGTATGATATTCCTAGTTTTTGGCACACTTCCTTAGGTTTAAGCATTATAATTAAACTCACATACAAATTATATAAACTTCACGGTTTATCGGAAACTGCTGACTACGGCGTAACGACTACCCTCTCTGGTACTTCCTCCTCTTCTATCCCTATTTCTTCTCTTAAAGCGTTCTTTCTAAGCTCTTTATCTCTAAATATTTCACCGTAAACCATGAACGAAATGTTGGCTTTAAGTGTTTAATAGTTTTTGCAGGATAATAAACTGCTGATGTTTATTCGTAAAGCATCAAGTGATGATATTAACGAGATGAGTTTAGCATGGGCTGACTCGATAAACTCGTCTAATCTTGATCGGATTAGAACTACATTTACAGTTTTCCTAAAACTAGGAGAGTGTTTAGTGACTGAGGAAGGGGGTGAAGTTATTGGAACGGGGTGCTATATTTCATATTCACATTTATCATGGATAGGGAATGTGGGTATTAAGAAGAGTTTTCAGCGTAAAGGTTATGGCAGAAAGTTAATGGTAGATTTACTCGGCTTGATAAGAACTGAGTCTATAAGACTAGATGCAACTGAAGCTGGTTACGGTCTTTATAAAAGACTGGGGTTTAGTGATGGATATAAAACTATCGCGTTTGATATCTCAGATGTTAAAGGGGTTAATGATGATCGTGTGAAAATTACTAATAGGTTGGAAGATTGGATGTTAGAATTAGATAAGGAGGCATTTGGAGATGATAGGTCTAAGTTGTTATTGAATATAAAGGGTAAGGTAATTTATACTCAAGGTGGTTATGGCGTAATTTATAGCAACATATTAGGCCCTTTAATAGCTGAAAATGATGAAGTAGCTGAGAGGTTAATTAGGAGTGGTGTTAGACTGGGCGTAAGCGGGGTTATAACGACTGAAGATAAGGAGTACTATATAAGGAAGCTAGGAGGTAAAAAGGTAGGGGAATGCGTGAGGATGACAAAAGGTAAGGAAGTTAAAGAGAATAGGAGGTTAATATACGGAATATTTAGATACGCTTTTGGATAACTAAATAATTGAAGCTTTTTGCTAAGACGAGTTTATGGCTTTTTTATTCTTTATGGTTCAAGAGCGTCTTTTGTTTTCGAGCGAGATTTGAGTTTATCGTTGGGGGAATCCTTTTTTCACGTTGATAGGAATCTTTTTATATCCGTTTATAACGAATTTTTGTTAATAAATGATGATCTCTCACGCCGATGTGGGCTATGCCCAAAAGGGTGGGAGTGATTGCAGAGATGTGAGCCCCGTGCCGTTGGGCTCAAAGGAGTCCCATGGCCCACCTGTGGTTGAGGGCTAAGTCCCTACACTCGATCATGATTGATCATAAAATGATTGAAATGAAAGTGTAGGGACAAACGGGAATCTAAGTTCCGCAAGATGACTTAGCGAATTAACGTTAGAGTTTAGTGGGTGAGCTAACTTTATATTTATTAACAGATTTTCGTTCCTGTAACTCGTTATAGCTAAAGAAGTAGTGCTCACTTCTCGTTAATCGAGTAACGATTATTTATGCGTTAATTGATTACTCATTTTCTTGAGTTTATTTCTTTAACAATACCATTTTCCGAACTGTACTACTCTTTTATTAAAACTCTTGGTAACTGGTCAATTTCAATTTCATTTTCAAACTCCTCCCCAGTTATGTAATCTACGAATTTACCTTGAATATTAACAGTTATTTTTGGTAACGTCGAGAGTGTTTTTGCAATCACGAGTATTTTGTCACCCCTCCAGAAACCGCATAAGCCCTTTTGTAATTTTTCTCCCTTATAACTGAGTTCGTTTATCTCGTATTTCCTCCTCAAATTCAGGAGCTTATAAGTATAATGGATCTTTATCCTACCATCGTTCATGTCCTCTAACATTTTATTATCGAACTTTTTGCTCCTTTCAAGTAACTCAATCAGTCTCTTAAAATCTACTTGACTTCTATTGTCTGGGTCGGTTAATAAATACCTCCAACTTTCAGTACCCTGATAGAAATCTGGTATGCCTGGTGAGAGTATTTTGAGTACTAGGAGTGATAAGGATTTCAACATTCCTAATCTTCTAATCCTTAATTCAAATTCCCTGAAACTTTCTTTAAATTGTTTATTTGAGAACGCCTCTTCTATTAGCTTCAGCATTTTATCCTCATATTCCTTATTCACGTTAAGCCACGAAGTGTGAACTTTAGCTTCCCTTAAGCTTTTTATCATGTGTTGTTTTATTCTATCTTTATAGCTTTCCGAAAAGCCGTCTAAGAAATAACTGCCTAATAAAACCTGATAAAACCTGTACTCATCGTTTTTATCGATGTTGGGGTTCAGAATTTCATGCCACTCTTTGACTCTCCTCTCCCATTCTTCCGGAATTTCTGATATAACACTTATTTTCATCCTAAAGTCCTCACTGTACTTTGTATCATGGGTGCTTGTAGCATTCAATGAAAGAGTCCCTACTCTCTTTTCGTTAAATTCGTGGAACTTTTCACATTCAATGGTAAAATAGTGTAAGTCACTCCCTACTTCATTAAGTGATATAAGCCTATTATATCTGAAAAGGAATGTGTCTTCATACGACTTAGCATAGATTGCTGGCATAATTTGTTGGAGCTTATAGTATGCGTTTGTACTTTTTATCTCTTTCAACTTACCGGTTTTATCACATTCTTCTATTACTTCCCCATAGGTTCTGTATTTATTGAGGCAAATAAGGTATTTTTTTAATTCATCAAATGTTAAGTTTAATAGCTTCGCAAAACGTGTTATCTCAAATTTAAAAAGTTCGTCTATGATTTTTTCCTTACTTTCTCTTATCTCCTCATCTACATTCTTTTCTTCTCCTATGAAGTTGTAGTAAACCCTAGTTACTTTTTCCTCATTAAAATGGAAAAGTAAATTGGAGTAGTTTAGGAAATCATAGCCAGTGGTTCCGTCGGGTCCCTCAAAGAGTTTCTCTTTGAACCCGAGGATTTTTTCTACGAGTATAATCTTTCCTTTGCTTTTCTCTTTCAATTTTTTGACGTAATTTATGGGGTCGTAGAGCCCGTCTACATGGTCAACCCTAAAACCGTCCAGGTCGAATTCAAGAATTTTTGAATGTACCTCTTCAAACACTTCTTCAATTTCCTCGTTTACGCCTATTAATTCATTTACATCAAAGAATCTTCTATAGGAAGGTGGATTATTCCAAAAAGTTAAAATATAGTGCTGGGAGTTTAGTGTCTCTTCAAGACTTTCTTTAACCCCATTCAAAGGTAGTTTCCAATCCCTATATACAACATAATATTCTTCTCCAATTTTTTCTATTTTTATTAATCCTTTTTCAATTACTTTTATCAGTTCATCTTCAAGAATAGGTAATCTTATTTTTTCCTCCTCTGGGTAGAAGTCAAAGAACTTATAATACTTACTGTTTTTGCCCTTTTTTAGAACGTCCATTAATCTCCAATTCTTTTCATGAACTGCCATGTGGTTTGGTACTATGTCTTGTATTATTCCTAGACCCCTCGATTTAGCCTCTCTGAGTAGCCTCTTATATTCTTCCTCTCCTCCCAATTCCTCGTTAATTTTACTATAGTCTACTACGTCGTACCCATGTGTACTGTTAGGTCTCGCTTGAAATACTGGTGAGAGATATAAATGGGAGATTCCTAACTCCTTTAAATAGTCCAGTATTTCTATTACATTCTCAAATGTGAAGTTTTTGTTTAATTGTATTCTATAAGTTGAGTACAGCTTCAATACTCAACCCTTCTGTAAACTAGTGCTGTCCTTCCTTCTATTTCAATTTCTTTCTCTCCTTCTATAACTTTCATATCTTTAGGTTCATCTAAATATGGGTGGAGTACAAGCTCCCACTTGCCCCTAGGGAATTTGAACTTCATATTTCCTGCTCCTCCGTTAAGTATTATTAAGAACGTGTCGTCAGCAATCCTTTCCCCATACTTGTTTATTTCGTCTATGGCACTTCCCTCTAAAATATATGCTATGAAGTTTGTAGGCGATTTCCATGTATTATCGTCAACTTCCGTTCCATCTGATTTTAGCCATGTTACATCTTTTAGAGGTAGTCCGTGGAGTTTTTTACCCTGGAAATACTTCGCTCTTCTGAAGATTGGATGGGCTCTGTAAAAGTAAATTATTAATCTAACGAATTCTAGGAACTTCTGCTTTCTTTCATCTAAGTCCCAATGATACCAGCTTATTTCATTATCCTGACAAAAGGCGTTATTATTACCCTTTTGTGTCCTACTTAACTCATCTCCTCCTAATATCATGGGCACTCCGAGGCTTATGAATAATGTAATCATAAAGTTCCTCTTCTGTTTTTCCCTACAGTAAATCACATTTGGATCTTGGGTTTCCCCCTCGACTCCACAGTTCCAGCTATAGTTTTCGTTCATACCATCGGTGTTATTTAGCCCATTAGCTTCATTATGTTTTTGGTTATAACTTACCAAGTCTTCTAAAGTGAAACCGTCATGAGAAGTAATGTAATTTATACTTGCGAACGGAGTTTTATTATTCCCAGCGTAAAGGTCTGGTGAACCTAGTAATCTATTTGCTAATTCCTCATAAGGTATTGCCTCTCCTCTCCAGAACCTCCTTATCGTATCCCTATATTTCCCATTCCACTCAGCCCATAGATATGGAAAGTTACCCACTTGATAACCTCCAGGCCCCACATCCCAAGGCTCTGCTATTAGTTTGACTTGTGAGAGCACGGGATCTTGCTGTATTGCTACGAAAAATGTTGATAACATATTTACACTATATAATTGTCTGGCCAGTGCTGAAGCTAGGTCAAATCTAAAACCGTCAACATGCATCTCTAAAACCCAATACCTTAAACTATCTAAAACCATTTGTAGAACTCTGGGATGAGAGAGGTTCAGTGTGTTTCCTGTCCCGGTGAAGTCTAGGTAATATCGCGGGTTCTTAGGGTCTAACATGTAATAAGCCCTATTGTCTATTCCTTTGAAGCTTAATGTCGGGCCTAGGTGGTTCCCTTCTGCTGTGTGGTTATATACTACGTCTATTATAACCTCAATTCCGGCGTTGTGCAGTTTATTTACCATTTCTTTAAATTCTTTTACTTGTTGTCCTAAGCAACCGCTACTAGAGTATCTGCATTCTGGCGAGAAGTAGTTTATGGGGTTATAGCCCCAATAGTTCCTTAACCCCTTTTCTACTAGGAATCTCTCGTCTACGAATTGCTGTATCGGCATTAACTCTACTGTAGTAATTCCCAAGTCTTTTAAGTAATCAATCATCGTATCTGATGCGAGCCCGGCATAGGTTCCTCTAACGTTTTCCGGTAAGTCGTTTCTTAATTTGGTAAACCCCTTTACATGTAGTTCGTAAATTACTGTTTCACTTAAGGGAATCTTTTTCTTCATAAAGAAATGTTCATCATCCCATTCAAAGTGAGTATCAATTACTACGCTCTTTGGCATAAACTTATCATCTGGTCTTTTGTCGAATGATAAGTCCTGGTTAGGATCCCCTATTTTATATCCGAATACTGAATCATCCCAGGTAAGTAGTCCGTTTATCGCTTTGGCATAAGGATCTATTAATACTTTATTAGGGTTAAACCTTAGCCCCTCTTCCGGCTTATAAGGGCCATAGACTCTATAAGCATATAATTGCCCGGGTCTTAAGCCTGGCACAAATACGTGCCATAGGTCTCCAGTTCTCTGCTTTACTTCTATTACCTCTTTCGGATAATCTTGTTTAGTAGGCGAATAAAGAAGTAATTCAACTTTTGTAGCGTTTTCAGAGAACAAAACGAAGTTAACTCCGTCTTCTTCCTCGATCCACGTTGCTCCTAATGGGTATGGCTCCCCTGGTCTTAATGGCCTATCCTTTAACATAGTTCATAAACCCCCACTCCCTTTTTAGTTTTAATGTTTTCCCCTTTTCTTATAAGGTTAGGAAAATTTATTCCAAGTATTAATTTACCGTTAAAATCTATGTTTATGAAGCCATCTGAAAACGATGTTACTAATGAGATTTTATCATATTGAATAATTATTGATGAATTGAAAATTTTTGTTATAGGAATTTTTCCACTAACGTTATACTCTTTCCTTATTTTTATGAGTTTTTTATAGTAATCAAAAACTTCTACATCTATTTGCCACGAGAGTTTTGATAAATTATATGCATCATCTGACTGCGGATCTATTGTTTGTCCGTTCTCCTTTAACCTTCCCTCTCTTACTCCTTTTATTAAGTTTTCATCTGAGAAATCAGAAAAGAAAAGGAAAGGTTTTCTCTCAAAGTACTCCTCGCCCATAAATATCATAGGGATGTATGGGGAGAGTAAATATAGTGTAGCTGAGATTAGGTAAGTAGTTTTATCAACGAGTTGTGAAAGCCTTTCACCGTTTCCTCTATTACCCACCTGGTCGTGGTTCTGAATATAAACTACGAACTTAGATCTAGATATATTTCCTACTTTAGCACCGTGTGTTTTTCCCCTAAACTTAGAGTACTTTCCGTCGTAAACGAAAATGTCTTTAAATGCTTTTTCTATATCGCTTAAAGAACCGTAATCAATATAGTATCCGGATTTTTCCTTGGTTACGTATGCATGTATTGAATGATGGAAATCGTCTACCCATTGTGCATCTATTTTATACCCGCAATCCTCCCTTACTATTTTAGGATCATTCAAATCACTTTCAGCTATTACAAATTTTCTTAAGGAGTGTGCGAGTTCGCTTATTTCTTCAAGTATGTGTTTTGGTGACATGTCAAATATTGCGTGAACAGCATCTAATCTAAGTCCATCAATTTTAAATACTTCAAACCAATACCTAACGTTTCCTAGAATAAATTTTCTTACCTCATCACTCCCATAGTCATCAAAGTTGAACGTTAGGCCCCAAGGGGTTTTATATTTCTGCGAGAAATAAGGGCCCAGTTTTGCTAGATAATTCCCTTCAGGGCCTATGTGATTATAGACTACGTCTAGGATTACTGCGATTTCTCTTTTATGTGCTTCATCTACAAGTTTTGCTAGCCCTTTAGCACCTCCATATGTGCTTTGTACAGCATATAAGAATACACCATCGTAACCCCAATCTTTTCTCCCCGGGAATTGTGATATTGGCATTAATTCTATTGCATTAACCCCTAATTCTTTTAAATAATCTAATTTTTCAATAACCCCATAAAAGTTGCCTTTTTGTGTGAATGTACCGACGTGTAGCTCATAAATTATCAAGTCTTTTAAGTTTACTTTTCCTAGTTCACTTATTTCGAAATTAAGGTTAATTATTTGGGAGGGGCCATGAACTCCTAAAGGTTGTGATTTTGATGTAGGGTCTGGTATTTCCTCTTTTCCGTTTAGCAATAAGGTATATAATTCTCCTTCTTTTACGTTTTTAATCTCAGTGTAAAAATAACCCCTTTCATCCTTTTCTGCTTTAAAAATCCCCTTATTATGTATCTTAATTTCAAGTTCATTAATATAGGGGGCCCAAATTTTAAAGGACACAGTATTTTTTTCTGGTATTAGTTCTGTTCCATATACCATTATATTTTCATATTTTCTGCTATATAATAAATATTATTGCCATTATAAATGTAAATCGTAAGCAGATAAATAGTACTATAACTAACCGCACCGGTCTGTGTTGTAGGGGGGTCTAAGGTTACTATCGCTGACAAGGGTGAGCTAATTTGTTGTGGACTTAAGGTTACTGAATATGCTTTTGTACCATTAACGTTGATGAGTATTTGTGTGTTAGTTGGGTTAAGTTTTATGTTATTTAAATATAAAGTCACATTTAAACTTTCATAAAATGAGTTATTTTTGAAATAATAAGCCGCGCTATAAGCTGATATCTCATAGGGATATTTTCCTATTCCTTTCAAGCTTATGTTAGTGGAAAATACTGGTCCTGGCATTGGGGGGTAGATTTTGAAGAAGTTTGATAATGTTCCTATTTGGAGTACTAAGCTTTCATTACTCGAAGTTATAGTCTTATGCCAGCCGTAATTTCCAGTACCTCCTACTCCTAAGAAAATTATAGACGAGGCTAGTGGTATCCATAATATCACCATTTTCTTACTGTGTGAGAAAGGCCCTACTGAGATAGTAGTGCTGTTAACGTAAGTGGCTTCCTTAGGAAATAGTGAAGGTGTTGTTTGGTTTATAGCCCCTGCCTCTAAGTAAACTGTCGCACTCATTGGCAATGGGCCGTTATTAGCTACAATGCAAAAAATGTATTGTGCATAAGGACTATTTATGCTCTCCTTTACACCCACGAGTTCTACGTATACATTAAAGCTTGAGTTCTCTATGTAAAACACTATTCCAATTATAACCAGCATTAATATGGCTATGCCAAATAAATATATCCTTTTCATCGTAATTAATACCTTCAGCTTGTATATGAGTTTATTTCAAAGTATTATGACCACAGTTTACTTTATAATCCCCTATTACGGATTAAACAAACTGGAGGGCACTAGAAAAAGAAATGAACGAGCAAATCCTCCTCCACCAAACTATTTCTGAAGATAGAATAATAGGAAAACATGTATTTGGAAACCTATACGATATTGATGAGAGAATTCTTGTGGACAAGGAATACCTAGAGAAGCTAGTATTAGATGCTGTAAAGATAGCTAATATGAAATTAGTAGAGATAAAGTCATGGAGTTTCGGAGGTAAAAAAGGAGGAGTCTCTGTTATAGCACTAGTAGAGGAAAGCCATATAGCGCTTCATACATGGAACGAGTACAAATATGCTACCTTAGATGTGTATACTTGCGGAGAGAACAGTAATCCTCAATCTGCATTTGAGTATATAGTATCGCAACTTAAACCGAAGCGGTATCAGATGTTTTATGCTGATAGAAGTTCATAAATCTTATTGTAATGATAGATTTAAAGTTAACCTTTTTTACTTTAATTTATCAATCGACAATTGTCTATGAATTCATAGACAGTTGTCGAAAACCTTTTAAATTTACTTTAGGAAAAGAAGAGGCTGATGAAGAGTGGTATTATAGGATGGGGAGCGTATATCCCCAAGTACAGAATTAATGTTAATGAAATAGCTGATTTATGGGGAATTGAGAGGGGTGTTGTAAAAAGCTTAGGCTTATCTGAAAAGGCTGTTCCGGCTGTAGATGAGGATTCGACCACTATGGCATGGGAGGCCTCCAAAAACGCTTTAGAAAGGGCAAGAATTGATCCTTCTCAAATTAACCTAGTACTATTTGGTTCTGAATCTAAGGTTTACGCAGTTAAACCTACGGCAACAATTCTTATTGATTCTTTAGGAATTTCAAATTATACACTAAGTGCAGACCTAGAATTCGCCTGTAGAGCTGCTTCAGCGGGAATGAGATTAGCTAGTGGTATGATTGAGGCTGGTAAAATAAGATATGCTTTAATAGTTGGAAGTGATACTGCCCAATCTAACCCCGGTGACATTTTAGAATTAAGCTCAGCTTCTGCGGCTGTAGCGTATGTTTTAGGTCCCGAGAACGAGTCTTCTGCAATAATTGAAGCTTCTTCCTCGTATACTACAGATACTCCAGACTTCTGGAGAAGGGATGGAATGCCTTATCCTTTACATGGTGAAGCGTTTACCGGTGAACCAGCTTATTTTGCACATATAATATCTGCAGTTGAAGCACTAATGAAGGAACATGGGTATAGAATTTCTGATTTTGACTATTTCGTGTTTCATCAGCCGAATGGAAAGTTCCCTATACAAGTAGCTAGAAAGTTAAATGTTCCGTTAGAGAAAGTAAAAGCCGGGTTAATCTCTCCTTATATCGGTAATCCTTACAATGCCTCAGCTTTACTAGGTTTAGCTAAAGTTTTAGATATAGCAAAACCTGGAGAGAGGATTTTGGTAGCGCCTTTTGGAAGTGGTGCTGGTAGTGACGCATTTAGTATTTTAGTTACTGATAGAATTACTGAAAGGCAGAAATTAGCCCCAACAGTAGAATATTATATTAATAACAAGAAAGTTATTCCGTATTCGTTATATGCTAAAACCACTAATAAGTATAAGGTGTATGAGTAATGGTTTCTATAATAGGTTCCAGTTTTATTAAAGTTGATAGGTATTACGAATTATCAGAGAAGGATATGGTCATAGAAGCTTTTAAGCAATTAATTATAAAGCTGAAAGAACTACCACCTATAGATACTATAATTGTTTCAAGCGGTTACATAGATATTATATCTAAGGGTTTACTCTCCGCATTGAAGTTAAGTGAAGGATTAGGGTTTAGGAACTGTAACGTTATGAGAATTGAAAATGGAGATAATGGTGCAGCGTCTTTACTTACAGCTTATTCATTAGTTAAGTCTCAGATCTCAAAGGCAGTTATGATCATAGGAGTTGATAAATTCGCCGATTATCCGTCAAAATACATTAATGATGTGATAGCGTATAATTTAGATAATGAGACTGAATACCAATACGGGCTAACTCCCCATGTTTATGCCGCATTAATGGCTAAGAGATATCTTAAAACGCGTAGGCTAGACTATGATTATTTAGCTGAGTGGCCACTACTAATGCACGAGTATGCTTCAGAAAATCCATACGCATATCTCAAATTTAAAGTCGATAGAAAGACTATAATGGAGTCTCAAGTAGTCGCTGAACCTTTAAGATTATTTGATATTGCTGCTAGGGCTGATGGTGCTTCTATTGTTTTAGTGACCAGCGATGATATTGCCAATAAGTACTCAGATGCTCCAGTAAAGATAGAGAAAATAGTTAGTAGTTCCCATAAGGTTGATATAATATCACCGTCTTTGCCAGCTGTGAAGGAAGCTTTTAATAAATTAAATATGAAACTTAATGGTAATACATTATACGATGTTCACGATTCTTATAGCATATTAGCAGCCTTAGAAATAGAAGCGTTAAAGCTGGCTAACGATAGTAAACCGTTTGAGAATATAGGAGCTTTCGAGATTAATTTGAGCGGGGGATTAAAAGCCCGTGGATACCCTGGTGGTGCTACTGCTATCTACCAATTAGCAGAAGCATATATGCAATTAACGAATACATTTCCGGGTAGAAAGAGTAGTGCTGAAAACAGTCTTATCCTTTCAGCAGACGATCTTGGGAATTCAGTATATATAACCATGTTAAGAAGGTGATTAGTATGAAAATAAGTCCTTCACAAAACTGGAGGTTAAAAGACTCATTATATAGATTAGCATTAACCAAGTGCAAAAGATGTGGAAATGTCAGTTATCCATATCAACCAATCTGCAATAATTGTGGCTCGTTGGATGTAGAGAAAATTTATAGCAAAGGATATGGGACTCTAATAGAATATACAATATCATACCAGGTTAGGGAAGGTTTCGAAAAACAACAGCCGTTAGTTGTCGGTTTGATCAAACTTGATGAGGGTGCAATAATAGTAGCACCAATAGCTGATGCTGATGGAGATATAAAAGAGGGCGCGAGAGTTAAAGCAGTATTAAGGAAAATACGGAGTGATTCGAGTAATGGTTTAATACAGTACGGTATTAAATTTAAAGTGATTAATAATGACTCAAATGGTTGATAAAATTAATGAAGTTGTCGAAAAAGCGTTAAAGGGAGAGATCCAACTTCATGAAATAGATGAGTTTTTAGAAGCTAATGCGGCTATGGTTGCAAGGAGGATAGTTATAGAAAAAATAACTGGTGCAAAATTACCTTCTATAGGTTCTACGATTATTGATTATGCGGAGGTAAAAAATAGGAATGCAGAAAATGTTATCGGTGCTGCACAAGTACCTTTAGGCGTTATTGGTCCGTTAAAAGTCAATGGTGATTACGCTAAAGGGGATTTTTATGTTCCTTTAGCCACGACTGAAGGTGCTCTGATAGCGAGTGTGAATAGAGGTGCTAAAGCTTCATCTTTAAGTGGTGGTGTTAAGGTTAAAATCCTTTTTGATGGAATGACCAGAGCGCCCGTTTTTAAACTTAAGTCAATTGATGATGTAGTAGACTTTCTTAATTGGGTTAATAAGAACTTTGACAAGATAAAAGAAGTTGCTGAAAGCACAACTAGTCACGGAAAGTTGAATAAAATAGAACCTTTCGTACTTGGTAATACTGTTTGGTTAAGGTTTGTTTATGAAACTGGTGATGCGATGGGTATGAATATGGCTACTATAGCTACTGAAAAAGTTTGTGAATATATCGAGAAGGAGTTTGGAAAAGCAGACTGTTTGGCTGTAAGCGGAAACGTATGTAGTGATAAGAAGCAGTCCATTGTTAATTCATTATACGGAAGAGGTAAAACTGTAGTGGCTGAGGCATTAATTAAGGATGAGATAATTAAGAAAGTTTTGAAATCTGACAAAGAGTTAATTCATGAAGTGAATTTAAGGAAGAACTGGTTAGGTGGAGCGAGGGCTGGTACATTTTTCCAGTTTAATGCCCACTTTGCTAACATAATTGCTGCAATATTCCTAGCAACGGGGCAAGATATGGCCCAAGTCGTTGAAAGCAGTATGGGATATACGTGGACTGAGGTAAGAGAAGAAGGATTATATATATCAATTACCTTAACATCGCTAGAAGTGGGTACTGTTGGTGGTGGTACGAGGCTGCCAACACAAAGGGAAGCCCTTTCTATAATGGGTGTTGCTGGAAGCGGAAACCCACCTGGGTCTAATGCTAAAAAGTTCGCTGAAATTATAGCCGCTACTGTATTAAGTGGTGAGTTGAATCTATTAGCGGCATTAGCAAATAAGGAATTGGGCAAAGCACATTTAAAGTTAGGCAGGGCTGCTAAAGTTTAAAATTTTTGTCTATGAGATAATCTGGATGAGCCAAATACCCACTGAACTCGAAAAGGTAATTGAGATCACGAGAGAACAAAATAGGTGGAGACGGCAAGAAGTAATTAATTTAATAGCTTCTGAAAACGTTATGAGCCCTCTTGCTGAAGCCGTTTATATGAGCGACTTTATGTCAAGGTATGCTGAAGGTAAACCGTATAAAAGGTATTATCAAGGTACTAAATATGTTGACGAGATTGAGACTTTAGCTATGCAAATTCTTGGTGAAATAACACCAGCTAAACACGTAGATCTAAGAGCTACTAGTGGTACTATTGCAAATGCTGCTGTTTTTAGGGTTTTAGCTAACCCTGGTGATAAGGCTTTAATAGCACCGGTCCAAGCAGGGGCCCACGTTAGTCATACGAAATTTGGCACTTTAGGAGCTTTGGGGATAGAGCATATAGAGTTACCTTACGATGAGGAGAACATGAATGTTGATGTTGATAAGGCTATTAAAATGATTGAGGAGATCAAGCCAAAGTTTGTAGTGTTAGGCGGAAGTTTATACTTATTTCCCCATCCAACTAAAGAATTAGCTCCTCACGTTCACGCTGTAGGTGCTAAACTCGTATACGATTCCGCTCACGTTTATGGTTTAATTGTTGGAAAAGTTTGGACAAATCCGCTTGATGAGGGAGCAGATATAATGACCACTTCTACTCATAAAACATTTCCTGGACCACAAGGAGGTGCAGTACTTTCAAATAATGATGAATTATTTAAGAAGGTTAGTGACACAATATTTCCATGGTTCGTGAGTAACCATCATTTACACAGACTACCTGCAACTGCGGTCACAGCATTAGAAATGAAATATTTCGGTAAGGAATACGCTTCACAAATAGTTAAAAACGCAAAAGCTTTTGCGGAGGCTTTAGCTGCCGAGGGGTTTAAAGTAATTGGCGAACATTTAGGTTATACTAAAAGTCATCAAGTAGTAATAGATGTTAGGAATTTAGGTGGAGGTGCTAAGATTGCTAAGCTATTTGAAGATGCTAATATAATAACTAATAAGAACTTATTACCGTATGATCCCCCAAGTGCTGTTAAAGACCCTAGTGGTATTAGGCTAGGGGTTCAAGAAATGACAAGGTTCGGGATGAAGGAGTCTGATTTCCAAGAGGTCGCTAAGTTCATGAAGGAGGTCGCAATAGATAAGAAAGACCCTAATGAGGTTAAAAAGAAAGTAATTGAGTTCAGAAAGAACTTCTTAGAGGTCAAGTATACATTTAACGTAGACTTGTCAAAATACTCTAACGGTAAAGTGATCCCATTAATTATCTAACTAAAATAACTGTTGTTATTGCATTCAATGCAATTGCAGTAGCTACTGATCCAATGTTTAAGTCACTATTTATTGATAAACCTCTGGCTCCCATAATCACTGCGTCGTAAGTTGATTCGTTTATATGTTTTAAAAGCTCATTGCTTGCACTGCTTTCTTTGCTAGAATATTTTAAGATTTTAAGTTCATAAGACACTTTTCCGTTAGTTCTTTTTTCTATTTTCTCTCTTACCTCACTTTCATTACAGTTCTCGCATGCGTGAAGTATAGTAATTTGTGAACCATATCTCATGGCAAAATCTATTGCCAGATCTAAAGCCCTAAGGCTATTTTCTGAACCATCAACTAATACCGCAACTTTCCTTAACCAAAAGCTTATAGTATATGTCGGCTCAGTCAAATTAAATACCCCTTCATAATACCTAGTGTGTCATTAGTTATTTTAATGGATTCTTCTTTATTCGCTAAATTCATTGCAGCCCTAATTGCGTCTATATTCTCTGGTACCACTATAGATTCTTGATGAACCCCGTACATTAAGTACAATTCATTACCGTTTACGAATACTGAGTCTTCAAATACTACTACCTCTGGGATATCGTATCTATAACGACCTAAATCTCTTGCTACTTCAACTATTTCTGCAGTAGAGCCTACGCCGGATTTCCCATTAACGAGCACTATCCTGGGAGTGTCTGATAATACTTTAATAACATCCTCCCTTGTAACCTTATCTTTAAGTGTGATCATCATGGTATGTAAATGCATTAAGGTTGTCGGTGCTATAACTGCCATAGTTATAATATCAATCCCTTTTAGTACTGTTAATACGTCTTTTGCGTGATGACTTGGAACTGTTGCTGGGTCTGGAACTATTGCATTTATTGGACCCTTTTTAACTTCTTTAGGATCAGACGCTCTTCTAACTATAGTTGCTCTTACTTTCTCTATTTTACTAATGTAGTTATTAATTGTACAAAGTATTCTAAGAATTCCGGTAGTATTACAAGATACAACTCTAATATAGTTCTTGTTTTTAGCCTCATCATAGTTACATAATGCGGAAAATGAAATTTCTGCCACATCAGCTTTTTCTCCTCCTTGGAATAACGCTTTTTTACTAAACTGTTGGTACAAGAGCTTATATGTTGCACCTACTCCATTTGGTGTTGCATCAACAATTATGTCAGCCTCTTTAACCATATCTTCTACCGTACCAGCAACTGGTATTCCGTTTTTTTCAAATTTAGGTATATTCTCTTTTACAGTGAATATCCTATAACCTTTTTTGACTGCAGTAAGTGCCTCGTAATTAGGGCTTGTTTTTGCAACTCCTATAAGTTCCATATCCGGTTGTAACTTTACGGCATCTGCTACTCTTTTACCAATAGTCCCATAACCGTTTACTGCTACTTTAACTTTTGCCATTTCTTGACACCCATGAAATATGTAAAGCTTCTAATGCTGGTAACTTATCACCAGCCAAAAATAAAAGTAATGCACCACCACCAGTAGAAATGTGAACTTTACTCTCATTAATTTCCATGTTCTTATCGACCATACTGATCATGTGCCCCCCTCCTATAATCACATACCCTGGACTCTCAAAAGCGGCCTTTAAAAGTGATTTTGTCCCGTTTCTAAACCTTTCATCCTCTATTACGCCCATGGGGCCTCTTAGCGTTATAACTTTAGCGTCCTTGATAAATGAGGAGTAAATATCTACTGTCGTCTTCCCAATATCTTTAATAACGTTATTAACATTATTAGATGGTTCTTCTGCTATTTCACCATTAGGTTTTTCAGTTATAAAGTCTACAGGGATCTCAATCGGTGCACCGCCTAATAATATCTTTCTAGCCCTAGGTACAAGGCTTAAAAGCCCTTTACTCTCTAAAACTTGTATATTAGCTTTCCCAAGATTTATTCCTTTAGCTACTGCGAATAGTTCAGCCACTAATCCTCCGGTCAGAATTCTATCTGCAACCCTATTCTTTGCCAAATGTTCTATTATTTTTAAAGTATCACTTACTTTTCCGCCACCAAGTACAAAAATTTTTGGGGAATCTTCTGGGTTAAAGATCTTTGCTAATGCTGATACTTCTTTTTCCATTATTTTCCCTGCTGCGGAAGGTAAAACTAATGGAAAGCCTACAAGGCTGGGTTGACTTCTATGAGCCGCCGCGAATGCATCATTAACATACGCATCAAAAAGCGGTGCTAGTCTTCTAACTAAGAAAGTTTTAGCTTGTTGTTGAGGAGGTGCCTCTATTAATTCCTCAGATACAAGTCTTACATTTTCCAATAGTATAACTTCACCTTTCTTCATGTTTTTAATCCTTTCAATAGCGTAAGGCCCGATTACATCTTCGATGAACTCTACTTGTGCTCCAACATATTTAGATAAGATTTCTGCATGTTGTGAAAGAGAAATGAAATCTTCGTCTCCAGGTCTTCCTTGATGTGACAATACTACTATTGAATTGCCTCTATCCAATAGTTCTTTAAGTGTTATAGAGTGAGCTTTTATTCTTGAATCATCTAATAATTTGCCTGTTTTTCGATCAACAGGTGAGTTTATATCAATTCTTAATAGAATTTTCTTGCTATTTACGTCTATATCATCTAATGTAGGGATTACGAGATCAGATACTTTTATCATGAAACTCATGAAATAATACTAAAAGGGATTTATTATATTTAACAGACTATATTAGATGCGATAATATTACTCCATAAAAATGGTATTAAATATTTACTCCGGAATTTAGTTATTGAAATCGAAACTTCAATTGTGTTATTGGAAGTTCGAATAGTAATATTTGGAGGTTCTAATGAGAAATAAGAGAGTGTTAATTTTAGGTCATTCAAGTTTGCATTATAATTGCCTTTACATACGAATACACTTTCTAAATTGTTATTACTTAAAGTCAAAGTGGTAGAATGGCAATTCATATTTAAATTTCTTTCAACAATTTTAGAGAATAGTTCCTTTAAGGTATAAGGGATTTCATCAGCATAAATTCCTTTAGGCGGAAAAAGCAACTTTACTGAATCCTCTTCATCTTCCACCTTTTTAACTAGCAAGTTGGTCGTGAAGAATAAGAATGTTGTATTGCAAATTCTAAGCCTACTTAATCTAGTTTCTCCTAATTTAAAATATTCTTCCGCATAGTCTTTGAATACTTTATAAAATTCTGGATCTATTATTTGTTCTCTGAAATATACCATGGCTTTTACACTTAATAATCCTTTAATTTGTTCATCCTCCATAAGTGATATTAAACCCAGGTTTCCGTCCTTTATCTTTAACTTTTTTAATGTTTTATCTACTACTCTTTTAACTGTTACAGCATACTTGTTTTTTCTTATAATCAACCACTCACCATAATCATCACTTACATTTATCTCGTTGTTGTCATCTCTCCTCTTAAAAAACTTAATAATCACATTATCAAACCTCTTAAATATTTTCTCAAAGTTGTATTTAAATATTCAATACAAAGCACTTAAATGAGAATCTTAATAGTTTTTAAACTTACTTTTCTCTCCCCACCGTGTATGACTCTTTAAGAAGGCGGAAATTTGATTACATTATAGTTACTATCTTTTGCAATAAGTTCTAATAAGTTAAATACTTTGAAGGCTTTTGAGAGAATTACAAAATCGTTTGAAGCTATAACTTCTCGAGACAAGATTAGTTCTGCATCTGGTCTCTTTTCTGTTCTAACAGTTAACCCTCTTTCTCTTAATTGTTTAGATAGTTCCCCACTAAAACTAATTTGAGAATCTAGGATTATTTCAAATTTCGTAAGATTTAATTTTGTAATTATATACTCTGAAAGAATTAGTAGTGCATCAAAAATTTCCGGGTTCTCCTTCCTTTTTCCAAGCCCTAAATCTCTGAAAAAACCGTCATCACACAGAAACACTTCATCGTTATACATTAGTGAGAGAAGTGTTACGCCTAAATTGTATCCATCTAAAACTATTTTATCTGGGTTATTCACACTTTTTGACTTTATATTTAAAACTTCTGAATCAGTATGAATACACCGATAGAGTAAAAGCCTTTCTTTAGATGTTAAATTATATCGAGCTGTAACTAAATCCAATGCCGGTTTTCTGTTATATCCACGATTAATTAAATATTTGTAGTCCTCATATGCCGCTATTAACTGTTGACGAAACTGTATCAATTATTTTTTCCTCCGTTGTAGATATGCTTATGCTTCCGTATGTATTCTTACCCCCTCCCTTACCTCCTAATTTTCTCAATGCTTCAATAATCTTATCTACTTTTAAGTCCTTCGAAGATGCGATCTCAACATTTTTAATCTCCGCTCCCCTAATGCTTACAACAATTTGCTTCTCAACAGATGTGATTTTTCTCATGATTTCTTTTATTAGTTCGTCGTCATCTATTCCAGTAATTATATGAAGTTTAATGTCATTTATAGTCATTACTCTTTCAAATTTTTCTAGGTTTAAAAGCATTAATTTCCTATACGATGAGAGTAACAGATCTTTTTTATTGACCTCGTCTATATATCTCCTTACCCTGGCTTCTAATTGTGACGGGGAAGTTTGAAATAGTTGTGATATCGTGTTAATCTTTTCTTCTTCAATTCTAGCGTATTGTGATACCACATCACCGGCCACGTACTCTAATCTTATTACGCCGTCTTGTAACCTCTCAACGTTAATTATCTTAAAAGCACCTATTTCACTAGTGTTAGAGAGATGAGTACCACCGCAACCCTCAATATCCCAGTCCTTTACCTCAATTAGCCGTACCTCGGCTGTTTCTGGTACTCCACCCGCATATATCGATACACCGAATTTCATTTCTGCTTCAGTCCTATTCATTATTATTGGTTTTATTGGTCTACGATCATTTACTACGTAATTTACCAGATCCTCTATTTTTCTTATCTCCTCCTCACTTAACATCTTATAATGCGTTATATCAAGCCTACCCTTTTCTGGTGTTTTTTCAGCGCCAGCTTGCCAGACATGATCTCCTAATACTTTTCTTGTTGCAGACAATAGAACGTGAGTTACTGTATGGTGTTTCATAATCCTATATCTTCTTTGCCAATCTATTTCACCGTAGACTTTCTCTCCAACCTTGATCGTAGGCTCTTTATCTAAAATGTGGACTACAAAATCAAAAGCTTTTTGCGTATCTACTACTTTATAAACGTTCCCATTAGAGTCTTTTATTATTCCAGTATCTCCTATCTGTCCTCCTCCTTCTGGATAGAAGGTAGTCTGATCTAATATCAAGTAGTTTTTATAAACCATTACTACTTTTCCTTCAAACGACCTCATGTACTGGTCTTTATAGTATAATTTTAAGGTTGGTTCTTGTTTTCCTACTAATTCCTCTTTTATTTTATCCAATAGGTCTTTTGATAATTTCTCCTTTTTCTCTCCTTTTATTGGGGCAGACTGATGCCTCTTTGCGACTAAGGCGTAGAAGTTGTGAGGAACTTCAATTTCAATACTTTTTTTCTTTAATTCTTCTGCTAGAAGATCTGGTGGTATACCGTTAGAATCATAAAGGGTTATAAGGTCTTCCAATGTTATTTGTTTCTTTTTAATTAACGTAGACGTTACATTACTTATCTTAGAAATATTCTCATTAAACTTTTCTTGCTCTAGGTTAACTACATCTAGAATATAATCCCTATTTTTAAGTAGCTGTGGAAAGTCCTCTTTCCAATAATCTATTTGTTCTTTGAGTAATTCATAAAGTTTTACATCACTTCCTAGTATTTTTAGCACTCTCAAAGCCCTCCTTATTAATAGTCTACCTAAATATCCCTCACCAGAGTTTGACGGTACTAAGCCATCTGCAAGCATTAACGCTATTGTCTTTGTATGGTCTAATACTTGAAACACTCTAGCTGCTCTAGTTAGTTCTTCATCAACGTAATTTACTTTTAAGCCTAATTTATTCGCTACTAATTGCCTATGTAACTTTATTGTCTCTGGCTTATCTGGGTCTATTCTGCCAGCAAAGACTGCTGCTGTCTTTAGGAGTTCGTCATCTACTGGATTTACGTTAAGTTTTTTAAAGAATTTATATACCAAATCACCATAGATTGCATGAAATGCAGTAGGAGTTTTCTGGGTAAACCAAGCTATTCTTTCTACTCCGTAACCGGTGTCTACTATTTTTAATTTAAGGGGGATATATTCACCATTTTTTACCTCGTATTGCATAAATACTAATGTTGCGAGCTCAAGTCCTCCTACTGTAACTTCGAATGATGGGCCAGCATTTCCACCTCCCTCCCACCATGATTCCTTAAAGTTTAATTGTTCTTCTGGTATTCCTATCTCTTCTGTGAAAAACTCTTTAGCTAATTGTACAGTTTCATCTTTCCAATAAACTTGTTTATCTGGGTAGTTAAAAGCATGATGCGCTGCCATTTCAAAGGAGGTCAGATGTCTACCAAAGGTAACTCCTACATTATCGACGTCTTCCAATCTTATACAAGGTTGTGAAATAACTAGTGGATTCGCAGGCGGTGGTACAAGTCCGCTAGTTACGAATGGCTGAAAATCAACAATACTAGCAATAGTCAAGTATAAGTCTTCTCTCCATCTGGCTATTACCGGTTTAGGAGGAATTATAGTATGTCCTTTTCTCTCAAAGAATTTCAAGAACTTCTGTCTTGCCTCTTTTACTGTAAGGGGTGGAGATTTAATTTCAAGGTCAAAGAAATAGTAATCAGTACATGGGATATCAGCACAATACTCTCTATTTTTGTCTTTAGTCCAGAAGGGTGTACTACAAGATTTACAAATCTTCCTATTATAATTATTATTTAAAAAGAAATTTAATCTGTATTCGTTCTCATTCACTTTAACCATAAGAAAAGAGAATTAAGCGTTGTTAAAAAAGTTTTTATCCGAATAGTGATGCTAATCCTCCGCCTATTTCTTCTTCGCTTGGGCCTTTCTTCTCTTCCTCTTCCTTCTTCTCCTCTTTCTTCTCAGCTTGTGCTTGTGCCTGAGCCTGTGCTGGTGCTGCTGCTACTGCAACTGGTGTTGCTGCTGCGTTCTTTAATACTTCGTCTATATTAACTTCCTTTAATGCTGCAACAACTGCCTTTAATCTTACTTCGTCAACAGTTATGCCAGCAGCTGATAGAACATTCTTTAGATTTTCCTCATTGATTTCTTTTTTAGCTGAATGTAAGAGTAAACTTGCGTAGATGTATTCCATTTTTTATCACATCCACTAATTAATAGGTGGTATATAAATTCATCCGCCGAATAGTGATGCTAATCCTCCGCCTATTTCTTCTTCGCTTGGGCCTTTCTTCTCTTCCTCTTCCTTCTTCTCCTCTTTCTTCTCAGCTTGTGCCTGAGCCTGGGTTTGAGATGGTACTTGGATTCCTAAGTCTACTTTACTGCTTATTGCTGCGGCCAACGAATAGGCCTTTGCTAATGCTCTCGAAATTACAGCTTGTGCGGTTTCTGGTGTAATGTAACCTATTTCTGCAGCTAATGTAATCGCGTTTCTTGCGGCTTTTTCTGTTGTTACCTTTAGCACTTCTGGTACTGGATATGCTATTTCTACTGCCAATGCAAACGCATTACCATAAGCTGATTGTATTTGAGATTTATACTCATCAAGGTTCAGTGCTAGTTGATCCCCTGGTATAAATACTCCTCCTTCATAGGCAACTTTAATTCTTAATTTTATGTAGACTGGCATTATCCCTAGTTTTTGCAATATTGGTATCGCATCTTGTGGTATTGGATCACCGGGTTTTGCTATTACAGTATCTTGTACAACGTGGACTTTACCATCTTGAACTTTGGTTTTTACTTTTAGTTTTCCGAAAGTGCTTAAAATAGGCCCGGCTGGCATTCCAGTATCTCCAGCTGGTATTACTACTTCTTCATCCGCCTTATCTCCGGGCATTGCATATCTCTTTAATTTAAACTTTGACAAGAACAATTGTAATTCGAATGGGTTCATGTTAGTAAAGATGAAAGCGTTTGGGCCGCTCAAATACTGTTCAAATTTGGATGTATCATAGCCAGCATTTTTTAAGGCTATATTAAAAAGCGTATTTTTAGTTACCTTAATTTCGGCTTTTCCTCTTAGTTTCTTCCTTATTTCATGTAATTTATCTGCTGGGAACCCTTCAATACTTGCTATAACTATAGTGTGATACTCCTTTAATTTCTGAGTAAGTTCTTGAACTTCTTCAATTTTCCATTGTGCAATCTTTTTTTGTTGTGTAATTAGTGTTGCCATGGGTTATCACTTTAAGTTTACTTTTACAACTTTACCCATAGTAGTTTTTACATATATCGCTCTTAGATAGGCGTCAATTCTAACTTTATTCTCGATAGCATTAAGTACTGCTAATGCATTTTCAGTTAGATCTTCAGCGCTCATGTCTTCTGTTCCTATAAAGGTTTGGATTTGTGGTTGATCTTTCGTTTTGACTAATGTTGATCTCTTATATCTATTTATATAATCTGTTATATCTGCTGCAGTAGGTAGTGGTACTGGGAATTTCCCTCTAGGTCCTAATGCTGGTCCTAAAATTCTTCCCGCTAATGCCATTGATTCCTGAGCTATTAAGAACCAGTCGTTTTGTCTAGCTAGCTTTTTAACAGACCTCTTTTGTCCTTGCAACTTTTGTAACTCCTCTTTAGTCAAAATCACATTAGGTTGAGCTTTTTTAGCATATTCTAATTGTTCAAATGTAGGAACAACTAATACTTTTTTAGGCTTAGTTGGAGCTTTAGGCAATGCTACAATTTCTCTTAATTTGATCTCACCTTTTTTCATATCTACTCCTTTTAATGTTATAATCATTTCAATACTTTGTGTGAAATTTCTCTTTGGATTATTCTCGTTACTTAATGCTGTTTTTATTGCATCTAGTAACTGTTCCTTACTTGCCAGCATTATCCTTCTACCTCACTCCATTTTTGTTCATATTTGGTTAATAAATCATCATACTTTCCAGTATCAACCTCTTTTACAACGTCCTTAGGATCCTTACCCTCTACTGTAATTCCTATTGATCTTGCGGTACCTAGAATACTTTTAACTGCTGCTTTTAACGTTTTGGCGGTAAGTTGTGGTTTTTTCTTTATTGCAACATCTATTATTTGCTCCATCTTTAGGTTTCCGATCTTTTTATGTTGTGGGTCTCCAGAAGGTTCTTGTGCACCGACGGCTTTTAGTAATAATGAGGTAGTCGTTGGTACTCCTACTTTAATTTCATAATGTTTCGTCGTTGTGTCTATTTCAATTGTTACTGGTACGGACATTCCCTTAAATTGAGATGTAAGGTCATTTATTTTTTTGACTACTTCGCCTACATTTAGTCCTAATTGTGAGAGCGTTGGCGCTAATGGAGGACCGGGCTTTACGTTTCCTCCTTCTACTACAATTTTTACAGTTTTAGTTGGCATAATTTTCACCTTTTAGCCGGCTTGACTTGATCAATTGGTACTGTAACCTGAAGTGGAAATGATGATTCTAAAATATTTAAAACTACTTCATTTTTAGCATTATCTATCCTCGTCACTTGTGCTTGCATTCCTCTAAACGGTCCGCTTATAACTTCTACTAAGTCACCAACTTTAATTGACGGTGTAATTACCGTCTTTGATACGAACTTCATTATGTCTTCTTTCGGAACTAATCCGTGAGCAACTCCTCTAACATGTCTAATTCCAGAGGTAACAAGTTTAACCACATGGGGACCAGTAGCTTCTAATATTACATATCCTTTCATATTAGGTGGCACAATTATCGAGAAAATCTCCCTTATATTGTTTGCCTTAACTCTTTCTTCAATCAGTAGAGCTACATTCAATTCTTGTCCTCCAGTGACTCTAACTGCGTAATAATTTCTAAATTTTACTTGTTCATTAGACATAAAATCACCAGTGTTAATGTATTAGTAAAGTGGAAATTAGTTGTATTATATATGCTAATATTCCTACCACTCCTATAATGAGGAACGTGAGTTTTATACTGTAATTCAACATATCTTTATCCGGTTTTTTAGCAACACTGATGATTCTTCTCCAGTCCTCTCTTAACTTCTTAATGGAATCAGATAAACTCATATGTTGTAAGTGTGCTAATTATAATTTTAACTTTAACGTTAAAGGTTAGATTAACTAAAGAGTCTTTGAACAAACCAATTGGCGTTAAATGGGATTAAACTTCCATAATCTTGTCCAACACCTAAGTATATAACCGGTTTTTTCAATTCATATGCTAAAGATAACGATATGCCGCCCTTTGCATCTGCGTCTACTTTAGTTAAAATTACTGCGTCATATCCCACTTTTTCGTCAAAGTATTTAGCTTGTTCTAATGCATCATTCCCCGCTAATGAGTCTAGTACAAGAATTCGGAAATCCGGTTTAGAAATTCTCACTATCCTTTTCAATTCTTCTACTAGGTCTGTATCTACATGCATTCTGCCAGCGGTATCAATTAATACTACATCAATACCCCTACTTTTAGCGGCATTAATTGCGTCAAACGCTACTGATGCTGGGTCTCCTCCATATTTTCCTCTAATTAATGGGACTTCGAGTTTAGATGCGTGATACGCTAATTGTTCTTGTGCTGCTGCTCTAAATGTATCAGATGCTGATATAATTACTGATAGGCCATTATTTTTTAGTAAGTAAGCAACTTTCGCAATCGTGGTAGTTTTACCTACTCCGTTAACTCCGAAAAAGACTATTACAAATGGTTTTTTATTGCTTTGCCTTATTTTTTCTATCAAGTCTACGGGTTGATTTTTTGTTAGTATTTCTTCTATCGATTTTTTTAATGAATCGATAACTAATTTCTCTAAATCTTCTCTTCTATTAACCTTCTTTCCAACTAGTGAGTTTTTCAAATCATCAAGGATTTTTTCTGTTACATCATATGAGACATCAGCCTCAAGTAATTGTTCTCTCAGTTCTTCGATTAGATCTCGTATATCATCCTCTTTTATAGTTCTGAATTTTATAAAGTCAAATAAGGAAAACCGTTTCTCCTTTTTTTCCTCCTTAACTTCTGCGATAGTTTTTTCTTCAACTACTGATTGCTGTACGTTAACGGTTTCATCTTTCTTTTGTTGGATAGGTATTTGTTCTTCTTTCTTCTCTTCTATGGGCGGTTTTTGTATTTCTTGCGTTTGCAATTTTTGATCAATGGTCTGTTGTGCTTCCTCTTTTTTCTCCTCTTCTTTACCAGAAATTTTATTTAAAAAATTTGAGAATGCTTTTTTTAATTTATCGAAACAAAATTATTCACCTTTTTGGAATTGGGATAACACACTTACTATCTGATTATAAGCATCAATGGACTTGCTTAACTCAGCTTGTATACTATTGTATACACCATTTAGTTCTTGTTCTCTTTCATCTAAGATTTTTTGGGCATACGAGGGTTCTACTTCAGCATAATACTCTAATCCTATATGAATAAGTACTTTTTGTTTATCTATGTTTCCTACTTTAAAAACAATATTTCCTCTTCTATCACCAAATAATAAGAATTCTCCTCCTTCTTTCTGCAGTTCTTGCAATGCTTGCTTTGATGCTCTTATTGATTCAATGGCTTCTGATATATCAGTTAATCTCTTTTGTAACGCGTCTATGTATTGCTTTAATGCTGTGGCTTGTTCATATAAATATTCAATATATTCTAGGACTTGTTGCTGTTGCTCTTTACTCATTTTTATCCCATTATTATCTTTTCAAGCTTTACTAAATCTCTTATTGTCTTATCCGGTACTTCGTCTGGATTTATTTCCTTTATCTCCTCAATTTTAATATTATATCTTTTTATCTTATTTTTACTGCCAAGGTAAGAATATATATATTCTATTGCTTGTTTCTCATTTAAAGCCCTTACATATTTTGTGAATTTTTGCCTTGTAGGGAATTTCGAGGCGTTAAATATTGCTGTTCCTTTTATCATGTAAACTTTAATTTCACTCATCTCAATCACTAAATGCTCTTTGGATTCTTAAAATCTCTGGTCCTGTTGTTGATGATCCTACTAGAACTCCGTTAGAATTTGCAACTAAGCCACTTCTTATAAAAGCACTACCAAAATTAACAGTACCGGTATCTAGTTTAACCTTAAAAAATTCTGATAATTCATTTAATTCCTCCTCTGTTACATCAACGTGTACTAACCCTGCTTTATTAGTTATTACCGCTACTGATCCTACTGTTAATATGTTCGCTATTGTCCCTCTTTTCACTTTCTCAAATCCTAGTGATTTCTTTATTCTTTCTAGTTCTACATCAGTTAATTCGGGGTAAACCAATGCTGCATTTGTGTTACACAAGATGATATTCCCTAATGCTGTAGGTTTTATATTAACTACTTCCACTCTAACGTCCTTCGCCGCTTCTTTTATTATTTTGAGTTCATCGTCTAATATCGTCTTTGGAACTAGAATTGTATCATTATTTCCGCTAACTAGAACTCCTACTAAAATACTTCTAGCTACAGTGGTTTGAATTATTTCGGTCTTTAACACTTCTTGTATTTTTTCTATAACTTCTTTATCATCAATTTTAGGCATTATCGTGTATTTATCATTAGTAAAAATAAAAACGCCTATATTATCTGTTCCAAAAATAGATAACTTGTCTACAATCATTCATTGCTTAATTGCTAATCTAACTAAATATGTTTTTTCCCCTACTTTTTTAACAGCTATTCTTACCTTTCTCACTATTTTATCTTTCCCATTCGTGCTTATAGCCCTAGCCAATAGAGGGTCTATTATTACTTTTTCAGCATCGAAGTGCCTATGTACTATATACCTTATTAACTTTATAGCCCTCTTAGCTCTAACAGTCCTTCTTCCCATAAAGACTCTTCTGAAATTAACTACCATTTCAAAGTTTTCTTTCTCTTTCTTAGTAGACTTCTTTCTTTCTTTCTCTACCTCTTTTGTTTGTGTTTTTCTCTCTTCCTTCTTCTCCTCTTTCTTAGTCTCCTCTTGCTTTTCTGTTAATTGTTTTTGTTCCTCTTCCTTTTTTACCTCTTGTTGTACTTGCTCACTCATCTATTCACACCTTCAAGTCGTTTCTTCTCCAGTTTCTTTTAAGGGGGTTATATCTTATTTTCCCATTAGTCTTTATAACTACCCAGGCTGGAATTTGTGAATTACTTTTTAATGCTTTTGCAAGTCTTAACTTTTTACCTAATGGTTTGTTTCTGCTCATTTCCATCCTCTCTCTTTAATTGTTATTTTATAATCTCTCTTTGTTTGATTAGTTAACTGTGCTAGGATTTCTTTTAACTCGTCGTCTGTTATAGGGGTTTGAATCCTTCCAGCTTGCGCCAATGCTATAAGCTGGTTTTCTATAGCTTCTGCAACTTCTGGTTTAACGAGTTTTACATTATTCAGCCTTTGCCTAGCTTCTGGGGTCAAGATAACCCTTAGTATTGCCTCTTTTTTAGCTTCTATTTCAGCTCTTTTTTGTTGTTCTTCAAGTGCTTTTCTTTGCTGTTCAAGTGCTTTTCTTCTTAATAATTCTTGTAATTCTTCATCATATTCATCACTCATGTAAATCACCTTATTCTAAGTATTTTTTCAATTCTGGTCTTTTCTCAGCCAACTCTTTAAATATTTCGTATGAAAGTTTATCTAAAAGTGACCTACCTTTGGGTGTGAGTACCCTACCCTTTTTAGTCTTCTGGACTAGGCCAGCTTTTTCTAATTGCTGTAAAATTAGTCTATTTGCGTGGCCCGGTGCCTTTACAGTTTTTGGTGGTCTTGCCCCTCTTCTCTTAAGCCCACTATATATTCTCCTAGTTGTTCCTACACCCAAAGGCTGTAAAATATACAGATGTCTCAATAGTGAAGCAGCTCTTATATACCAATAGATTTCTGGATTATCTGGAACTCTTTCTTTATAACTTGCTGTTTTTGCATAAAAAGACCATTCTGCTGGTTGCACTTCCTTTATGTTCTCTTTTATATATTCTGCTAGCCTAGAGATAAAGAGGTCAGCTGGAACCATTTGTACTGTTATCATAAGCTTCAGCTACTATTACATTTATTAAAGGTTTAAAAGTTATTCTTACCTTTTAACTTATGACGATCTTTAATGAAGTTTTACATCGCTGATGAGAGGGAGTTATTAGAAGGTAAAATAACCGATATTTATTTTGATAGGGCAATAAGGACTTTAGAGCATTTAGGAATTAAAGAAGTAAAGGTTAGAATGGAAATACACTCTTATGGGTTACCAGAGGGATATAAATGGGCCGTTTTTGCCGGACTTGAGGAGGTTTTAAGACTTTTTGAAGGTAAAAACGTTACAGTTTATGCTATGCCGGAAGGCACATTATTTAAAGAAATTGAACCAGTAATGATTATTGAGGGTAATTATTTGGATTTTGGTGTTTATGAAACTGCATTTCTAGGAATATTAAGACATTATTCAAGTATAGCGACTAAAGCTGCTAGAATAAAGAGCTTAGCAATGGATAAAACTGTGTTATTTTTCGGTTTAAGGGCTCTACACCCAGCTATAGCCCCTATGGCTGATAGGGCCGCATATATTGGAGGTTGTGATGGGGTTTCTGGCGCTTTTAATGAAGAAACTATTGGAATTAAGCCTACTGGTACAATGCCACACGCCCTAATGTTAGCTGTGGGTGATAACGTTAAAGCTTGGAAAGCTTTTGATGAAGCTATGCCACCTGATGTTCCAAGAATAATTTTAGCAGATACTTTCGAAGATGAGAGAACCGAGACTCTCAAGGCAGCAGAGTTACTAAAGGATAAGCTTTATGGTGTTAGGTTAGATACTCCATCAAGTAGAAGAGGGAACTTTAGGAAAATTATACAAGAAGTTAGGTGGACTTTAAATATTCACGGTTATAAAAACGTTAAAATATTTGTAAGCGGGGGAATTGATGAAGTGGATGTAATTAATTTGAGAGACGTTGTGGACGGGTTTGGTGTTGGTACATCTATAGCATTTCCTCCGAGTGTTGATTTTAGTGCTGATATAGTGGAGAAATTTGTTGACGGTATGTGGGTTCCCTTTACTAAGAGAGGCAAATGGCCCGGTGCAAAGCAAGTCTTTCGCTGTGGAAATTCTCCAGATGACGATGTAATTACTTTGCTTGGTGAGAAGCCTCCGAAGGACAATTGTAAACCGCTTCTTGAAAAATATATTGAAAATGGAAGAATAATAAAAGAGTTGCCATCAGCGAAAGAGATTAGAGATTATGTTCTCTCTCAGTTAAAATATGTTAAGGTTGAAAGTTAATCCACAATTACTTCTTTAATATTTTCTAAGCTTCTATTGAATGCAATTTCAACTATTGGTTCCATTCTCCTTATAGCATTATAGAGCCTTAAATTGACTGTCCTTATTGCTATTAATATTCTATAATTCTTAACGTTAGATAAACTAGTTTCTATATTGGTTGCCTCTGTTAATAATACTCTTCTTAAAGTCCTTAATTCCTCTATCGTTTCATTTATAAGTTTAATGTCCTCTTTTGAAAGTACTTTTATAGCATGGTCTATTATAACTGTTGATTGTTCTATTATATCATTCAGATTACTCCAATAATTCTTAATCTCATCTAATTCTTGAGGAGTTAGTGTAAGTAAGTCTGATGCAGCTTCACTAATTTCGTCTGCTGATTCCTCTATTGCCTTTATAAGTATTCTATTCCCTATTAGCTGTATCCTTTTGACTCCTATCATATACGCTAAACTTCTATTTGATTGGGAGAGAATTAATTGTCTTAATGCCAGATAATAAAGTCTATCAACTTCCTTTTCTAACTCTATTGTTTCCTGTAAGAAAGTCCTACTACCTTCTTTTATTCCCAAACTTAAGTAATGAAGCATTTGTTTGAGGTTATTTATAAGCCTGTTAAGTAAACTAGTCATTGTATATTTTGTTGGGTCTAAAAACGATTGTATTTGAATATAGTCAATGTTCTGAACCGTTATTTCGTAACCAATTAGACTCCTTACAGCTTCCTTTATTTTTCTCAGTATATCTTCGCTAAACATCTTGTCTTTGCTTTCTATCTCTATCTTATCGAAACCGAGAATATACAACCCGTAAATTATTCTAGTCGCTATCTCTGGCATTATATTATTTCCAATAACTACTTTCATTTCTTTTAAAGAGTTTTGTAATTTCATGTTAGGTGGATATACCTTTAAGCTTCCGTCCTCATCAACTTCTAAGTAAACACTTTCCCCAGGTGATAATCCTACTTCTTTTACCCATTCCGCTGGTAATGAAACCATGAGGGTTGATTTTCCAAACTTTTGAACTCTTCTAACCTCCATTTTTACTCACTAGCCTAGAGTTATATATATTTCTAAGTTTATAAAAGTAGTTTAAATGTGTTTCAGATTGTTTTAATTTCGGGTATTTTGCCATACTCTTTTAAAAAAATTTCTCCAGAGCCGTCAGAAGGGATAACTCTTACACCATATGGCCTCCTCTTTATAAATTGTATTGCCATAGTACTTTTTAGTAAACTTTTATAGATTTCAAGGTCTCTACGAACTGCTACCATATCAACCCCTGCAACACATACTGACGTAAGCAAGAGTAATTGTGAGAGAGTTAAACTCCCTTCACTCACTCTTTGCATAAGTGTGTTGTCCTCAGCTACTGGTAACATTATTTCTGAGAAACCTATGGGGGTAATTTTGGTAGTCCAACTTGCGTTAAAAATTTCTCTGTTAATCTCGTGGACTGTAGAGACGTTTAATAATGAGAAAATTTTTCCGCCTCTTTCTTCAACTATATTTCCTACGCTTTCTTCTTTCCAAGGGGATAATGATATATCTACACCTAGGTACCTTAATTTAAGCTTCTTACTTATTTCCTTTGCGTATTGATTCGCTTTATCAAAGGCTATTTCAGTTTTACCTTCTTTAAACTCGCTAGTGTAAAGTAATGATAGTGCGATTGAATCAACTAATGTGTTCGCACTTCCAACTGGGAAGTAAGGAGTAACAAGAAAGTCATCATTTATTAATATTGCAAACCTGGTAGAAATATCTGCGTCTAAGGAATATATAAAGTTAGATAATTTCTCGATATGTGAAGCATCTTTAAGTAGAACTGAAGCGTAAAATTTAGTATCTGTTAAGAGGACGTCTTTCACTTTATTTAATTCGCCCTTAGAATTTAAATGGAGGACTGAATAGATGATATCATTATATGATGGAATATAACTAATTATCTTTTCATAATCAATTTCTGGTGGAAATGCTATCCTTTTAGTCCAAATTATTTCGTCGTTTACTTTATGAAGTAAATCGGCGTAAAAAGATATTTTATCTTTACTGGGGTCTGTTACGAATATCGTAAGTGCTCTTATTTTCATATTCTGTCCACATCACTTTAACAAATATTTTAATTTAAGTACTATAATTAATCGTGATGTCAAAACTAGTTATTTTAGTTTCTAATAATAGCTTAGATTCTCTATATCATGCTTTAACGTTATCTCTTTCCGCTAAAGCTTTAAGTTGGGATGTAAAAGTCTTTGTAACTTCACAAGCCGTAGCATTATTTTTAAAGAATTCGAAAAGAAAGTTTTCGCTTCCATTTTTTGCAAGATTGTTCTTAAAATTTCAAATTAAGAGATTGAAAATTAATGATGCGGAAGAGATGTTAAAGGAAGCTTTAGCTGAAGGGGTTGAGTTTTATGTTGATGAGGTTGGGTTAAAGGTTATTGGTGCTTCGAAAGATGATCTAATAGATGGTGTAAAGTTATCTGGCAGTATTACTTTTCTTACTGAAGCTAAAGAGTCTGATGTGGTGGTGTCTTTATGAAAGTAATCGAATCCGATGACGTATGCCCGGTGATTTTAGTAAAAGTGTTAAGGGCTTTTAGAGATGCTAAAGACGGGGAGGAAATTATAGTTAAGACTAAGTGGGAGGCTGCAGTTCAGGAGTTGAGGAAATGGTGTAACGAGACTAGAAATGAATACTTAGGATGGAGTAGAGAGGGGGAAAAATTTGTAATAAAAATGAAAGTTGTAAAGAATAAATAGGACACATTGGGTGGGTAATGCTTAAATGATTTTAATCAACAAAAGTAATTGGCGGTCAATATTGTGTCATCAAAGAACCTTCATGTTTTTGAAAACACAATAGATTTAATGGAAGGAATGTGGCCCACTCCATTACTAAAATTAAATCTTAAAGGAGATGTATGGGCAAAATTAGAATTTTATAACCCCTTAAGTCGCAGTATAAAGGATAGGACAGCACTGTTCTTATTTAAAGAAGCACTAAGACGTAAAGCGGAACATATTGTAGAGGCAACATCTGGTAATACGGGTATAGCATTAGCATCTCTTTCGGCTATCTTCGGAATTAAATTTACAGCGTTTATACCGTCTACTGCTCCCACAGTGTTTTCAACAATGATGAAACTATTAGGGGCTGAAGTAGTTTCTGCTGGCTCTTCTACTAATGATCTAATTCCCTTAGTTAAAAAACTCGCTATGTTTTCTGGATATACTAACTTAGATCAATTTCATAATGAACTTAACATTTTAGCACATTATGAGACTACCGCTAAAGAAATTGATGTACAATGTAAGGAGAGTGGTATAAAGCTGAAAAGAATAATTGCGTCAGTAGGTACTGCTGGACATTTAGTTGGCATTTCTAAATATTTTAAAGAAAGGTATGGTAATTCTATACAAATAATCGGAGTTCAACCTGCTGAGGGTAGTAGAATCCCCGGTATAAAAAGAGTAAGTAATGATAATACATTCTTAAAGGAGACACAAATAGATATGCTTGTGGACGTAGATTTAAAAGAAGCGGTAGAAGGGGTAAAAGAGGTTGGAAGATCTAATGGTATTTTAATAGGTTTAAGCGCTGGAGCTACTGTAGCAGCATATAAGAAATTACCAGAGGTAGATGGAGCTACTGTACTTATATTTCCAGATGACGCTTTTAAATACGTTGACGAATTACAAGAGTATGTATAAATAGTTTTTTAAGGTAATATTATACAATTTAACAATCGTGACCGAGGTCATCATAATTTTTAATAAAAATGGTGAAATATTAGATTTTTCTCCTAGAAATATAGATATTGAAAAAATCGCAAAAAATCTAAAGGAGGAAGAAATTTATGATGACGGTGAAATGATAAGAGTTAGAGCTATAATATAATGAATGAAACTTAAAATGTGAAATTAGAAGACTTTTTCAAGCACATTTACATTCAGACAAAAATAGTTAGGGTTGATGATAGACAGATTGTAATGAAATGTTATAATTCCTCATCTTCATTTAAATGGTACTTTATTTCCCCCCTCTTTAGAAATTATCCTTATACTTCAGACCCAAAAGAGAGAATGGATAGAGAGTTAGATTTCTTTACATACCGTTGGAGTAAAATTAATGTTCCTAAAGTTATTGATTTCGATTATGATAACTTATGTTTATATAGAGAATTTATAGAAGGTAATGAAATTATTGATGAGGATCAATTTGAAAAACTTGGGGAAAGTATAAGGTATATTCATGATAATAATTATGTGTTAGGAGATACTAAATTAGAGAATTTTATAGTTAAGGAAGGGAAAATTAGTGTGATTGATGCGGAGCAAGCTATACGTTCCAATAATAACTCTTATATGGCATGGGACCTTTTAGTACTGTTTTTTTCTCTTTCATATAACTATTTAAATGATCCTAAGAAATTTTCTACAACTATAGAAAGAATACTTTATGGGTATAATCCATCGAAAGAAATTACAAAAGAACTTATGAGTATAAAAGCCGTAAATTTACTTAGTCTAATACCATTTTTTCACTATAATAATTTCAGAAAAGTAATCGAGAAATTTTTATAATAACATCTCCTTTTTCCTCTTTTTTTATACTAATTATCTCATCATTAATTCTTGTTCCACATGCAGGACATCTGTAAAAATATCTCACTATCTTTTCTCCATCACTGTTATTTTCTGCCTCAATTATAAAATCCATCCTTATGTTGCACTTTGGGCACAGTAGCTCCTTCATTCTAAACCATGTTTATTAGTTATGTTTTCAAATAAAAGTGTAATGAGAGACAGATTTGGCAGACCTCTTGAGGATTTAAGGGTTACGCTTACTCATGCTTGTAACTTTTCTTGTTTCTTCTGTCATATGGAGGGAGAGGGAAAATCAGAAGATCTCTTAACAGCTGAAGAGATAGCCTTAGTTGCGAAGATAGGTAGAGAGTTTGGTATAAAAAGCGTGAAATTAACTGGCGGTGAGCCTACATTAAGAAGAGATCTAATAGAGGTTATTAAAAAATTGAAAGAAGTTGGAATTGAAGAAGTGTCCATGACTACTAATGGTGTGTTATTAGGTAAGCTGGCAAAGAAACTAAAAGACGCTGGATTGGATAGAGTTAATGTAAGTTTGCATTCTTCTAAAAGTTCACTATTTAAGGAGATTACTTCAGTCGACGCTTTCGATAAAGTTATAGAAGGTATAAGGGAGGCTATTAAGGTAGGATTAAGGCCAATCAAATTAAATTTCGTAGTAACAAAAAAGAACTACAATGAAGCTATTAAATTCTTAGATCTAGCAAAATCATTACAAGTTGATGAGGTACATTTAATTGAACTTCACCCCGTGGGATCAGGTAAAGAAGCATTTAACACGCATATAAGCCTGGATCCTATTGAAGAATATCTTAAATCTCATGGGGAGAAGTTAGGTTTTAGGAGTAAGCATAATAGACCTAGATATCTATATGAAGGGTTAGTAGTAGAGATTGTTAAACCTTATGCCAATCCCTTATTCTGCGCTGGTTGTAATAGGATCAGGCTCACTGTTGATGGCAAATTAAAGACTTGCTTATATAGAGAAGATAAAATAGTTGATATAAAAGACATTTTAAGGGGTGATTACACAATCTCAGAAAAGGAGGACATGCTAAGGGATGCTTATAAAATAGCTGTAATGATTAGGGAACCCAATTTTAAATTTAAGGTGAGTTTGAATGAGATTATATAAATTAGAGAAGATATTAGAGGAGAAAAACGTTAGATGTTCACTGATTCTTAATACTGCTACCATATATTATCTCACTGGATATGATTATATAACTACTGATTTTGGTAATAGTGTCGCATTAGTATATTGTAATGGTGAAGCAACGATTATTACACCCCTATTAGAGAAAAATAGGATAGAAAGTTTAATCAATACTTCGGATCTAGGAGTTCTTGTTTATTCTACCTATGCAGACAGTGAAGGAGTATTTAAAGGTGGGTTAGGAAGTGCTATAATTGAGAAGATTAAACAGAGTAATAAAATAGCAATAGATTTACAAAATATTACTTTACAGCTTTATAACTCTTTAAAAGATAAGGTTGAACTCGTTGATATTTCTAAGGAATTAAATTTAATGAGAGCCATAAAAGAACCAGAAGAAATAGAGGCAATAAAGAGATCTGGAGAAATCACTGCTTCAGCGATGAAAATTGCTAATGAAAAAATTCAAGAAAGTAAAATTTCTGAGAAACAATTAGCTGGGCTAATTGATCTTACAATGAGGAATGAGGGTGCCGAGGATTACGCATTTCCGAGTATCGTAGCTTTTGGAGAAAATAGTGCTTTTCCTCATCATGTTCCGACAGATCGGATTATCAATGATGGAGAAAATGCGGTAATTGATATAGGGGCTAGATATAATAAATACTGTTTTGATAGTACTAGGACTTTTATCAAAGGCTATGTTTCAAGCGAGTTCAAGAAATTATATGAGATTGTATTGGAAGCTCAACTATCAGCAATAGATGTCGCAAGGGATGGTGTAAAGGCATCTGAAGTTGATCTAGCTGCCAGGAAGGTTATAGAAAAGCACGGATATGGTAAGTATTTCATTCATTCTACGGGTCATGGAGTAGGATTAGAGGTTCACGAGTATCCACCGATAAGTCCTAATTCTAATGTTGAGTTAAAAGAAAATATGGTTATCACTGTAGAGCCTGGTATATACATTAAGGGAAAATATGGGATTAGGATTGAGGATACGATAGTAATTACTAGGGGTAAACCAATAGTATTTGAAACCGTTTATAAATACCTATAGAGTTATTTCTAATCAAATTTTTTAACTGACAAGTAATGAATGTGTAATTGTCATGGAAGAGGCAATAAGTAATGAAAGACTAGTAGAAGAGATAGCAAAAAGGATAAGGGAAATCCTTGAACTTTTAGGCGAGGATCCAGATAGGGAGGGCTTAAGAGAGACTCCAGTGAGGGTTGCAAGAGCTCTACTTGAAATGACGTCTGGACTAAGGGAGCCGCAACCCCAAGTAAAAGTTTTCTCTCTTTCTGATAATGGTAGAAGTGCAGATGAAGATGAAATCGTGTTGGTAAAAAATATATCGTTCTCCTCCCTATGCGAGCACCATTTACTTCCTATAATAGGTAAGATTCATGTGGCTTATGTTGTGGGGCCTAATAAGAAGGTTGCGGGCTTTAGCAAGATAATCAGACTCGTTAACTATTATTCTGCAAGACTACAAATTCAGGAGAGATTAGTAGAGCAAGTGGCAGATGCTATAATGAATAGTGAAATTCAGCCTAAAGGGGTAATGGTAATAGGAGATGCAATACATATGTGTGCATATGTTAGGGGCGTTAAGGATAGAGAGGCAAGTCTAATGTCTGTAGCCACTAGAGGTGTGTTTAAGAATAACCCATCGTTAAGGAATTATGTCTTTAGATTACTCGAAACATCTAATAAAAAATCAACTTTATTATAACCTTTTTCGAAATTTAAATTAGATTGAGTGAAGGTAAAAGTAAAATTCTTGAGCTTTTAAGAAAATATGGTGAACTTAACCAGATAGATATTGTTAAATTTAGTGGATTATCTAAAAGTCGAGTTTCTGAGTTATTATCTGAATTAGAGAGAGAAGGGCTAATTGAGAGGAGAAAGGCTTTAGGAAGGAACCTTGTTGTCAAACTCTCTAGCAAATTCGTTAAAATCGGTATAATTAAAGCTGCTGAGTATCCGTTTATTATGCCATTTGTGAAAAACCTACGAGATAAGGGATATATAGTTAATATAATAATTTACGATAATGGATTAGAGTTAACCAAAGACCTCGCTATGGGAAAGCTGGATATTGGTTTATCCCCGGTAGTTACACAGCTATTCTTTCAGAGAGTATTTAATACCTTTGAAATAGTGGCTGGTGGTGCTAAGGGTGGTGGTGCATTAATTGGAAGTCCAGATTGTAAAAGTATAGGATCTACTGTAATGTCGAGTATGGAAGCATGGACTTTGTCTTACTATCCAGACGCTGAATTGGTAGAGTTTAACGGTCCAGAGGAGATGTTAAATTCAATAAAGTCGGGTAAAGTTAAGACGATAGCAATTTGGGAACCCTATGTTACATATCTTTCAAATAATGGATTCAAAGTTATCCATAGATTTGAACCATTGCATTGTTGTACATTAGCAATTAATAAAAGGCTAAATATCGATGAGATTAAAAGAATTTATGAGATATCATTTACGAACTTTCTTGAGGAAAAAGACCGTTGGGTTCAGGCGTACTCTAATTTAGTTGGTGTCGATTACCCTATACTCTCTGAGGCAATAAAACATTATATATTTGATTCTTATCTTGATCTTAATGAAATAAAGAAAAGCATTAGAAAAAATAAAATATATATTTAGGCATCTAAATAGTAATATATCTCCATAGGATGTGGATATTGTTGTAATGTTTTGGCTTCTTCTCTCTTCAAATCTATATAAGTACTTAGTAAGGATGAGTTGAATACTGGTTTTAAGAACTCATTATCACTTTCTAATTCATCAAGTGCCTCATCTAATGATCTAGGTAATTCTCTGATCTTTAGCTGTTTCTTCTTTTCTTCAGACATGTGATAAATGTTTTCGTCAACTGGATCTCCAGGGTCAATCTTTTTCTTTATACCGTCAATTGCTGCCATTAAAATTGCCGAAAAGGCTAAATACGGATTACTCGAGGGATCTGGTGGTCTATATTCAAGTCTCTTAGCCTTCTCCATACCCTTATAGTAAGCTGGAATTCTTATTGCTGCACTTCTATTAGACTTACTCCAAACTAAGTATACTGGTGCTTCAAAGCCCGGAACTAATCTCCTATAACTATTAGTTGTTGGGGAAACTATTGCTGATAATGCTCTACCGTGCTCTAATAGTCCTCCAACGATATATCTTCCTATTTGGCTTAATTCTGCATATTCGTCATTTGGATCATACATTAGATTCTTTTTACCATCCTTTGTCCATAGGCTAAAGTGTGTGTGCATCCCAGTACCGTTATCTCCATACATTGGCTTTGGCATGAAGGTTGCTATCATTCCGTGCTTAGCAGCAACGTTCTTAACTACGTATTTTAACGTTTGTACTTTATCAGCAGTATCGGTAAGTGTGGAGAATCTAAAATCTATCTCCCCTTGTCCAGCAGTGGCCACTTCGTGATGCGTTGCCTCTATTGTGAAGCCGAAGTAATCAACTAGGGTGTTAATTGCTTCTATTCTGATATCCATTACTTGGTCTACTGGTGGTGCTGGGTAATATCCCTCTTTATACCTAATTACAAATCCACCATTCTTAGACCATGGCGCTTCTCTTGCATATATTTTATATCCAGTTCCACTTTGAGGTAATGCTATATCCATTTCTATTTTATCAAATATAAAGAATTCTAATTCCGGACCGAAATAGCTAATATATCCCTCGTTTTGTTGGAATTGCTCTGCGGTTTCGGCTATATATCTTGGGTCTCTTTCAAATCTTCCCCTTCCTCCTCCCCAATACACTTGAGTTATAACTCTAGCAACTCCCGGGGTCCACGGAATCAAAGCCATTGTATTTGCTACAGGCGTTAATACCATATCGCTTTCATAAATCGTTGTAAATCCTTTAATACTACTACCGTCTAACTTACCAAAACCTGTTTTAAATGACTCCTCTGTGAATTCGTTAGCTGGAATTGTTATATGCTGTAATCTACCCGGTACATCTGTGAACTGTAGGTCTACCCATCTTACGTTATTCTTTTTTAGAAACTCTAATGCTTCTGTTGGTGTTTTTGGAAGTTCTGGCATGTTTGCCATTTTGTTAAATCTGTTTATAAGCATAACTGGATTAATTATGAAAACTGTTTAAATGTTTATATATAATTCTAAATGATAAATTGCGTAAGTGTTAAAAATTATTCGAACCTTTTTAGTTCACCGTTTTCCATTTTATAGGAAATATCAGCGAAATTTGAATCTGAGAGATCTTGTGATACAAAAATTAATTTTAAATTCAATTTCTTTATTAATTCCGTATAATTTGTAATAAAATCTTTCTTGTTATGTATGTTTGAAAAAGCCTCGTCAACAAGGATTAGTTTAGGATAAGATAACAGGGCTGTTACTAGAGCTACTCTTTCTCTTTGACCTAGACTTAGTTCTTTAACCTTCTTCTCTTTATCTATCCCATCTAGAAGCCATTCTATCTCACTAAATATTTTTTCAGATGTTTTTTTCTTACTAGTTATTAAAAGATGTTTTCTAACTTTCAAATTGGGTAAGTAGCTGTTAGGGGTTACTAGTGCGATACTCCTTTTCCATGGAGGGTATTTTGTAATATCCACATCGTCTAACCTTATGAATCCTTCATCTGGATCTATGAAACCAGAAATTATTCTGAGAAAGGTAGTTTTTCCACTACCGTTTTTTCCAAAAATTCCTATTACATTATTCTTATCATCAAATAAATATGAGTTAAGATAAAAATTTCCAACTCTTTTTTTAACATTTACCTCAAGTTTCAACATACTTCTTCACGTATTCTTCAAGCATTTCCTCCTCCACTGCTCCCACTATTTGATCTACTAACTTTCCATTCACAAAGATTAACGTTGTAGGAATATTCATAACGTTGTATTTATCAGCTGTCTTAGGATTCTCATCAACATTAAGCCTTCCAAATACTGCTTTATCTTTATATTTTTCTGCAATTTTCTTATAGATTGGCTCATAAATATGACAAGGAGCGCACCAGGGTGCCCAACAATCTATGAAAACAATACGGTTTTTGCCTAGTATCTCATCTATATTTGAATCGGTAATGGTTATTGTCACATCCTCTTTTTTAACTATCTTTTCAGCTTTTTCCTCAAGTCTCTTTGCAATCTCCCTTATTAGAGTATCAAGTTCACTCAATTTTATCCACTATATCAATTCTCTTTAACCTCTTATAAAATGCTACTCTATTATTAACGTACTCTAGTAATTCCTTTTCGATACCATCCCTTCTCTCTTTAACAACAACTTTAGCCACAGGTTGTTGACCAGCATTTCCAGCATCTTCACCAACGACATACGCGTCAATAACTAGTGGGTGAGTTTTCAGTATTTCCTCTAGATCTCTAGGAAATATAGGGTATCCTTTATATTTTATCATCCTCTTCTTTACTCCCTTAAAATATAGTAAACCGTTCTCGTCAGTGGTGACTAAATCGCCAGTCTTTAACCAGCCGTCTTGGAAAGCCTTTCTGGTTTCATTAACATCTTTATAGCCTAACATTAACCAAGGGGCCTTAACCCACAATTCGCCAACTTCACCTGGTTTCGCTTCTTTACCGTCGTCTTTAACAATTTTTATTTCCACTTCTGGTAAAGGCTTTCCTATACTGATTACATTAGCATATTCTAATGGCTGAAAGGTTAATACTAATCCTTCTGTAAAACCGTATTGTTGAACTATTTGCTTTCCGAATTTCTGTTTAAAGGTATTTACAGTTGTTGGGAACAGTGGAGCAGCTGTGCTTACACATAATTCCAGACTTGAGAGGTTTGCTGATTCTAAATTGTTGAGTGAGTCATAGACCATTGGGACTGTAGAAAGATAGTTCACTGAATATTTTTCTATTACGTTAGACAATTCTTTCGCATCAAATTTTCTCATAATATACATACTTCCTCCAGCCTCTAATGTAACTCCTAATACGCTATTTCCCAATACATGAGCTAAAGGTACCGTTAATACACTTGTTATATTTTTGAGTCTAGTAGCTTTATAAAGTGAGGCAGAGTTGAGTTCTACTCTTTCAGCGCTATGTAATACTTGTAAAGTTCTTCCAACAATTCCAGCATAATAATAGATTAAACCCACTTCATTATCAGCATACTCATAGGGCTTAACGAAAACTTCTTTAGTCTCTAGTTTAGTCACGACTCTGTAGTTTTTTAATACCTCTTTTTCCCTTTGTAAAATCTCTTCATCGGTAACAACAATATCAGGTTGGCTGTCTTCTAATAAGTATTTTAAATCCTCTGAACTGGTTAATGGGTCTACAGCAACTACCTTAGCTCCAGCCCAATAGGAGGCTAGATAAGTTAATACTGACTCAGCTGAATTGAACATTAGGTGGAATACGGTATCTCCGGGGGATAAAGAAGAAGCCCGTTTAGAAATTTCTTGGGCTGCTTGCTCATAGGTTAGTTGTTTTTCTCCCAAGATGAATGGTTTCTGTGGGTTTTCCTTATACCATTTATAAACAAGTTGGGCTAAACTCATATTATTTCACACTAAACTAGTTAAGGAATGCTAAAAATTATTGGTTTATCTAGGATTCATATATCGCTTTTAGACTTAGAGGGCAAATACGGTAGGTTTGACGGTGGTGTAGGGGTAGCGTTAAAATATCCAAGGATAGTTGTTAGAATTGGTGATTGTAAAAAACCCGATTTTGAATTACCATTCCCAATTCCAGGGTATTGCATTGAAGAGGATTACGAGGAGCACGTAGGCTTGGGTCACACAACGCAGTTTAAGCTGTCATTAGCTAAGTTATCTTCTGAATTTAATATGAAAAACCTAGACGTTGTAGAGCTAGCCAAGTCTGTAAAAAGAGGTGGAACCTCTGGCATTGGAGTTTACGCATTTAAATATGGTGGTTTCATTGTTGATGGAGGGCACTCTAAGAAAGTTAAGAAAGAACCTCTTCCGTCTGATTTTTCCGTAGCACCTCCACCCCCTCTTATAGCTCGTTACAATTTTCCATGGTATATTTACGTGAATATACCGACTAAAGGTAGAAGGGTTTTTGGAAAAGAAGAGCTTGAAGCGTTCAAAAGAGAAGTTAAAGGTACTGATGAGCTAATTAGAATAGTATTTATGAAATTATTACCCTCGGTGATTGAAAGAGATTTAGAAGAAGCGTTGGAAGCCATAGGCTTGATTCAGAATTTAGGGTTTAAGAGGATTGAAGTTGAAATGCAGAGTGAAGAAGTTAAGGAACTGATGAAGAGGTTATCTTTAAAAGGGTTCTATTCTGGTATATCGTCTTTTGGTCCCGCGGTCTATACTTTTGTAAATTCTAGATCTGAAGGAGAGGAACTAGTATCAACTTTTGGGGGGTTTATAACAGAGCCAAATAATGAAGGGGCTAAGGCAATATGGTCGAAAGATTAGTTTATGACGAATTTGTATTAGAGGATTTGAGGAGAGTTTATGGGAGTAGATTAAATGAGTTTTTAGAATCACTTCTAAAACCTAACGGCAGACTTTATGTTAGAGTGAATACAATAAAGAGTAGTGTAGATGAGGTTCTAAATGAGTTAGAGGTTTTCAAAAGAGATGAGGATTTTGAGGAAGCACTATATGTTGAAGTTAAAGGGCCAAATAAGGTAACCGAACATGAGACTAAAGTTATAGTCGATAAGAAGACTGCGGAGAGTGTTATGAGTGGTGCTAATGTTTACAAACCAGGGGTTAAAAGAATTGTTGGGAATGGGAAGGAAGTTAGCGTTTATAGTGAAAATGGTATTCTGATCGCGGAAGGCGAGCTAGTTAATGAAAACAATTTAGTCGTAAGGGTTACGAATTCTTTATACTATACACCACCACTAGCAGATAAACGTGGTTTGAAGGACGGTCATTTTATTATTCAAGGAAAGGCATCTATGTATGTTGCCCATTTACTCGATCCTCAACCGGGAGAGTTAATTATAGATATGACTGCATACCCAGGTGGTAAATTAACCCATATTTATCAACTTCAACCTAAAGCAAGGATTATTGGTTTCGATCATACTGAAAAGAAAGTTGAGGAATTAAAGGAAAGAGTTAAAAAGCTGGATATGCAAATTGAAGTTTATAAAGCAGACTCACGTTATCTATATGAAGATTATCACATAATAAATGTGGATAAGGTAATTATTGATCCACCTTGTTCTGCAATAGGTTTAAGACCTAAAGTTTACGATAGGAAGACCAAGAAAGACATTATTAATTTCCATGAGTATCAGAAACAATTCATTAATTCCGCATATAAGATTTTAAAGAAAAGAGGAGTTTTAATATATTCTACGTGTACCGTTACTACATGGGAAAACGAAATGGTTGTTTCAGATTCACGTTTTGAAGTTGAGGAAACAATAAGGTTTCACCCAATAATTCATGACTTAACTGGGTTTTTTATAGCTAAGCTTAAGAAAAAATAATTGAGCTTGTATGCCGATAGAAGGATATTTAGGTAAAGCCCCTAAAATTTCTAAGAAAGCATACATACATCCTACCGCATACGTAATTGGTGATGTCGAGATCGGTGATTTGACAAGTGTTTGGCACTACGTCGTAATTCGAGGGGATAATGACTCAATTAAAATAGGAAATGAAAGCAACATTCAAGAGAATTCAACAATTCATACTGACCCGGGCTATAAAGTGGTAATAGGTGATAGTGTGACAATTGGGCATAATGCCGTAATTCACGGTGCTATGATTTCTTCCAATGTGATTATAGGTATGGGTGCTATAATTTTGAACGGTGCTAGAATTGGCGAGTATTCTATAATAGGTGCTGGTGCTGTAGTAACTCAAAATACTGAAATCCCGCCTTACAGTATTGCTGTTGGTGTTCCAGCTAAGGTTATAAGAAAAGTTAGTGAGGAAGAGATAAGGTTAATTAAAGAGAATGCTGAAGAATATTTAAGGCATACTAGGAGGTTTTTAGGTTTATGAATAGGGATCTAAAGGCAATCAGATGGTTTTTAAAAACCCAAATATTAAAAGACCCATTTAATCCAGCCTATGCTACATTTAAAGTAATTTCTAGATGTAATCTTCGCTGTACTTTTTGTTCACCGCAATATTATTCTGGAGAGCTAGGCGAAGGCTCTACGGAGACTATAAAGAAAATAATTGATAATCTGAGGGATTCCTCAATAGTCGTTCTTTCATTTGAAGGCGGTGAACCAACTCTAAGGAATGATATATTAGAATTATTAGAGTATGCGCATGATGGTTCATTCTATGTGATGCTAACAACTAACGGATATAGGTTAAATGATGAGAATTTCTTAACAAAGTTAGCAGATAGGATTGATTTTCTTCATTATTCCATAGACGAATATCATTGGAACGTTAAAGCATTAGACAGCTTATGCAAGTTTAGGCAATACGGGTTAAAGGTTAATGTCCAAACAGTAGTCACGAGATATAATATTCATAAGCTCGAAGAGAAAGTAAGGAAAGTTCATGAATGTCATTATAAGATTGTAATCTTACCCGCAATAGATTACCCGTCCTCTAAAGTTAAACTAGCACCAGACCCTTATGAGTTATATAAAGTTCTATCAGAATTAAAAAGAAAATACGGATCTACTATAAATAATTCATGGGGGTTTATAAAGGCTTTGGTAGGACAGAGTAAGTCAAAGAGGTTGGTTAGCTATAGTATAACCGTTTATCCAAATGGTGATCTACCATATCCAGATGATATTAATGGTAAAATTGTGGGAAATTTGGCAGAAGAAAAGCTAGACGAGATTTTGAAGAAGCCTATCGTTAAGGAGCTTCAAAAAGATATGTTAAATAACCAGGCGAAATTCGAGTATTTACACTTACAAACGGCTAGTTTTAACAGCATAAAAGACCTTGCAAGTTATGTTGCTGAAATGGTAAAATGGAGGTTCTTTGGTAGAGCTTAGCCAAAGGTTTTCCTATAAATATTTTCTAGATCTGTAGTTAGCAAATGTGTGTAAATTTGGGTTGTTCTTATATCTTTATGACCCAGTAGCTTTTGAACTGCTGGTAAAGGTACTCCCTTTTTTATTGCAACTGTGGCAAATGTATGCCTTAACAAGTGAGGCCTAAGATCAATTCCTATCTTTTTTCCAATTCTTTTCAGCCTTTTATATAAGGCATTATAGGTTAAATTGAATAGCTTATCATCACTTTTTAGCCCCTTACTTTTTATATATTTTATTAGCAAAGATTTAGTGCCCTCTGTAAAAAACACCGTTCTAGTTTCTTGGTTTTTTGTGTTTCTTACTGTTATACTTCCCCTTTCAAAATCTATGTCGGAAACTTTTATCGATAATAACTCTTTAGCACGCAATCCTGTGTCAAAAAGTAGTTTAAGTATTAGTTTATCACTTGTTCTTTTAGTAATTTCGAGTAATTTGTTGAAAGTCTCTTCGTCTAATGCAAAGATTTCGTTTCTTCTTATTCTTGGTGTTACGGGTTTAATATCTTTCCCTAACCATTTAAGAAACCTTAATACTGCTATTATATACAGCCTAGCAGTAACCATTTTTCTTCTCTTCATTTCATTAATTTCTATCCTTTTTTTGTCCCTAGTACCTCTTCTCATAACATTAATTATCCAGTTATTTACGTCTGATGCTGTTACAGTTCTAGGATCTTTCTTTATATAATTCAAGAAATCCTTTACTGCTATTGAGTAAACCTTAATTGTGTTCTCACTGGCTCCAGCTATTAATAATGAATTTATAAAGTCATTATAGGGGTCTACGACGGTATCCGCTTGTCCCAGTTGTAGTTTCACGATAATAATATTGTTTGTGGAGTTTGCTTATTAAGTAGATAGAATATTACCGGAAAAGAAATAGAAAAATTTTACGCCTATTAATTATAATCTTAAATATACACACTATACAAAACTACTTAAACCCCTTTACTTTAATTTATTTATGAGTATCCAGGGACCTAAAGAAAAAGGAATGATGACCCCCTGACCCCCCGGGTCCCTGGATACTCATAAATGGTATAGTATTCCCATCTTACCCTTTCTCAATATATAATAATTTTCGATAAATCTTTTCATGAATTGTCTTATCTTTGAAACTTTTACAATTTCTATTTTTCCACCCCATAACTTATCACTTCTAATATGTATTGCGCTATCTCCAGTATCAATTATGTTAATAAAAATAGGTTTGAAACATTTTCTTTCTATTCCTTTTACCATTTTTCCCACATAAATTCCAGTTCGCATCGCAAGTTCTCCTAATTTTGGAAACCCAGAAATTAAATCTCCTATTATGAATGAGTTTTGAAACATTAATTTTTCATTGACTTTGAAAAACTGAAAAGGCTCTGAGGGTTTGCAGAAAGGGAGTATATCTTCTGCCTTCTCAGTGTTTTTTATCCCTTTTTTTTCCATTTCTTCTCTTATAACATGCTCTACGTTAGAACCCAAATATCTTAAATAATTTCCGCCATATTTTACTTTTTTCCCCATTTTTCTAAAATAGAATGATAGTTGAATAACCAGATAGTCGTCTAACTCATTTTCGCTCCCTAAAGAAATTTCCTCTTTCGAAAACAATTTATTAATGAAGTTTATCTGCTCATTCCTATCACAGCCTGCTGCAATGATTAAATTATCTGCAATATATTCTCCTTTTTCTCCCTTAACCCATTTCCCTTTAAGGTCGTAATCTTTTATCTTATCCACACTCACAAAACTTAATTCAGTAAGGTATCTAGTTTTTTTATCAAATAAATTTCTAATATAAGCTGTATAGAATAGAAAACTGTTAGAGAGTGATACTATTTTTACATCTCTCTTTATTTCGTAGTACGCATTAAGCCCAGAGTAACCAGAGCCTATTATGATTGTTTTCATATTAGATAATTAAATAAGTGTTTAAAATTATGATTTTTTATGTGAAGTTAAAATTAGCTTACTCACGAGACGAAGAGTTAAAACCCCTCATTCCTCTAATTAATAACGAGATTGATAATCGCGGGTTTGAGCTTGATTTGATCAAGGTAAAAGAGGATGATATCAAGTTTGTTGTTAATGATGTAGACTTATTTTTTTCTCCCCTTCCATTATTCTCGTTTTTAAAACTAAGAGTAATTACAAACGCAAGTTTTGTAGTAGAAAGTTTGTGGTTAAGGCTAAAAGGAAATAATTCGTCATCAGCTTTTAGGCTTCTAGTACCGGGTAGTAATTCTACCGAATATTATTTAATTAAGATGTTGTATCCTTCTCATCAACAGAGAAATATAGTTCCAGTTACTAAAGGTGAATATGACGGGGAGGTAAGTTATGAAGGAGGAGATATAGACATCTATCAAATGTGGAAGGAGGGATGCGGTGATTTGCCAATTGTTATCAAAGTTTTGTCCACTATTAAGCTAAAAGAGGAGGAAATAGATAGGCTAAAAATTGTGCTAAGGGAGAGTGCTTCTAAAGCAATAAAGGAGTTCGGTATTTCACAATACTCAAAAGAATTAGGTTTAAAGGGTAGAAAGTCTTTAGAATGTTTCTTTTCCCTTTGTAAAAAGAAAGGTATTTGCATTAATGTATCTTATGAGCTATTCTGATTTTTCTAGTGTTTTTCATCATCTTAATTAATATTAAAGGCGTTACTATTCCCTCTATAGGATATATGAATTTGATTCCGTAGAAAATTATCGATACAATAAGCATCACGGTTAATGTTAGTAGTATGTACTTCATATGAGATTATGGTTATAAATGAATTAAACGTATCCAGTTATAATCCCTCATATTACCTTTATGCAAACTCGTTTGGTATTTTCAACTAACACCCTCTTAAATTATTTTGTACGTTTTAGCAGAAATGATTCCAGTTATAGACTACGCTAGTAAAATTACAATCCCCAACGTCTCTGAGGTATGGTTAGAAGCTACAGGTAATTCCGTTAAACTATTCTCAAATGCTATAAAAACGCCAGATATAACAATTTATCCTAATATTTCTCTTCTTAATGACCAGTGGATATATGTTAATCATAATAAAGTTTTAGAACTTTCTGATGGTAAAGAAAGGGTTCTTTTAGAGCTAGATAAATCCGTATTAGGGGTAGTATATATTGATGGTGAATTAGTTCAAGTTAAGAAGGGGCTATTTGGGATTCTCTTCCAAAATGAAAAGTATCTAAGTTTTGAAAGGAAATACAACTTTTCAGTCCTCCTTAATAGTAAGGAAATTAAAATTATTACTCCTTATAATAAGATCATAGAATTAGAAAAACCTAAATACTATAGAATTTATAGAAATTTCATGGATTTAGTATACGATAATGAGGTTAAAGTTATATACGCTGACGGTAACGTTAAGAAATTTTCTAAAGAGGGTTTTTATATCGGGACTTCCAGTTTAGGGAATTTATTTCAGACGCCAAGTGGTAGGATAATATCTGATTCTTCTCAGTATGACGTCTTGGGCATATGCAGTTCTGAGGCAGAATTTCTGGGAGAGAGTTTTGGTGGTATACTTATTCTTTGTGAAAATAGAGCTAAAATATTTTATAAAGGTGGCTGGTCTTACATAGGTCTTGTTTCAAATCCTTTTGCTACTGTTGCTAATGGCGAATTTATTATAATAACCGATTCGATTTCACATATATTCCATTACACTTTAAAGAAGTTGTTTGACCTTAAGAATACTAGATCGTTGTCAATACTAGGAAGGAATTTAGTTATCTTGACAAACTCGGGAAAAGTTTATTATGTTTCTGTTGGGGATGAAAGTGAGTACTATAAAATAAAGAAATTTGAAGGATATAGTATAATTTATTTAAGTGAAAAAATCTCTGGTGAGATTGTCTTAGGCAGGAAGTTAATGGAGGTAAAAAGATGGTTTGACAACGGGAAATTAGCTATCAAAATTGAGCCGTTTAATTTATCTGATAGTTATAAGGACAAAATCGTAGTAACTAACGAAATATTTGACTATAATTTTTACGTAGAGGTTTCTGGGGGCAATATTAATTTAGAACTAAGTAGTGGGGTAGTGAAAGTGTTAAGAAATGGAATGTATAAAGGGGATAAAAATAGTAATGCGGTTCTAGAGTTACATTTGAACTATAGGTTTCCGACGGAGTTGGAAAAGAAGGTGAAGGTAAGGGTAGGGAATAAGGAGTTAGAACAAGAAGTTGGCAAGGAGGGATCCCTTTCCTTAAAACTTCCTTATTATAAGAACAATAACAATGAAGAAGAGAATGTTATAGTAGAATTAATTAGAGGAGCTAAAATAGAATTAAAAAAGGAATTTATTGTTAGGGTTCTGGAAGTTAAGATAGATAAGAATAATTATAGAGAGATTCAGGGAATTGAAGATTATAAGGAGTATAAAATGAAAGTTTATAGCAATGGAGAATTTGAGAGCTATGAATTATTCGAAAAGCCCTCATTTTATGACAATCTTATCATGAGTAAAGTAGGTGAGACTGTAAATATTGACGGTATTAAAATCAATGTTAAAGAAGGGTTAAATAGTGTGATTGTTAAGAAAGAAAATGAAAAGCGTACGTACTATATTTACGGCGTTTCAGAACCTCTCAGAGGTGTAAAAGTCTATTTAAAAGGTGATGAATTGGTAATTCATTTAGATAAGGCATATCCACAATTTCCTCTTACTATAGTTTATGGTACTAACTATATTACTACATTAAGTGACACTGTAATCTTCAAAGCCGATCCAGCATACTCTTTCATTCACGTTCTAGCTAAGATTGGTGAATTAAGATGGGAGTATAATTATAAAATTGACCTATTGCTACCAGTTATACGTAACGCTAGTATGATTGGATCAAAAGTAAAGGAGTTGTTTGAAAGTTTCGGGGTGCTCTGAGGTCTTAAAATATTGTTCTTACTTTGATGAGCGAAAGACTATTAGAGGAGTATTCCGTAGGGCCTGTTAAAGTTAAGATAAAAAAGTCAGATTTTTGCTATTATGAAGTTGAAGAGCCACAATTATCTAAATTAGAGGAGAGTGCTAAAAACAAGATTCTCTCGGAACTTTATTATAATAAGATAGAAAACCTTGAGGAAGAAGTTGTGAAAAGATTAGCTGAGGCGGGATTTAAAGATGAATCAATAGAAAAAATTCTTTATCATATAAAGAAGATAGTCCTATATGGAGATATAACTCCACTTCTTCTAGATCCTAATATTGAAGAGATTGAATGTAAGGGTTATGGAATTCCAATCACTATAATCCATAGGAATTACCCAGAATGTGTCAGATTATATACTAATATACAGTTCTCTTCAGACGAGGAAGTGATTAAAGTAATAGAAAAACTAGCTAGTAGAGCAAATAAAAGTGTAAATGTAGCAAAACCTTTCCTAGAATTCTCGTTGCCAGAAGGGCATAGGGTCGCTGCAACTGTTTCTAAGGAAATATCCTTACCTGGTTCGACCTTTGATGTAAGGAAGTTCCCCGTAAGGCCATTTAGTATTATCGAAATTATAAAACAAGGTAGTATTAACGAGGCGATAGCATCTTATTTGTGGCTTCTACTTGATTACAAACCTTTTATTATAATTCTGGGTCCTACTGGATCTGGAAAGACTACGTTGCTAACTGCGCTCCTCAACTTAGTTAACCCTAATTTCAAGATCCTCACTATAGAGGACACGCCAGAAATTAATTTAAAATCTCCTAATTGGATTCGATTTATATCTAGGTCTACACTATACGGTAATATAGATATTACACTAATGGATTTGGCTAAATTAGCGCTTAGGTATAGGCCAGATTATTTAGTAGTAGGAGAGGTTAGGGGGAAGGAGATTGAAGCTTTAATTCATGCTGCTGCCTCTGGTCACGGGTCTCTTACTACTTTTCATGGTTCTAAGCCTATTGATGCTGTAACTAGGATAACAGATTTGTTATCGGGTGATCTGGCTAAACTGTTTTTGCAAACTATATGGGCTTTCGTTATAGTGGGTAATAGGAAGGAGGGAGAGAGAAGTATAAAGAGCGTTCTTTCTATTTATGAAATTGTCCCTAAGGGGTCTAAAATTAGGTTTAAGAAGGTGATAGAGTGGTCTTATTCTAAAAAGGCGTTTAATCCTAATAGTATTGAAGAATTAGTTAAAAAATCATATTTATTAAAGAAAATTAAAGAGAATTACTCTATTGATGTAAGTGAGGAAATTGCAAGAAGATTAGAATTTTTAAAGAAATTAAAAGAGAATGAAATACTAAGCTTTGAAGAAATTTACAAGAAAATTAATGAGTTTTACACGGGTGAGAGAAATGAAATTGTTAGTATGTAAAATATTGGAGAAGCAAATCAAAAAATACATAGAGGTTACTGGAGATGATTATAATGAAATATGTAATAAATATAGGAAGTTAATGACTTATTCACCACTAGGTTTTATCCCTTTCATGATACTTTCACTGTTCTTTAAACAATTTATATTATCTGCTATAGGTTATTTTCTACTAATATATTTCTATCCATTTTTATATACATGGTCTAGAAGTAAAGAATACAAGAAGTTAGTTAATACTGAAGCTCCAATTATATCATTAATAGCATATATAAATTCTCTAGTAGATAAAAGTATAATTTATACGTTAGAGGAGTTATCAAAAATTAAAGAATTAAAAACGCCAAAGATCGAATTAGAACAGATTAAAAAATCAATAAGTGTTCTTAATATGTCATCGTATAAAGCTATAGAGAAAAGGGCATCGGTTCACCATGATGATCTATTAGGTGTCATCTATTCAAAGTATGTACTATCATCAGAAATAGGGTTATCTATAAGGGAAAGACTAAAGGAAGCTATGTCAGAAATATTCCAGAGATTTAAGGATCAATATAAGGGTTATGTTGATAAAGCAGTTGAGATCGCTGAAATGGAGTTTGCAATATTTCTAATGGTTCCCATAATATTAATAGGTTTTCAGTTTACATTTAAAACCAATATATTTGAGCTGGTTTTGCCATTACTTTTTACTCCAGCCTTTGTTTTTCTAATTACTACTATCCAGCCCGATAATGATTACTCCATTTCTTTTGATTGGAGGGTATTTCTTCCGTTAATCGTGATTCCTATCGTTATCTTTGCTAATATTTTGCTTGCATTTAAACTAGTAATAATAAGTATAATAGTTTCTTTTGTAGTTTACTGGATTTATCGTCAGATAAGGTTAGCCAATGAGTTGATATCGATACTTCCAACTCTGTTAAAGGAGATATCTGATTATATGAGATTAGGTTATAATATAAAGTTTTCTTTTAAGAAAGTTGATGTTAATGCTTCCAGTAGAGTACAGCGCATCCTCGAGGAGATTAGTAAGGAGTTTACAGTTAAAAATGAGGTTACTGAGGTCAAGACCCCATCTAAGCTTTTTAACATAATAATTCAAATACTTTCATTATTTGAGAAGTCTGGAATATCTTATGAGGCTATGGATGAGCTTTCATCGTTAGTAAACGATTTATTAGGCGTGAGGCTCTCTCTCATTAGGCAATTGAGGTTGTTCGACTTAATGGTTATATTAACTCCAATTCTGCTATGGTTAACCTTTTCAATGATGGGGAATATATCTGGTTCTAATAATGTAACGTTATTCAGCGTTGTAGTGTTTTCTTACTCACTAGCTTCGTCAGTGATATTCTCTAAACTTGCGAGGTTTACAATATTTTATTTGCCTACAATACTTTCTGGTATAATTATGGCCTTAATACTTTCGTTCCTCCCTCACGTTATTTTTATCTGAGTTTATTTTCGGGGGTAAAAAGGTGAGAAAGAGCAGAAAAGGAATATCCTCAATCTTAGGTACTGTAATAATTATAGCAATAACTATAGCATTAGGAGCGTTATTGTATGCATACAGTCAAGGGATGTTTGGAAACTTAACTCAAAATGTTAACGTTAATGCCCAAGCGCAAATAATTGTTAACCCATCCAGTGGTAATGCATATTTACAGTTAACTCTTACTAATAACGGAAATACGAATGTTGAAATAAGTAGTGTTACTGTCAGCGGTAATGTTGTCCAAAATGCATCTGGAATATCTTTACAGCCTGGCCAGACATATCAGAACGTTTTTACACTAAGTGGTAACTTCACTGCTGGTAAATACTATACTGTTATTATTTTGGGTAAGACGTCTACTGGAAAATCTTTCAGTATAGCATTAAACGTTTTGGCATCTGAGACTGCGTGAGAAGCATGAAAGGGGTTTCGTCAATTTTTTCTTCCCTTATAGTGACTGCAGTAACTCTTTTTTTGGCAGTTCCTCTCTTCCTTTATTTTAATTCGCTCTATCATATTAATACTAATTATCTTTCTTCCTCATTTAATAACCTTCAGAATGCTATTAACACACAAATCTCTGTGATAAAATTAGGGAATTGGAGTAATGAGACATATATTTATAATTACGGTAACGTTAACTTAACCATTCAAGAGGTGATAATAGGGCATAAAGTCTTCAAAGTGAATTTTAATATTAGTCCTAATGAAATTGTGGAGTTAAGTCAACTTATAGGTGACTATGATCTAGGGGAGAACACTACAATCATTATGCAAATTAATGGTAACTATTATTATTATTCTTAAAAGGTAGTTATTTTTTCTTATTTTTGTGTGCAGTATCAAGGAGATATATGACAAGCTTAAGGGAGAATATTTGATAAAAGAGGAGGAATATATAGCGTATTTAGTCTGTAACAAAGAGAGAGATTTGTTTAAAACTTTAGTTGCAACTATTTTATCACAAAACTCTACTGATAAAGCAGCAATAATTGCATATCAAAACTTAGATAAGAGTGTAGGAGTTTACCCAGATATTCTAGCAAGGACAGAAATAGATAAAATTAAGGAGCGTATAAGTGTGACTGGTTTAGCCAATTCTAAGGCAAGATATATAAAAAATGTTGCAAACGCCTTTCTAAGTCTAGATAAGGAAATCTTTAATGACTGCGAAAGAGCTAGAGAATTCCTATTAAGTATTGATGGGGTGGGTGAAAAGACAGCAGATGTAGTTTTACTAACTTGTTTAAGATGTAGGGTTTTCCCTATAGATACTCATATAAGGAGGGTCATGAGTAGGATTGGAATTTTCGGAGAAAAACCTAGTTATAAAAAGATTTCAGAGGGTGTTAAACTGGAGTTAAACCCAGAAGAATTGCTTCATTTTCATCACTTATTAATCGCACATGGTAGAAGAGTTTGTAAAGCTAAGAAACCTTTATGTGAGAGATGTGTCCTAAAATATTGTTGTGAATATTACAATCGATTGGGTAAATCCTAAGGAATTAATTCCTCATGAGGACGTTATAATGGATTTAGTTCAGTACAACATTCACAAAATTAGAAATGAGAAGCGAATTTCACCCATAATAGTTGATAAAAGTAGGCTTATAATACTTGATGGGCATCATAGGTATCACGCCTTTTTAAAGCTTGGGATAAAGGATATGCCAGCAATTTTAGTTGACTATAATTCTGAGTTAATATCTATTGAGAGCTGGTACGTTAATATCTTTCCTATACCGGAAATATCTTTGACAAGTGAGAAAGATGGTAATTACTGTATTAGGTTTATTAACAAGAATATCTTATGTTCAGATTCTATGTATAAACTTTACTGGACGGAGTATAGGTTAGAACAAAAATTAATTAGCCTTGGTTTTACCGTGAGCAAAAGCAAGGATATAGGCCTATATTCTTTACCTCCTATTCCTAAAAGTGTAGTAATAAGTATTTCCGAGAGAGGTTTAGTATTTCCACCAAAATCTACTAGACACGTGTATAAATTTTATATACCTAGAGAAGAAGTATCTCTAAAATGATAACATTAGTGTTACAGGTTTTGCTTTTTGTATACCCATCGTTCTTTATATTATATCAGATATTTCTATATGAATTATCGAAAACGAACAAGAGTAAAAGCGTTAATACATACAATAGTTTACCCACACTTTCAATTATAGTCCCAACTAAGGGAGAGAGTATAGATGTGATACAAGGGCTCATAAATAATCTTAACGATTTAGAATGGGAGAAGAGCAGGATGGAAGTAATAATAGTCTCTGACGATGACGAGGGGTACTTCAAGAGGTTAAAATCTGAGCTAAAAGTTCCTAAAGGATTAAATGTTAAACTGTATAGGAGGAGAGAGGATGAAAGGTTAGGTTATAAAAGTGGTGCGTTATTGTATGGTTTTAAAAAGTCAAATGGACAGCTTATACTGACTATTGATGTAGATTCGAGATTAGATAGAGATGCATTAGTAAAAGCTTACAATAAATTAATTTCCTCTAAATGTAGCGCGATAACTTTTGAGTGGAATGGTTATAGTGAAAATAAATATTCTACTTTAGCCAAGGGATTAATAGCGTCTACACTATTCGCTAGTAAGGCGTTATTTTCGGGTAAGGAAAGTGTAGGTTTAAGTGTATTTCCGGTAGGAAGTGGGACTCTATTTAAAAGGGAAGTACTCGAAAAACTAGGGGGCTGGGATTATAGGATGATTCAGGATGACCTCGAGATAGGTAGTAGAATGGCCTACATAGGGGAGGAGGTTTGCGCATCAAATGTTCCAATTTATATTGAAGTACCAGATAATTTTTACTCATTCTTTGTTCAGCAAACTAGGTGGGCATTGGGTACTGGCGAAGTATTAAGAAATAGGCTGAAATACATTTTGAAGGGAAAGGTGTCAGTCTTTAAAAAACTTGACATGTTGATTCATTTATTTCAGTATACTCCTATAATAACTGTATTTATGTCTGCAATCATAGTAAATATACTATCTCTGTTTATAGGGGGAGATATTTTGAGATCTTTTCTATTCTTATTTTGGCTTGTGGTATTAGGAACTTACGGATTTTTGTTATACAAATTAGCTATAAAGCTAGGGTTTTCACCATTGCAGAGCTTGTTCGGGATAGGCAGACTCACAGCTTTTACGGTAGCAATATCTCCATTTATTACAATCAATTTCTTCAAAGGTCTTCTAAAAAGTAAAAAAACTTATATTGTAACACCCAAAGGAAAGAACAAAGTTAGTTTTAATAAGAAATGTAGATATACAATAGTGATTATCATGTTTTTCGGAGTATTTTTCCTAATAGGCGGTATTATAAATATTTTGCACTCATACTACGTAACGGGCTTATGGCTACTTTACTACTCGTCAGCATTCATTTATACTACATTAACTTTTAACAGAGAATTATAAACAATTTCTTTTAAATTAGACAAAAGATAAATTACGTGAATGGAAGTCATATATTCTGACGAGGAGATATTTAAACTACTAACCCCTCAAGTCTCAAGCTGGTTTAAAAATAAGTATAAGACTTTTACTCCTCCTCAACGCGGTGCAATACCATTAATAAAGAATAATAAAAATGTATTAGTTTCAAGCCCTACTGGGAGCGGAAAAACATTAGCCGCATTTTTAGGGATTATAGATACATTAATACGGCTGGGTTATGAAGGAAATCTAAAGGATGAAATATACGCAATTTACATCTCGCCATTAAGAGCTCTGAACAATGACATGAAGAGGAATTTAATAGAACCTTTAAATGAACTTAAAGAATTGTATAACGATTTACCGAATATAAGGGTTTCGGTAAGGACCAGTGATACTACATCTTATGAGAAGCAAAAGATGCTTAAGCAACCACCTCACATCCTAATAACGACTCCAGAATCATTCGGCATCTCGTTGGTTTCTCAGAAATTCAGAGAGAAATTGAGTAATGTAAAGTGGGTTATTATTGATGAGATCCATGAATTGGCAAATAGTAAAAGGGGTGCGTATTTATCGGCTATGTTAGAATTGTTCCAACAATTCATAGCCAAGAATGAAGTAACTAGGATCGGATTAAGTGCTACTGTAGCACCACTTGAAGAAGTAGCTAGATTTCTTGTGGGTGAAGGAAGGGAGTATTACATTGTCGATGCAAGATTCGTTAAACCCGTTGATATAAGGGTTATCTCACCAGTTAAAGATCTTGTTCATGCCAGTGAGGACGAAATTTCAAAAGGTATTTACAAATATCTCGTTGAAGAAATAAAGAAACATAAGACAACTCTTGTATTTACAAATACTCGTAGTGCAGCAGAAAGAGTGTCTTATAAGCTTAGAAAGATCTTTGAAACAGAGAACATTTTCGATTCAGAGTTAGTAGCTGCTCATCATAGCAGTTTAAGTAGGGATATAAGATTAGAAGTTGAGGAGAAACTTAAGAGGGGTGAGCTAAAAGTAGTTGTCTCATCTACGAGCCTTGAATTAGGGATAGATATAGGTTATATTGACTTAGTTGTTTTACTGAGTAGTCCTAAGAGTGTGAGTAGACTACTTCAGAGAATTGGAAGGGCTGGGCATCATATTAGGAACATAAGTAAAGGTAGAATAGTAGTAGTAGATAGAGATGACCTAGTTGAATGTACAGTACTGGCTAAACTGGCTAGGGAGAGAAAAATAGATAGTATTCACATACCTAAAAATCCCTTAGACGTTTTAGCTCAAATTATAGTTGCCGCTTCACTAATTTCCCCAGTTAAAATTGAGGAGTTATATGATATAGTTAGAAGGTCATATAATTACAAAGACTTAACATATGAGGAGTTCTATAATGTTATAAAATATTTGAATGGCGATTTCGAATTAGAGTCTAAAAACGTTTATGCAAAGGTTAGAGTAAGAGATGGAGTTTTATATCCCAAGTTTGGGGCTAGGATGATATTTTTCTTAAATAGTGGAACAATACCGGATGAGGCAAATATTCCAGTTAAAACTGAGAGCGGAAAATATGTAGGCAATCTTGAGGAGGAATTCGCAGAGATATTATCCCCCGGAGACATATTTGTTCTTGCGGGTAAGACATATGAGTTTATAAGAAGTGAGGGAAACGTTATAATAGTAAAGGATGCCGAAGGTCAAAGACCTACTGTACCTAGTTGGTTTTCAGAGATGCTACCATTAGCTTATGATTCCGCACTTGAAGTTGGTAAGTTCAGGGGTAAAGTGGCTGAGATGATTAAGAATAGGATTCCTTTAGAGGAAGCAGTTGAGACTATATCTAAAGAATATGAAATATCTAAGCATGCAGCTTTTTCAATCTATACTTATGTTTATGAGCAATACCAATTTACTGGTGGAATAGTCCCTACTGACAAATCAATACTTATTGAAATATATGATGATGAGGAGGGTAGAAGGAACTTTATTTTCCATGCGTTATACGGTAGAAGGACTTTAGACGCTTTCTCTAGGGCTGTAGCTTACGTGGTGAGCGAGGATCTGAGAAGTGATGTGAGAATTGCTGTAACGGATAACGGCTTTATGATAACTATACCAGAAAAAGTGGATTATGATATCAGTAAAGTTTTCGATAAATTAGAACCAGATAGAATGTATGATATACTAAGTAAAGTAATTTTAAGGACTGAAATGCTCAAAAGGAGGTTTAGGCACTGTGCTGAGAGGTCATTTATGTTGCTTAGAAGGTATAAAGGTAGGGAAACTAGTATCGATAGGAGGCAGTTAAATTCTGAGGTGCTTCTGGGAGTTGTTAAAGAAATGGAAGGTTTTCCAGTGCTAAAAGAGGCAATAAGAGAAATTCTAGAGGATTATATGGATATTCATAGGGCTATAGAAGTTCTCTCTAAGATTAAGAGTGGAGAGATTGAGATAAAGGTTATAGGCCCTTATGAGGTTCCTAGCCCGTTTGCCCACAATATAATTGTTAAAGAACATTCGGATGTCGTATTAGCTGAGGATAAAAGGGAGTTACTTAAGAACTTGCATGAGAAAGTCGTTGAGTTCCTTAGGAATAAGGGAATTAACGTCGAGCTCAAGTATACTGGTTCCCTTGAATAAATAAGCTTTTATACAATTGTTAGAAACTATTAACCAAGGTATCCTCCACGCATACATTCCTAAAACGTCTTCATTACTTGGAGTACATTCACTTTTATGCGTATGTACTATCGCCTTTATTTTGTCTATATACTTATGTAGCTCTTCAGCAGATACTTTAAAGCTATTTTTATCATCACTTGTGTTAGTCAAACTAACAATCTTATCATCTGTTGTTATTATGAAAACACGTTCCTTCAAGTCGTTATTAATTCCTCCAATCCAGCAATGGTTTTAAGGATATCAGTCCTGGTTACTATTCCTATTACCTTTTGGTTTCTCTCTAATACTAAAAGCCTTCCAACGTTATATATTAACATTTTTCTTATGGCCGTCAATATATCATCATCGTCATTAATTGTTATTACGTTTGTTTTCATATAATCGCTAACTTTTGCTTCGAAATTACCCTCAAAGAAAGCTTTGATTATATCTGCAGTAGTCAGTATTCCAAGTGTTCTCCCGTCATCGCTTAGTACTGGTGCTCCTCTTATACCTTCTTTGTAGAGTATCTGGGATGCATCCCTTAATGTCATGTCAGGTTTTAGAGCTATTAATTTTCTAGATATTATACTCCTCACTTGTACTTTAGGAATACTTATCATTCTAGTAACATCTATTACAAGTTCTTTCCTATCCTCATCTATGTGTATAATTACGCCTTCAATTACTAAACGACTATACGGTATAGGCCCAACTTTTACGGTATCTCCAACTTTTAATTTTTTCAGATCCCCATTAGCTCTTAGGAGCACTTTATTTCCAGAGGGGTTTGTTATATCAAGAATCTCTATATTACTTACCCTAATGTCGGTTTCTAAGCCGTCTTTATATAAAATGAGTTGATCTAAAATTGGGGTTACAATTGGGTTCTTAACAGTTTCATAGGCTTTCAGAGTGGGCACATAGCCACCGTTAGGCCCTGGTTTTGATTCAATTAGGCCCAATACTTTTAAGCTTAAAATTATATTCCTCACAGTCCCCTCATCTTTTCCTATAACATCAGCTACCTCCTTACTTTTGATCATCCTCTTGTTTTTATTGTAAAGGTCAATAAGTGCTAGAAGTATTTCCCTCTGAGTAGATGATAGATTTTGCATCAATAATTATAATCTTCTTTTTACTTAAAAATTATTTTATCATCCCATAATCTTCTTCAAAAGTTTAGGGTTTACTCCAAACACTTTTTCCGCTATTAAAGCAATATATTCGGGTTTAGGAAGGGGATATTTTATACCAATACTTATTGATAATGCTTTCTTCATAGCCTCAATGCTCATCTTATCCCTAATACTCTTCTCCGCAATGCCCTCAGCTATTTTATACGCAGTGTAAAATCTCGCAAAACTGATAGCGGTATGTTTCACCTCATCAACGTTTGTAGCGTCCATATCCCTAAGTGCTTTGTATAGTTGTTCCTCAGGTTTAAACGAGAATATTCCTTCTATGAAGATAAGCCTAAGTGCTTTAGCTAAATTTTCCTTATTGCGTTGAAGGAATTCAAAGGCCTCTAAAGGTTTACCTTCTAATAAAAGTGATGCGGATTTATCTAAAATAACTTCTTGGGATAGGATGTTTTCGAAGATTGTCGGGTACTGTTCATATAGTCCTAATCCATCTTTGCCAACTACATATAGACTTATAAGCTCCTTTTCATATAGATTTTCGGCCCTAAAACCTCTAATAGGTTTTATATGTTTATCCTTGTAAGCTTGTTCAATCATTTTGATTACTTCTTCCCTATTTATATCTTTTTGCTCATCTATTATTTTGCCCCATAATTCTGTCAGTACCTTAATCCTCTCTTTGTATATCTCCTTTACCATGAAATGTAATTTGCAAAATCCCTTAAAAAGGTAACAAAACCAGACATTAATCATGAGTATAAATAATGAAGAAACACTAAAACCGAGTATAGTATTAGTATCAACTTCAGAATTAGAAGAAGAAGTAAAAAAAGTAGAAGAAAAATTAAAATCACTAGAGGATTCTCACAATAAAGAATTCGAGAAAATTAAGGCAGAAATCGATACACTTCATACTCTGACTAGTTGGCTAAATATTGCGAAGTCACAAGGCTTATGGAAGTCGAGGACTTGTAAGCATGTGATTAATGACGCGTGTGTAGCATGGAGTATTGCGGAGCCGGAAAAAGTAGGAATACCTAGTGATGCGGTAGTCGTTACTGAGAACGGTAGCAAGAAAGTTGTTGTAACTAAATTCTTCGAGATATGTATAACTTGCCCGCTCTATGAGCCTAAAAAGATGTGAGCTGAATAACTTTTTTAACCCTTTCTAATTCTTCAACCTCTACATTTAGTTCATTAATGAACTCCTCTAAACTTAACATTATATCATTTAGGATAACGTTTATGATTTCCCTTTTCTCGTCTTCACTGGCTATTTCTAGTGCCTTCTCTATAGTTTCATCGCTTGGATGAGTTATTCCGTTCAAAAACTTAGTAATTGCAGCCGGTGATAAACCTAATTCTTCGGCTAATTCTTTCCTGCTTCTGTTTTCTAAAAGAATCTCTATTATTTTCCTTCTTGCTTCTTTACTTAAATTGTGTATAATTCTCACAAGTTTAACTTTGTTCAAAACTTAATAAGGTAAATAATATATCACTATCAGATGCAAGCAATCGTATTTGATTTAGGTATTACGAAAAAAGACGTTGTCGAAAAGCCTATAAATAAGGACTTTGTAATGGTATCACCCCTTAAGGTTCTATTGTCTGGGATTGAAAATGCAATATTTTCTGGAATATTATGGGTAGAACCAAATAAAATACTGGGTAGTAGTGGTATAGTAAAAATAAGAGATATTGGCCTAGAAGTAGATAAAGGATTAGAAAACAGAGATGCAGTAGTTCTTCCCTACTCCAAGAAATATGGTGGAATAGGAACAGAAGTAGACGGAATTATGGCAGAAAAACCCGTTTTACCTTACGACTCAATAGTAATTTTACCAGAGGACTATGAGTTAAAATATATACTTTACGGCTATGCAAGCATTGCATTACAGTTAAGGAAAGTAATCAAGGGCCTTAACTTACTAATATTAGGAGGAGGTTTGACATCATATATTTCGGCCTTAGCAGCTGTAGGGTATGCGAATAAAACTTACATTTACAATGATGAAGGGTATAAATTAAGGCTTTATGGTGTCGAGGAAGTCAAAAATTCAGATAATATAAAGTTTGATGCTGTATTTATAACAACTATGAGAAGTTGGGCTAGAATAATAATACAAAATTTGGCAAGAGAGGGAGATTTATTAATTCTTCCAAGGTTTTTAAATTCTTGGCCCGCATTAATTCCTAGCAGATTAAACGTTAAATTTATAGAACCCAGCAAATTTGATGGTGTTTTCGAATTCATAGATGAACAAATATCAGAGAAGATATTCAAGGAGTTAGTTGCTGAATCAGATACCTTAGAGGCATCATTACCTACTCCGAAACCCGGAGTAATCCTAGATGCTAAAAAAATATTTACATAAAACTCTTTATGGTTTCTCCTAAAATCTTTATCCCTCTTTCTAACTCTTCTTTGGACGGATAACTAAAATTAAGCCTCATAGTATTTCTTCCGCTATAATCATAATAGAAACTACTACCGGGAACATATGCTACACCTCTTTTAGTGGCTTCTTCCAACATCTTTACAGTATCGATTTTCTCTGGCAACCATGAGAACACAAACATTCCTCCTACGGGCTTAGTCCATCTTGCCTCGCGTGGGAAGTAGGTTTCAATAGCATTTAACATTACGTCCCTTTTCTCTTTATACAATTTTCTGATTTTAGGTATTTGTCTATCAATAACACCTCTCCTAATCGCCTCCGTAGCTATTATTTGAGTAAAACTCGGTGTATGTAAATCGACGTTTTGCTTATATAATTCCATCTCGTGGATAAATTCTTGATCTGCTACGACCCAACCTAATCTAAATCCAGGGGCTAGGATCTTACTGAAAGTTCCAGTATATATAACTCTACCACTTTTATCTAATGCTTTTAATGGTGCTGGGCTTTCCCCTTCAAATACTAGGAAGCCGTAAGCGTCATCCTCAACGATTAAAAAGTCGTATTTTTCAGCTATTTCCATTAACCTTTTCCTATCGTCTAAACTCATAGTTGTACCCGCTGGGTTTTGAGCCGTGGGTATTACGTACATCAATTTCGGTTTTTTACCATCGTTTATAGATTTCTTAACTTTATCCTCTAACTCATCTAAGTTAGGTCCTTTTTCGTTGACCGTAACTCCAATAAAATTCGGCTTTCTTGTTCTTAAAACGTTCAAAGCCGCTAAATAAGTTGGCATCTCAACTATTACAGTGTCGCCTGGATCAACAAGCAGATTAAATATCATGAAAAGTGCCTCCTGGCTACCTACGGTTACGAATATATTGTTCTCATTTATTCCGCTAATACCCCTCTTTGCTGATAAATTGACAAGCTCCTTTCTGAACTCCACTAACCCAGAGGTAGTTGAATACTGTAAAGCTCTTTCAGGTTTTTCCTTTAGTATATCCTGGGTAATTTTCTCTATTTCTTCAACTGGGAAAGTGGAGGGGTCTGGAAGTCCTCCTGCCAGGCTTATGACGTTTTTTCCTTCAGTTAATTTTAATAAATCTCTTATTTCTGAACTTCTTAAATATTGTACATCTTTCGAGAGGAATCTCTCAAACATCTTTTCACAACCAAATATAACCCCAAACCCTTTTATCTATTTTTGTGGAAACCTGGTATGCTGAAATAATAACAATAGGTAATGAAGTCCTAAGTGGTAGAACTGTAAATACTAATGCATCACATATAGCCAGAAGACTGGTTTCATTGGGCTTTACGATTAGGAGAATAACTGTAGTTATGGACGAGCTAGAAGAGATAAAGAGTGCATTCGTGGAGGCTATAAATAGGAGGCCTAAAGTAATAGTATCTTCTGGAGGTTTAGGACCAACTTATGATGATAAGACTAGTGAAGGTCTTGCCTTAGCTTTAGGTTTAGAATTAGAGATAAACGAGAAAGCATTAAGAATGATCAAAGAAAAATATGAGAAATTAAAACTAGAACTTACTGAAGAAAGGCTAAAGATGGCTAAAATGCCAAAAGGTGCAATAGCGGTAGAAAATAATGCTGGTGTGGCGCCGGGGATTTACATTTACTTTGACGGGATTGATATTCTTGCGACCCCTGGAGTTCCGAGAGAAATGGAAGACGTATTAGAGAATTTTATTCTAAAATACATAAAGAATAAGCCAGATTTAAAATACTATGAAGAATCATTTGAAATTGAGGGCGTTATGGAATCCGTAATGGCACCTTATGTCAAACAATTAGTTAAGAAATATGATTTATATATAAAAACGCATCCTAAAGGTAAGGAACTTGAGAACCCATTATTAGAAATACAAGTTGCCGGAAGTAGTAAGAATGAGAATGAAATTAAAGAAAAAGTTAAGGAGTGCATTAATGAGCTAAAAGAAATAGGAATGAAACTAGGAGGAAAATTAAAGGAAGGATAATATTTTTTGTAGAAGTATATCCGGGCATTCAAAATTTAAGAAATGCCCATATCCGTCAAGTATTTCCTTTGACGGTTTCTTTAGTTTTTCTAGGAATGTTTGTAAGTTCTGAGAAAGTTTGTCTTCACTTCCGTAGATTAAGAGCGTACTTTCATCGATACTCTCAAGCTTTTCCGAGTAATCTTTACTTTTTAAAAGTCCCTCAACACTGTACTTGTAACCTAAAGGATTATTCTCCATGTAAACGCTTAGAAAATCATTCCATGCCCTTTCATTCTTATAAAGTGATGGGGGTAAGTCACCTATTTCCCTTCTGTATTCGGCTAAGGCCCTCATTCCAAGATTTGTCGCTATTTCTACGTACTTCATATAAGGTTCTGGACTAGGTGCTTTATACAAAGCACCTATTAATATCATTTTTGATACCGGATTATTTAATACGTATTCCAATGCTATCAGTGTTCCCAAGGAATGTCCGATTATAATTGGGTCTTTAACGTTTTCTATCTCAAGGAGTAATTTTAAGTCCTCATAATGATCTTCAATCATGTAAGTTGAAGGTGGTATTGATGATCTACCATGGCCTCTTAAATCGTAGACTATAACTTTAAATCTTGTGGATAGTGAAGGGTGTATATATTTCCAACTATTTATAGAACCCGCTAAGTGGTGAATTAACACCACAACATCTTTGTTCTCACTCCCGTAAACGTTATAATAAATATTGATACCATTACTTAATGGTATCCTCATCTCAAACCCTCGAGATATAACTCACTCATAACAATAGGATATTCAATTCCTATTTGCTCTAATATTTCTGGGTTAACTTCTCCTATGACCCCTATTATTTTGCCATCTGAAATAATTTCTGCTGTTCTGCCCTTTATAAACCATTCATTTTCAGCCCTCCTATAAACTGGACGTAAACCAAGGTTAAGAAGTATTTGATGGATTCTTGATTGTAAGTCCTCAAAACTCACTTTACTATCCATTATAGCGTAACAAGCTCTTAACTCATTCTTATAACCAGTATCGCCATTTTCATTTTTAACAACGACTTCACCTACTTCAAATACAAGTAACGGTAACCTGGAATGTTGATTATTCTTTAAAAACAATAAAGTTGTTGGGATCAGCGAATTCCTTACAGAGTTATAATCAATCGTAACTGGATTGATGATCTTTACGAAGTCTCCCTTCAATATTTTATCACTAGCCAATACGAATGTGAAAATCTCAGTAAATCCAGCACCTATGCTTAAATCCCTGATTAATCTACTTAACCTACTCTTATCCTCCAATTTACCTAAGCTATGTATTTTAAACGTTGATGGAGTCAAATTTTTATAACCAATAGTCATAGCAATTTCCTCTGTCAGATCTATTTCACTAATTATATCTATTCTATAAGGAGGAATGACAACTTTTATTTTACCATTAGAAGCTTCAGCGTCAAACCTAGCCATCTTTAAATAATTCAAAACCTCCTCATCTGTCATCTTTACTCCTATAATCTTAGAGATGTAATCTACGGAAGTCTCTATTGTACAATGCCTAAGCATAGGTGTTGAATTTATACCTTGTATGCCAATAATTTTCACGCTCTCAATTTCACCTCCCATTTCAGCTAAATTAGTAGTTATAATATCTAAAGTAGAAAGTACAGTATCTAAAGAGGTTCCAGTAATATCAATGAATAGATTTCTCGTTTCTTCAGTGATTCTCGTCCTCTCCGCATTAATTACTGGTGGTAAACTGAGAACTTGCCCATTATCTTCCATGATTATTGGTGATTGTCCATCAAATATCGAAATGTTACCGTACTCTCTACCTTGTTCTGTTTCATTAATGATTTCCTTAATACTCATCTCCTTATTACTTCCTAGTGGGACAAACTTATAGTCTAAAGGTACTGTAGTATATACGATTTTCTTAGAGGTTATCTTATCTAGATCATGTAAACCTATGGCTATTTTCTTCCTTTTCCTGCCTACAGTTATATGCAATTTCTCTTGGAATTGAATCAGCTCCCTCAACAACTCACTATCTAATTTTATGTTTCTTACAATTCCAGCTACTGCAAAAGGCCTACTTTTTACTTGTTTTACTTCTAAGGTGTAATCACCATTAATTACCTTATACTTAGACTCTCCTAATTCCTTCTTCAACAAACCTTTAATAGCCCTTATTATGCCGTAGACGAATAGCAAGTCTGGTCTATCATTATTTATTTCAACCTCTAAATGGTCTTGGTCTATAGGCTTTACCTCACTTTTTAAGTTAAATAATAAATCTTCAAGTTCACTCTCATTGATTCCTAATTTTAGTAAGTTCCATTTGTATACGTTTATTGTAGGAATATCTTATCACCCACTTTGTTTCTCAAAAATTCAATGTCTGTAGAATAAAGTAATCTTATATCCTTTAATCCAAACATAAGCATTGCTAATCTATCAATTCCAATTCCCCATGCACCGGCAGTACTATTTATTCCCACGCTTTCTAAAATTTCGGGTCTTAAAAGACCTGCTCCACTCATTTCAACCCATCCTAACCCCTCTATCTTTCCGTAAACTTCTACGCTCGGCTCTGTAAACGGGAAGTAGGCTGGTTTGAACTTGATCTCTTTTATTCCTATTTGGTAGAATATTTCCTTTAAAGTGCCTAATAAATCAACGAAAGAGAAGCCATCTTCAACGATTAATCCGTCAAGTTGATGAAACTCTATTAAATGGGTAGCATCTATAGAGTCGGGTCTGAAAACTTTCCCTATGGTAAACGTCCTTATAGGAGGTTTAGGTCTTTTACTTAAAACTCTTGCAGTGGTCGCTGTGGTTTGACTTCTTAAAACCAGTCTTAATGCTATTTTTTGATCCCATTCGTATTTCCATCCCTTTTCGTGCATCCTCTTTACGTTTTCTACTAGCTCGTTATCATTTATTTTTCCACTACCGGCTATCATAAAACTATCATGAATTTCCCTAGCCGGGTGATCTTGAGCTTGAAATAGTAAGTCAAAATTATAAAACTCTAATTCAATATAATCGCTCGACACTTCAGTAAAACCTAAGCTTACCATAATATCTCTTAACCTCTCGAGAAACTCTCTGTAAAAGTGTTTCTTAGCTAATGGGTAAAACGGTGGGTAAGCTTCCACGTTATACTCTTTCAAAACGTATTTTTTCCAGTTTCCGTTCCTTATTATTTCTGGTGTTAAATAAGTTATCGCTTGTAAAGTAGGAATGTTGTCGTTTATGAGAACGGCTTCTAATGAAGCTTCTTCTTCTATGCTTATTAGTTTTCGTGAAACTAGTTCCTTAATCTCACTATCAGAAAGTTTAGAGAGGTTATCTAATAAATCCCTTTCCTTCGCTCTATACTCTTTTACAAGTGGTATTATTTTATCTTTCTCGATTTTTATTAGCCCTCTCTTCTTAGCCCAACCTATTGCTATCTCAAAATCCTTACCCATTTTTTCTTTTAGCTGATGGATCTGCCCCTCCTTGCCATTTAACTCCTTTATTAGTATCTCCTCTGGAAACCCCTCAATTAACCTTTTTCTACCTTCTTCAGTTAGTATCAACTTCTTTACTTTTTCCTCTTTCAAACTTACATATCCTTTTTCCTTTAATAATTGTACTAAGCTGAAAACCGATGATAAGGGGATTCCTAGATCCTTACTAATCTCTTCAGCTTTCGCTGTCCTTCTCTCCTTTAAATAGTTTAAAATTTTTATTTCATTCTCACTCAGCATTTATAATTCCACGCTCTGCCCTGGTTGAAGTAATAGGGCTTTGTACCCCCTCTTACTAACTTCCTTTACAAACTCTTCTGGGTCTACCTTTATTAAATCCCATGTGTTATAATGTATAGGAATTGCATATTTTTTAGGTTTTATCATTTCCACTGCAATTGCCGCCTGCAACGGATCCATTGTGAATCTTCCACCTATAGGTAATAACGCATAATCCGGTTTGAATATCTCTCCGATTAATCTCATATCCTCAAAAAGTCCAGTGTCACCAGCATGATAAATTGTTACGTTCTCGCCACTTACCACAACCCCAGTAGGGTCGCTGTGTTCACTTGAATGAACAGCCTTAGTTAAGGCTAATTTTATACCATCAAAATTAACATATCCCCCCACATTTGCGGGGATTATTCTATTCCAATCAATGTTAAAATTGTTTGCTAGATATGCTTCTAGATCATATGTTGCAAATAATTTAGCCCTAGGATTTGCCTTCATCAGTTCAACTGTGTCACCTAAATGATCATAGTGATCATGCGTTACTATTACTAAGTCCAAGTTATTATCAAAATAGTTCAATTTCACTGGGCATAAAGGGTTGTCTTTTATCATTGGGTCTATGATTATGTGCTTTCCACCCATATAAAGTTCAACAGCCGCGTGGCCTAACCATCTGAGCTGTGGCATATAAAAGTATTAGTAAGCTAAGAATTAAAGCTTCAGTTTTACAAATCACAGATATGGAAGAGTATGAGATTGAAATTTTAAGGAAGGCCGGTAAAATTGCAGCAAAAGCAAGAGATGAAGGAGCCAAGTTAATCAGAGCAGGTGCAAAAGTTTATGATATATGTGAAACTGTAGAGAAAATTATTATAGAAAACGGGGCTCAACCCGCATTTCCTTGCAATCTTTCAATAAACCAAGAAGCTGCACATTATAGTCCTCTTATAAACGATGAAAAGGTAATTCCAGAAGGGGCAGTCGTGAAACTAGATGTTGGTGCTCATATTGACGGTTATATAACTGATACAGCAGTTACGGTAGTGTTAAATGACAAATATCAGAAACTAGCGGATGCCGCAAAAGATGCATTAAAAGCAGCAATTTCGGTTGTTAAACCGGGGATAGATATTGGAGAAATAGGTAAAAGCATAGAAAAAATTATAAAAGTCTATGGTTATAAACCGATAAAAAATTTAGGAGGGCATTTGATAAAAAGGTATGAACTTCACGCCGGGGTATTCATTCCGAATATTTATGAAAGGGGAATGGGTAGAGTTATTGAGGGTAATACTTATGCGATAGAACCTTTCGCTACAGACGGTGAGGGTTTTGTAATTGAGGGTAAGGATGTGACAATATATTCCATTAAAAACCTTAATGCTAAAGGGTTAAGTGATGAGGAAAGAGAGTTCCTAATGAAAATCTATGAAAAAGTGAATAAAAATCCCTTCAGCGAACGATGGTTTAGGAATTTAGGCGAGGTAGAGTATATTAGGGAGATGCTAAAGTCCTTAACTAGAAAAGGTGCTTTACGTTCATATCCCGTTTTAATAGAGATTAAAAAGGGTTTTGTATCTCAATTTGAGCACACATTACTAGTAACTAAGGGAGGTGTGGAAATCCTAACTTAACAAAAATTAATTAGCCCTTATTCTTATAAAATTGGTTGGGAGAAAATGAATATAATAGTTTTTGCACAAACAGGAGGAACGCCTTCATCGGGCCTCTCTGATCTAGCTTTCTTAGCGTATTTAGGAATGATACTGGTCATAATATTAATGTCACTACCAGGTTTTCAACAAAGGATGTACATCTATTTTGCGGCTAGAGAGATAGAAAATGGTCTTTTAAAGATAGAGAAAGCCCTAAACTCGGCTAAAAGCAAGACAAAACAACTCCTTGAACAACAAGGTGCTAAAAACGCTGATGAACTTACTAAAAGATTTGCTGAAATGTTTACTATAGACCCAGTCAATGTAGAGCCTACCGATATAATAAGTAGAATGAGACTGTTAATAAGAACTAGTGAAGATAAGGTAAAGAATATAATAATGACAACTTTACCCAATGTAGATCCGGTAACGAGAAGCAAAATAGAGGTTTCGGCTGAAATTGTTAATGCTCTAAATATGTTGCATAAAGTAATTAGACATTACCTATTGTTGGGAAAGAAAATGCAAAGTTATTTCATATTAATACAATTACAAAGCATATTACCTATGTTAGTAAAAATGGCTGAAGCGTATGAGAAAGCGCAAGACACCTTCATAAAGGGCGTTCCGGTAGGTGACTCTTTGGGCCCATTAGTTGCATCTAGGTTTTTAATGAATATTCCAGAGAAGTGGTCTCCAAGTAAGGAAATGATAGCTGGTGAGACTATAATTGATGGTAGGAAAGTGATTGTATTGAAGGCAGAAGGACCTATGGCTACCGTAGGTACTCCAGGTGAGGCTGTAGAAAATGTGGTTAACAAACTAGAGGGTAAGGTAAATAGAATTATAACAGTTGATGCTGCAGCTAAACTGGAAGGCGAAGAGACTGGTGAAATTGCCGAAGGTACTGGAGTTGCTATGGGTGATCCTGGACCAGAAAAAATAGCAATTGAAAGAGTTGCGGTTAAGTACAATATTCCTATTGATGCTGTTATAGTAAAAATGAGCCTAGAAGAAGCCATAACAGCAATGCCCCAGAAGGTTTATGAGGCTGCAGATAAGGTTATTGAAATCGTGAAGAGGATTATTAATGAGAGGACTAAGCCCGGTGATACTGTAATCGTAATAGGTGTAGGGAACACAGTAGGGGTGGCTCAATGAGTCAACAACAAGTTCAAATTGTTACTGTTTTAAAGTGTTTAAAATGTGGTTATTCTATAGAAAGACCCTTTAGGGAGGGAGATTTTGTACCTAAAATCGATGGCACATGTCCAAATGACGGTTCCCCTTTATTCATTTGGGGCATTTACGCAAAGTCTAATGAACAAAAGAAGTAGTATTAAATGAGATACTTTTTTAAGTAATCATGTAATTGTTTATCTTGCCCACCCGGTCATAGTGGGCGGGTAACACCCGGACTCGTCTCGAACCCGGAAGTTAAGCCGCCCACGTCAGAAGGGTCGTGGGATCCGCGAGGGCCCGCAGCCCTTCTGAGCCGGGATGGGCTTACCTAATTTTTAAATTTCAGAGCTTAACAACAATCATATGAAAAAAATTTTTGATGAAATTCATGGCTATATAATGTTAAATGACTTAGAAACAAAGATCGTTGACTCGCCAATTTTTCAAAGACTTAGAAGGATAAAACAAACAAGTTTAGCTTATTTAGTATACCCCGGTGCAACTCATACAAGGTTTAGCCACTCATTAGGTACTTTTTATTTAGCTACTAAAATAGGTGAAAGGTACAAGGAAAACGGCGAAATGACAGATGAAGAATTAATGTATTTAAAACTGGCATCACTACTTCACGATATAGGTCAATTTCCCTTTAGTCATGCAATAGAATTACTTTATCTTCCTAAAGGGTTATCAAATTCTGTGCTTAGAAACTTAATTATACAGAGCGATATGGATTTGCAAGATTTATTTGATAAATATGGAATAGATAAGAATAAGATAATCAGCATATTTACGGATGAGACTTTCCTTTCATCAATAATTGATAGTGATGTAGACGTAGATAGGATGGATTATTTAATTAGAGATTCCAGACATACTGGCGTACAGTTGGGTAATTTAGACTTAGAGAGGCTAATAGATACTATTACTTATAGTGAAAATAGAACGGTTCAAGTAATGGAAAAAGGAATACATTCATTAGAAAATTTCTATATTTCTAGACTTCATATGTATCAGGCAGTTTACTATCACAAAACAATCTTAGGTTATGAACTATATCTGAGAGAAATATTTAGAAAAGTGGCTGAAATATGTTGTAGTGAAATATTAAATCCTTCTTATTTGAAAGAGATTATTAAAAATGGTTCTATAACTTATTGGGATGATGAATGGGTGATATCGAAGCTATATGAGGCCTTAGCAAGTAATGATATACCAGATTTATTAAAATTACAGATAAAGAATTTTTTTGATAGAAATGGTCCTAAAGTCGTTTTTGAGGAAACTTCATTTTCTCCTACGGCAACCTCTTTGAACGAGATTATTATAAAGCTCGAGAAATATGGAATTCCCAGAGACTCAATCTTTCCTTTTGAGGAGAATATTCGAATCATAGATAAATCAAGGATTAAGATAATTACCAAGAGCGGTAAAATACGTTCACTAAGGGAGTTTTCTAGTTCCTTACTCACTGTACTACCAGATACCATTTATATTAAAAGAGTTTATGTGGATAGTGCATATGTGAAAAGAGCGAGGGAAATAGTAAGTTGAAAGTGATACTAGTAGACATAGATGGAACACTCACAAAAGATAGAGATACTTATGAGATCGAACTTGAGGCTATCGAAGCGTTAAGAGAAGTAAGAGACGTTTTAAAAGTTAAAATTGGGTTAGTAAGTGGGAACTCATATCCCGTAGTTAGATCACTTTACACATACCTCGGATTTAATGGGGGAATAGTGGCTGAAAACGGATGTGTTGTTTATTATAATAAACTTTATGAAGTGTGCGAGAAAATCGATAAATCATTAATTCAAGAATTTGAGTCCAGATTCGGTGTAAGAGGGAGCTGGCAGAACGCTTATAAATGTTGTGATTTAACTTTTACCCCTCCACATCTTACAGCCGAAATGATAAAATGGGCTTCTGATAGGGGGCTATACATTAAAACAAGCGGTTATGCTATACATATATCAAAATCTAAAAGGGGTAAAGGTGATGGCGTAAGGATTTTAATGGACTTATTAGGAGTTAAAAAGGAAGAGGTTATAGGTATAGGTGATTCATCTACCGATGTCGAATTTCTCCAGGAGGTTGGATATAAAGTAGTCGTTGGGAACGGTGACGAGGAGGTAAAGGGAATTGCAGATTATGTAACTAAGAATAAAAGCGGGAAAGGAGTAGTTGAATTTATTAAGTCACTCATTAACGGTGAGGTGGATGGACGAAAACCTTGAGGAATTAATATATAAATATACTTTACAAAACGCTTACAAACATGGTGGCAAAGCTAACCTAAATGCTGTAGTGAGCAAAATATTCGCTGAAAGGCCCGATTTAAGATCTAAGGCTAAAGAAATAGTAAAGATAGCTAACTCCGTAATAGAGAAAGTTAACTCGATGAGTATTGAAGATCAGAAAAAGGAATTAGAAACCAAATACCCAGAAATGCTTGAGGAAAAGAAGAGAGAGGAGGAAAAGAAAACATTACCAGAAATTCCAGTCAAAGGTAAATTCGTAACAAGGTTTGCTCCAAACCCTGATGGGCCATTGCATTTAGGTAATGCTAGAGCTGCAATAATATCTTATGAATACGTTAAAATGTATAATGGGAAATTCATTTTAAGGTTTGATGATACAGACCCTAAAATTAAAAGACCAATACCAGAAGCATATGACTGGATCAGAGAAGACCTTAAATGGTTAGGAATAAAATGGGATTTAGAGGTCAGAGCTTCAGCCAGACTCGAAATTTATTATAAATATGCTAAGGAACTAATAGAGAAGGGTTATGCTTATGTAGATACTTGCCCAGAGGAGGAATTTAAAGCCAGAAGGGATAGAGGAGAGGAATGTCCTAACAGAAGTAAAGACCCATCATACAACCTTGAGCTTTTTGAGAAAATGCTTAACGGCGAGTTTAAAGAGGGAGAAGCTGTAGTAAGGATTAAAACAGACCTTAAGTTACCAGACCCTTCACAGAGGGATTGGGTTTTATTAAGAATAGTTGATACTAAAAAATCCCCCCACCCTCTTGAGGGCGATAAGTACTGGGTCTGGCCAACTTATAATTTTGCCAGTGCTATTGATGATCACGACCTAGAGATCACTCATATTTTTAGAGGCAAAGAACATGAAGTCAATGCTGAAAAACAAAAATGGATTTATAACTATATGGGCTGGACTTACCCATATGTTCATGAATTCGGTAGGCTAAAGCTTGAAGGGTTTATGATGAGTAAATCTAAAATAAGAACTGTCTTAGAGAAGGGATCTACAATTGATGATCCTAGATTACCCACCCTAGCAGGTTTAAGAAGAAGAGGAATTTTGCCAGATACTATTAGGGAAGTGATAATAACTGTCGGACTGAAGATAACAGACGCAACTATCAGTTTTGATAATCTTGCATCAATTAATAGGAAAAAATTAGATCAAGTTGCTAAAAGGTTAATGTTCGTCCCCTCACCCAAAGAATTTACCATTGAAATCCCAGAACCAATTACTGCTAAAATTCCTTATCATCCCTCAAATCCATCGTTTTACAGAGAAATAACAGTCAACCCTGGAGATAAGATATTAATTAGTGAGGAAGACGCTAAGGACAAGGTGATTAGGTTGATGGAATTATGTAACGTTAAAGTTGAGGGTGATAAACTAATATTCCATAGTAAGAGTGTCGAAGAGGCTAGGAAAATAGATGCTAAAATAATCCAGTGGGCCAAGAAGGATGAAGGGGTAAACGTAGAAGTTGAAATTCCCGATCCTCAAGGTGATATTAAAACTGTTAAAGGTTATGGTGAAAAATCCATTGGAGACTTAAAAGTGGGTGAAATAGTTCAGTTTATACGTTTCGGGTTTGTTAGAATTGATAAGAAAACTGATAATAAAGTGATTGCAATATTCTCGCATGAGTAACTTTTTAAGCGACCATGAGATTTCATAAATTGCGTGACGAAATAAGGAGGAGGATGAACGCATGTCTAAACCCTCTTATGTAAAGTTTGAAGTACCAGAAGATTTAGCGAATAAAGTTTTAGAAGCTATTAAAAAAGCTAAAGAAAGTGGGAAGATCAAGAAAGGCACTAATGAGACCACAAAAGCTGTTGAGAGAGGACAAGCCAAATTAGTAATTATAGCTGAAGATGTTCAGCCCGAAGAAATTGTTGCACACTTACCAATATTATGTGAGGAAAAGAAAATACCTTACGTTTATGTACCCTCTAAGAAGGCACTGGGAGAGGCTTGTGGTTTACAAGTTGCTGCAGCTTCAGCTGCAATACTTGATCCAGGGGAAGCTAAGGATATGGTTGATGAGATAATTAAGAGGGTAGAAGAGTTAAAAGGCAAATCTGCATCATAATTTTTTAATGAAAATTTTTGCTATAGCAAACATTTTTAATACTTCTGGCGTTTACGTTCATATAATAAATGTGCTAAGAGAATTAGTAAAATTAGGTCATGAAGTTACAGTTTACGTTCCTTATCAGCTAGTCGAGAATAATACTAAAGTTGTTGAGGAGGTCGAGAATAACGGTATTAAAGTCCACTATTTGGTTAAAGAGTTCATGAGAGAACACCAAAGAAGTGAAATAAGAACTTTAAAATACTTTATTACATCGCACACCAACAATCTGGGAAAAGATTCAAGACTAATTAATGAGGTTAATGATAATTACGACATAATTTATGATATGCATGAGGACGTGATTACCCTGAGAGTCTCATACCATTTAGGTAAAAAATTGAGAGTACCAGTGGCAAAGTTAATGCATGACGAACCTTATAGGAACTCATTCGGAAGAGGTTATAGGAAAATTATGGGATTTAGAGGGTTAACATATGACACTTTAATGAGTATTTTCTATAAATTAGATAAAAGAACTTATGAAAAAGTTATGAAAGAGGGGGTTTTAAAAGGCTTAGCGGGGGTTTCGAGAGTCCCCTTCTATCTTTCAAATGTGGATAAAATAGCTGAAAAATATAACGTGATAACTGAAGTGTTCAAGGTCGGTAATGCTTTTAACAAGGAGTTAATTTTCAAATACCGAAAGACTAAAAATAAAGAAAATTATGCGGTATTCTTTGCTAGATTAGTGCCCCAGAAAGGATTGTATGAATTACCAAAGATTGCGGAAAAATTGAATTCGAAACTTATAGTTTTTGGTAAAATATATAACATTAGTGATAGTAAGTACTTGAACAGCGAAAAAATAGAGTATAAGGGCTATAGACCAATAGAAGAGGTTTACGATACTGTTGCGAATGCGAAGGTTTTAATCTATCCTTCCCACCAGGACGGTTATTCCCTAGTAGTATTAGATACTCTTGCCTTAGGAACTTCAGTAGTCGCTTATGACATACCGGCTATGAGATTTGTCTTTGGCAATCTAAAACCCGTTAGGCTAGTTAAGGAGTTTGATACCAATGAGATGGCTAAAACTGCAAATCATGTGTTAAACATGCCAGATGAAGAATATGAAAATGAACATGAGAATATAAAAGGATTTATCGATGAACATTCGGATTGGAGAAATGTGGCATTGGAGACGGAAAGTTTTTTGAATAAAGTATTAGAAGTCTCATAATTTATAGTTAGATTACAAAAGACTTATTTTCAAGAGCGTACACGTTCAACAATAGACCTTATTACGCTTCAGACTAGTATCGGTTACGTTCGTAAATACAAGTTCTTTCAATTTACACAAGTTAAGGAGCATAATTCTTAACCAAGGGATGCACATTTCCCTTAATTCCTTACATCTATTCAGTAGTGCTAATGATGTCCTTTCCTAGCACGATAGTACTATATGAGGACAATTATAATTTAGGGGACTAGATATGATAAACGAAAAACCTCAGACAGTTCTTATGTCTATAGCCTGGAAACGGTGAACGGTGAGGTAAAGGAGCGTTACGTAGGTCCTTTAATTGACGTAGTCGAAACTTAAGAGAAATTGAAAAGTGGGGGTAATTCCTCCCCTAACCCCACAGCGGGCCCGCCGGGATTTGAACCCGGGACCACAGGCTCCGAAGGCCTGCGCTCTATCCTGGCTGAGCTACGGGCCCTACAAATTTATATCGTAATCCTTATAATTATAAATTTGTATATGGCTAAACAGATTACGCTTTTTGATTTCTCAGTGAAGAAAGAGACTGCAAAGAGCACTGAAAAACAGCAACAACAAGAGGTTCAAATTAAAATAGAGAAAAAGAATTCTGGCAAAAAGAGAGAAAGTTGGTTAAGTGAAGCTGAAGAAGGTAGAACGTATTTCTTACTTCAAGTAGATTATGACGGTAAAAAAGGTAAGGCTGTTTGCAAGCTTTACGATAAGGATACACAAAAAATTTATGTATTATATGACAATACTGGCCACAAGCCTTATTTTCTTACAGACCTAGAACCAGATAAAGTAAATAAAATCGTCAAGATAGTTAGAGATCCGTCGTTTGACCACTTAGAAACCGTTGTAAAGGTTGATCCTTACACGGGTAAAAAGATTAAATTAACTAAGATCGTAGTGAAAGACCCTTTAGCTGTAAGGAGGATGAGAAATGCTGTTCCCAAGGCATATGAAGCCCACATAAAATACTTTAATAACTACATATACGATATGGGTTTGATCCCTGGCTTACCATATACCGTTAAGAAGGGAAAACTTGAACAAGTAAACCCAGAACTAAAAGGTGGGGAGGTTGAAGAGATAAAGAAAGCTTTTAGCGATTCTGATGAGATGACTAGAGAAGCTGTAGAGGACTGGATACCAATTTTTGAAACTGAGGTGCCAGATGTTAAAAGAGTTGCAATAGACATTGAAGTTTACACACCGGCTAAGGGGAGAGTACCAGACCCAGAAGAGGCTGAGTTCCCGATAATTAGCATTGCTTTATCTGGAAGTGATGGATTAAAGAAAGTATTAGTACTAAGTAGGGATGATGTTAAATCCCTTGAGGGAAAGCACGACGATATAAGCGTTGAGCTATTTAAGTCTGAAAAAGAGTTATTGTTACGCTTCTTTGAATTAGTTTCCCAATATCCCTTACTTCTAACATTTAATGGTGATGATTTCGATATTCCCTATATTTACTATAGGGCTTTAAAGTTGAATTTTGATCCGGACGAGATACCTTTAATGGAGGTAAATGATGAGGGGAAATTCTTACCTGGTATTCACATAGATTTATATAAATTCTTCTTCAATAGAGCTGTAAGAAACTATGCTTTTGAAGGCAAATATAGTGAGTACAACTTAGATGCTGTAGCTACTGCTCTTTTAGGAATCTCAAAAGTCAAAATAGACACTTTTATAAGCTTTTTAGACCTCGATAAGCTAGTAGAATATAACTTTAGAGATGCGGAAATTACGTTAAAGCTCACGACTTATAGTAATAACTTGGTATGGAAATTAATAATACTTCTAGCTAGGATATCAAAATTAGGGCTGGAGGAGTTAACCAGGACTGAAGTATCTACTTGGGTTAAGAACTTATATTATTGGGAACATAGGAGATTAAACTGGTTAATCCCATTAAAAGAAGATATATTATCTAGGTCAAGTGAGGTGAAAACTTCTGCTGTGATAAAAGGGAAGAGATACAAGGGTGCTGTAGTTATTAACCCTCCGGCGGGGATTTATTTCAACATTGTCGTGCTTGACTTTGCGTCACTGTATCCTTCAATTATCAGAAATTGGAATATAAGTTATGAAACTGTGGATAACGAGGAATGTCAGAAAAAGGAATGGGTGATGGACGAGACAGGGCAAAAATTGCACTTTGTTTGTATGGATAGACCGGGGATAACGGCAGTATTTACTGGATTATTAAGGGATTTCAGAGTTAAGATATACAAGAAGAAGGCTAAACAGAGCAATATATCTGAGGAGCAGAGGTCTCTGTATGATGTAGTGCAAAGAGCTATGAAGGTATTCATTAATGCTACTTACGGTGTTTTCGGTGCCGAAACTTTCCCGTTATATGCTCCAGCTGTTGCTGAAAGCGTTACAGCATTAGGTAGGTATGTTATAACTAGTACTTATAAGTTTGCCGAGAGTAACGGATTAAAGGTTCTCTACGGGGATACAGATTCGTTATTCTTGTATAATCCCCCTAAGGAAAAGTTAGAGCAAATTATAAAGTTTGTGAAGGAAAAATTTGGGTTAGATATTGAGGTCGATAAAGTTTACAAGTTCGTAGCGTTTTCCGGATTAAAGAAGAATTATTTAGGTGTTTATACAGATGGTAAGACTGATATTAAAGGTATGTTAGCTAAGAAAAGAAATACGCCAGAGTTTATAAAGAAAGAGTTTAATGACGTTAAGCAACTAATAGCATCTATGAATTCTCCGCAAGACGTTCAAAAAATTAAGAAAGAGTTAGAAAGAAAGATTAAGGAGATATATGATAAATTAAGAAATAAGGGATATAACTTAGACGAACTTGCATTTAGAGTAATGTTGTCAAAACCGCTTGATGCTTACACTAAGAATACTCCGCAACACGTCAAAGCTGCTTTACAGTTAAGGGCATATGGTGTTATGGTTTTACCAAGGGATATAATAATGTTCGTTAAGGTTAAAAGTAAGGACGGGGTTAAACCAGTACAGTTAGCTAAGTTAAGTGAGATAGACGTTGATAAATATATTGAGGCTGTTAGGAGTACGTTTGAGCAAGTACTAAAGGCATTCGGTGTGAGCTGGGACGAGATAGCTTCAACTATTTCAATAGACTCTTTCTTTAGTAAAAAGTGATAAATAAATATAAAAATAGATTGAAATTAAAAATTATTATTCTTCTTCCTCTTCTTCCTCCACTTCTTCCTTTTGTTCTGAGGTCACTTGTTTAGCATAATCAATTATCTCTTTTTCTACATTATCGTCCACATAAGGTGCTACAATATACACTTTTAAATCTTTATAATCAGATTCTATCCATTTGTTTTCAAAGCTAATAATATAAATCGGGATTTCCGCTATTGCCTCACTTTTTGATCTCGATTTTAAGTAGTTTTTTATAGCTTCATATGTTTGAGGTTTTAACGGTAAAGGAATTTTTACCTCATACATGTCTTTCATGATTGTAAAGTCTGATGATGTTTCGTTCCACTCGTTCAATGCATTACTCGCTACACTCCTTAAGACCTTGTTTAGCTCACCCTCTATTATATCCTTCTTTGTAACATTGCCTTCTTCGCTTCTTAACACTAGGACTTTCATTTGTGTTCACCGATAACGTAAAGGTATACTAGGTGGGTCATGTTTCCATCTTCGACTTTTACTACCTCTTTAGGAATCCAACCCCTCATTTCAAACTCGTGGGATACTACTCTAGTACCGGGCTTTAACTCTTTTTCTAGCTTTGGCTTTAACATTTCATTTACATTAGTTAGTAAAAACATTGTTATTACTGTAGCTTCAGATAAGTCTATCTCGAAGAAGTTGCCTTTGATTACTTGTGCTCTACTTTCAACTCCATTTTTCTTTATATTTTCAATTGCTTCTTTAATTCGTTCGTCATTTATTTCTATTCCAACTGCCTTCTTCACATTAAATTCTTTTGCTGCTGTTACTATTATTCTTCCGTCTCCACATCCTAGATCATAAACTATATCCTCTGGCCCTGCTTTAGCAATTTCTAGCATTTTCTTCACTACTTTTTCTGGTGTTGGCACATACGGTACATGGGGCACATAACTCACGTTAATCACTATTATTACTTCATTATCCAATATTTTTAATTTTGTTAAGTGCTTCCTCCTTTCCTTTTTCAGGGTTTAGCTCTCCGGTTTTTTCATCAAATGGCATATGTGACAAGATTAATTGTATTTTTCCGTCCGTCGTTTCCACGAATAATTGTGGCAAGAAAGGCATCCCAAACTCGTCCTTTTCTCCATAGTCGGTTAGAAACGAGTAGTCTTCTAACTTAACCTCCTTTTCGAGCCCTAACTCTTTACTTAAGTCTTCTGTTACCTTCATAAATGCCTTATGTGCTGGGTGGGATTCAGAGGTTACCAAGATCAGCTTTTTAGCCTTCATGTTCCCATGTAATAGTAAAGTAAGTAGTTAATAACGGTGTTGGTTAATGATAACTAAGATTAGAAAGCAGTCAAAAAGGATTTTACAGCCAATAGCAAGGCTTTTTGTATCTGCAAGAATTAATGCTAACACTATAACTTTTATAGGACTAGCCTTCTCTTTCCTATACTTGCTGATAATATATGAGTTTAAGAACGTAATACTTGGGATATTATTTATAGCATTATCAGCCTTTATGGATGCATTAGACGGCGAGGTGGCTAGGTTATCTAACTCAGCCTCTCAAAAGGGGAGTTTCATAGATAGCAGTCTTGATAGGATAGAAGATATTAACTATTTCCTTGGGCTAGCATTAATAGGTTTTCAGACGTTCATTATAGCTATAATAATAGGGGTTTCACTTTTAATCCCATATTTAAGGGCTAAGGGTGAGTCCTTAGGCTTAAAGGTAGAGGGAAGGGGGATAATAGAAAGGGGTGAAAGGATAATATTTGTTGTTATCATACTTGTTTTATCCCTTTTTTCCACATTAATAGCCTCATACGTGCTATATGCATTATTGGTTCTTTCAATAATTACAGTAATCCAGAGGTTTTATTATATTTACGTTAACTTACCATAATAGAGTTGTAATGGATTTGTCACTCCACAATCGCTTACACAATATCCCAGTTCTCTAATTCTTTTGCACGAGTAAACAATGTATCTTGTTCTTTTATCTCCTTTCAATTTCCTTACGAGCTCCTCTTTAAAGATTTGAGTATCCACGTCATACCCGACATTTAGATAATATGTTATGAGTATCTTCTGTTCTTCCTCGCTTAACTCTTTTCTCTTCTGCAGTTCTAATATACATGGTGGTGTTTTTCTTCCCCTTAAGTCGTCAGCGAGTTTCTTTAAGCTTTCTGGTACCTCATTTAGCTTTATAGAACCTATCAGTACCTCAAGTCTGTCTTTAACTCTACTCTCTAATAATAGTAAGAGTTTGTCTTTATTAAGATATACATCTCCCTCTTTCAGAAACTGCATATTTAGTTTTAATTCTTCATATTCTTTTCTAGCCCTCCTAGTCTGTTTTAGGTATTCTATGAAATTTATTGCAAATGGTAGTCTTATTTGTTTTTCCTTAATCCCTTTCTTACTCTCCTCTCTTTTTACGACTTCAATAGGTTTTAACTCTACTTTAACTCCTAATTGTTTAGCTATTTCTACTAAGTTCTCTTCATTTTCGTTCTTCAGTTCATTAAGGAAAACTTTTGTTTCGGCATCAACATATTTCTCAGTTAATATCTTGTTATTAAGTATCGCAATGAGTATTATAGTAGTGTAGAAAACTATGACTGAATCCCTCAGTCTAGAGTATGGCTCTAAAGGCTCGGATTTAATTACTGAGATTATCCGCTTCTTAGCATTTAATACGTTTTGGTTATTTTCACCTCCGATTAAGTCATTAAGTGTTATCCCCTTACCATATTTTGCAACTTCCTCATCTAACCCTTTAAGAAAGGGATACTTATAATAATCAATTACTGTCAACAGTAAAAGATTATTAATAATTTTTATAAGTTTATCAGTATAGGGCAAAGGTAGTATGAAAATATTCGTTGCGTCAGCATGGCCATACGTAAATTCAGTTCCACATTTAGGTAACTTAATAGGCTCTATATTGTCAGCCGATGTATTTGCTAGATATGCTAGGCTAAAGTACGGGAGAGAAAACGTAATTTTCGTAAGCGGTAGTGATGAGCACGGTACTCCTATTGAAGTTGAGGCTAGGAAGAGAAAAGTTGAACCTAAAGTTCTAACTGATCAAGCTCATAATTACGATAAAAAGTTGTTCTTAGATGTATGGGAGATAAGCTTCGATAATTATACGAGGACAGAATCAGAGGTTCATAAGCAATTTGTTAGGGAATACCTTCTGGGTCTTCAAAAATATATTAAAGTAGAAGAAGATGAAATTCCTTATTGTGAGAATGATAAGCTCTTTTTGCCGGATAGATTCGTAAAGGGTACTTGTCCTTACTGTGGTTTTGAAGACGCTAGAGGAGATCAGTGTGATAATTGTGGTAGACTTCTTACTCCTAAGATGTTAATAAATCCTAGATGCGTTTTATGTGGAAGTACTCCGATATTTAAAAAAACTAAACATTGGTTCTTCGATTTATCGGAGTTTAACGATAAAATAAGGGACTGGATAATTTCTTCTAAAACGATGCCAGATAATGTTAAGTCAGTTGCGTTAAGTTGGGTTAAGGAGGGGCTAAAACCTAGGAGTATTACTAGGGATAACTCTTGGGGTATTCCTTCACCTTTTGAAGGTTCTGAGGGTAAGACAATTTACGTATGGTTTGAGGCATTACTTGGTTACATATCTGCCACAATAGAATATTTCAAAAACAATGGTCAAGAGGAGAAGTGGAGGGAGTTTTGGTTCGGTGATAATGTTAAAAGTTATTATTTTATAGGTAAAGACAACATTCCTTTTCACGCGGTAATTTTGCCAGCAATGTTGATGGCTTCAGATAAGGGTTATGTATTACCAACCGTAATAGGCGCTACTGAATATCTAATGTATGAAGGCCAGAAGTTTAGTAAAAGTAGAAGAGTAGGTGTTTGGATTGACGAGGCACCAGAGCTCTTCGATGTAGAGTATTGGCGTTTTATTCTGATAAGGCTAAGACCAGAAGAGAAGGATACGAACTTCACATGGAGGGAGGCTTTAAGAATTATTAACACTGAACTAAACGATGATATAGGTAATTATGCTAATAGGGTTTTAACGATGCTAAAGAGGTACTTTGACGGTGTAATTCCTTCACCTAAGGAGGAATTATATAACGATGAGGATAAGAGATTTATAGAGGAGATAAAGGAGGCACCAGTGAGGATGGGTGAGTTAATGGAATTAAGTAAACTTAAAGCTGCAAGTGAGGAAATTCTTAAGTTAGCTAGAGATGGTAATGCCTACTTAAATAGTAGGGCCCCATGGAATTTAATTAAGAAGAATAAAGATGAGGCTGGAAATGTTTTATACATTACTACTAATTCTCTGAGGACATTAGCCATAATGCTATACCCAATCATGCCTACTCACGCGAATAATTTGTATACCCAGCTGGGCTTAGGGAAAATTGAAGATGAGAAGTGGGACTCAGCTGGTGAGTTTTTGCTTAAACCGGGACATAAGATTGGTGACGTAAAGATATTATTTAATAAAATAGATCTTAAGGTAGAGGATGTTGAGAAAAAATTAGAAGAAATAAGGAAAAAATTAGAAAAAATGAGACCTGAGTTATTAAGGTAGCTCCACGTAAGCCATAACTGGCTCGAATTTTCTTCCTCTTCCCTCATAGAATTTGCTGAACATTTCATAGAAGTGAAGCCTCATATCTTGTATAAACACTATAAGTCCTTCCAATGCTATTGCTATTAAATTACCTAATATTAATATAATAATTCCTAGAGGATTAGATAGAACTGCTATAGTGCTTGTGGGAGAACCCGCAGCTAAATAAGCCATATAAGAGAACGCAAAGAGAATATAGTAGTGTGCCACTGCAAATACTAAAACTCTTATGAACGATACTGTGTTAGAAATTAATAGTATTCCAGCCTCGAAGGCTCCTTCAATGAAACCTATAGCTAGAGCTCCTCCAACTGTTAATTTTTCATGTTTTCTTAGTATTACCATTTTTCCAATCCAATTATATATTAAGGCTAATTCTATCCAAATTACTAGAATATCAGCGAGTAGCTGGGTACCATTTGGTGCCGGTGTCCCAGAGTGAAAGATGAAATATTCTATCCCTCCTAATAGCGTTATTATTTGTCCGAAGAAGTCTTGCGGATACGTTAAGCCATAAGTGAACACTATTAGGGGTACAGTGTAAATCAGTAAAACCGGTAATCTATCTAAGAGAAGGTATTCGCTATCTTTTTTCTTTATCGCATTTACAACACCCATTAATGAGCTTATAAATAAGAGTATAGCACCCAAGAGTAGTGATAGTATAATTGTATTTATTAACCCTCTCTCTCCACCCGTAGGTAGGATATATCTTATAGTGTTATAGGCTGATTGAGAGACTGGCCAAATACTATATAAAGGTCCAACTTGTAAGCTAGGATTATCCAATAATTCTCTCAGTCCACCGACTGGTAAAGGCCCGAAAAACTCTCTAGCTAAGATTCCAGTAATCATAGCTATTATACTACCATAAATTAGTACTAACGATAATTGCATTATGTTTAAGCTTCCTCTTTTCTTTCCGTAGTTATAGAACCATATCGAAAATAGTAACACTACTAAGGCGTTACCGAAATCTGGGAACATGAGACCAAAAAGGAAGGGGAAAGTAATTACTAAGAATACTGTTGGTGAGATCTCCCAATACGACGGTGTACCGTAGTATTCGACTACTGACTCTAACGGCTTTATAGTGCTAGGCAAATTTACATACGTTGGAGGTTCTTCTTCATCACCGAACCTCTTAGGATATGTGTATGTTATGAATGCTTTATCCCCTAGTTTTTTATTTAAAGTTTTCAAATCTTTTTCTGGTATAAACCCCTCAAATTGTATATAATAATTACTAACTCTAGCCTTTGACAAAGTATACATTGCATCTCTACTGGTTAGCAATTCTCCGTATAATGACGATAATTCCTCACTATCATTAACTACTGATTCTGCGAGTTTCCCCCTTCTTTCCGAAAGTAACGATTGTATGTAGTTTATTCTTTCCATTAGGTTATTATAAGCCTGGAGTGGTGAAACTAAGTCTTGTGTTTCAAGCCTTCTTATTCCTAATTCCTTAAGGGTTTGGGTTAGGTTAGATCCTCGTAAACCTATAATAATTGCGGGGTAAAGCCCTCCTTTTTGACATTCACAAATAACAACGAAATTCCTTTTTTCTAACTCTTTCCTCTGTTCTGCTGTGATTATTGCTAATGCTATATCGAAAGTTTTAGTATTATAGAGTAAACTTAAATCAATTCCTACATTCTTAAATGGCTCTAATTCTCGTCTTTGTGTTTCTAAGGATTCTAATTCCGCCCTTAATTTCCCTATTTCCTCTAATAGTTCTTTATATTTATCCTCAAATTTCCTATAATTTTCTAATATTTTAGTAGAAATGTCAATCCAGTTAATAACTTCCATCTTTCCCTTAGGTTCTAAGGGAACTCCTCCTAATTCCATTATTACCTTTAACTTACTTATGGCCTCGTTAATTTCACCGTATTTTCTCCTAGCTTCTTCAACTTTTTCTTGCGATATAGGGGTCTTTGGGTCTTCTGGTTGAAAAGACTTTATTTTTAATAACTCTTTAACTACTTCGTCAGCTTTGTCCTTTGGTGCTATAATTTCTACCCTAGCCATCGTTTCGGGAAAGATCACAGTGATTCAATATGATAAATTTAATATGTCTTAAAAACTTTTAACTAAGTTTTGAAATGATAGTTCAAGATGGGTAAAGTAATTGTTGTGGGAGATAGGTATACTGTAAACCTTTTCCGGCTTATAGGTACTGAGGGATATATCTTAGATGACCCTCTTAAATTAGAAGATACATTGATAAAACTAAAGAAAAGGGAGGATATTGACCTTATATTGGTCTCTAACGACCTTTATTCTCCAGTTAGAGAGAAGGTAGAAAACCTAGTAATTGAACAGAAGAAACCATTAGTCACTATAATTCCTACGCCTTTTAGCGAATCTAAACCGCTTGATGTTAAAAGTTTAATACTCAAAGCACTAGGATTTGGGTGAGGTAAGTTGGTTTCCTTTGAGGAGCTATTAGACTCTTCATTGTCAGTTGAAAAAAAGAAAGTAGAAGAAGAATTAAAAAAAGCTCTTTTTGAAGCAAATTCCATAGTTGACGAGTATTATAAAAATATAATAAGTGAATATGCTGTTAAAATCCAAGATTTAATCCAAAAAAGTAATGAGAGAATTAACAGTGAAATAGCTAAAAATGAAATAGATAATAAAAGGATTTTAAATAGAGAAAAAGATTACTGGATAGAGCAAGTTAAAGCTAAGGCCTTCTCTGAGTTAACCGAACTAACTAATACCGATGAGTATAAGAAAGGTTTAAGGGCTATCATATCAAGGGAGGCTAAAGATGGTTGTATAATTTATTGCTCACCTTCAGAGAAGGGATTAATACAATCAATTCTAAAGGAGTTCAAAATTAAAGGTAACGTAGAGGTTGACAATACAATTAAAGCTGGGATTAAAATTTTCTATCCAGATCAAAGTCTATTGAGGGATTTTACTCTTGAAACAGTTTTAAGTCAAGTGTTTGACGATATAAGAGATGAAATAGCTAAGATTCTTTTCGGTGAGTGAAAATGGTAATGGAAGGTCGTGTGGTAAGAGTAAATGGTCCTTTAGTAATAGCAGATGGTATGAGAGAAGCACAAATGTTTGAAGTTGTTGAGGTTGGAGATTTAAGACTAGTAGGAGAGATAACGAGAATTGAAGGAGATAGGGCTTACATACAGGTTTATGAAGATACTTCCAATATTAGACCCGGGGAAAAAGTATATAGAACTGGCGCCCCCTTATCTGTCGAATTAGGTCCCGGTTTATTAGGTAAGATATATGACGGGCTTCAAAGACCTTTAGACACTATAGCCGATGTTACAAAATCTCCTTTTGTAGCTAGGGGAATAAAATTGCCTGCTTTAGATAGAAATAAGAAATGGCACTTCGTACCTAAGGTTAAAAAGGGTGATAAAGTAGGGCCTGGGGATGTACTAGGAATTGTTCAAGAGACTGAGTTGATAGAACATAGAATATTAGTCCCCCCCAATGTTCATGGAATAGTTAAAGAGATTGTCTCTGAAGGTGACTATACGGTTGAAGAAGTCATTGCAACGTTAGATATGAACGGCGATAAAAAAGATCTAAAGATGTATCATAAATGGCCCGTGAGAGTACCAAGGCCTTATAAAGAGAAACTAGACCCAGTGGAACCACTACTTACTGGAACCAGAGTTATTGATACAGTCTTTCCGATAGCTAAAGGAGGTACTGCCGCGATACCCGGTCCATTTGGAAGCGGAAAGACAGTAACTTTACAAAGCCTGGCCAAATGGTCTGCTGCAAAAATAGTGATTTACGTAGGTTGCGGAGAAAGAGGAAATGAGATGACTGATGAATTAAGACAGTTCCCCAAACTTAAAGATCCGTGGACTGGGAAGCCATTACTCCAAAGAACAATTCTAGTCGCAAACACAAGTAATATGCCGGTAGCGGCTAGGGAATCCAGTATATATGTAGGTGTTACAATGGCAGAGTATTTCAGAGACCAAGGGTATGACGTTCTGACTGTAGCTGATTCGACAAGTAGATGGGCTGAGGCATTAAGAGACTTAGGAGGAAGAATGGAAGAGATGCCAGCTGAAGAGGGGTTCCCAAGCTACTTGCCATCACGTTTAGCTGAATATTATGAAAGGGCTGGGAGGGTTATAGCATTGGGCAATCCGGAGAGGTTTGGTTCTGTAACATTAGCCTCAGCTGTATCTCCTCCAGGTGGTGACTTTACAGAACCAGTCACAAGTAATACCTTACGTTTCGTAAGGGTATTTTGGCCTTTAGACCCAGCTTTAGCTTCCGCGAGACACTATCCAGCAATAAATTGGATTCAAGGCTATTCTCAATATGTGGATCTAGTTGCAACCTGGTGGCATAAGAATGTTGACCCTAATTGGTTAGAAATGAGAAGTACAATGGTTAGAGTATTACTAAGGGAGGATGAATTGAAGCAGATAGTTAGATTAGTGGGGCCGGAATCACTTTCAGAAAAGGATAAACTTGTACTAGAAACAGCTAAATTAATTAAGGATGCGTATTTGAAGCAAAACGCGTTTGATGACATAGATGCCTTTTCAAGTCCTCAGAAACAAGTAAGGATAATGAGGTTAATATATATCTTCTATACTCAGGCAAACGATTTGTTAAGTAAGGGGCTTCCGCTTAAGAAGATTTTAGACAAGGTCGGGCCAATAGAACCGGATATTGTAAGAATTAAGTATACTATTAAAAACGATGAGTTGAATAAGATTGACGAGATTGAGAATAAGTTAAAAGCATCATTTGATGAGTTATTAAAGGAGGTGGGAGGATGAGTTTGTTAAACGTTAGGGAGTACTCAAATATTTCTATGGTAAAGGGACCGTTAGTAGCAGTGCAAGGAGTTAGTGATGCTGCATATAACGAATTAGTGGAAATTGAGATGCCAGATGGTAGTAAAAGAAGAGGTATAGTGGTTGATTCTCAATTGGGTGTCGCGTTTGTTCAAGTCTTTGAAGGCACTACTGGAATTTCACCCACTGGTACTAAAGTTAAGTTCCTAGGTAGGGGTTTAGAAGTAAAGATTTCTGAAGAAATGTTAGGTAGGATTTTCAACCCATTAGGAGAACCTTTAGATAATGGTCCTCCGGTTATAAGTGGAGAGAAGAGAGATATAAATGGTGCTCCCATCAATCCCGCAACTAGGGATTATCCGGAAGAGTTTATTCAAACTGGAATTTCAGCAATTGATGGCTTAATATCGTTGTTAAGGGGGCAAAAATTACCGATTTTCAGTGGTAGTGGATTACCAGCAAATATGATTGCTGCTCAAATAGCAAGACAAGCAACGGTTAGGGGTGAGGAAAGTAATTTCGTGGTAGTGTTTTCAGCAATAGGTATAAGATACGACGAGTACTTATTCTTTAGAAAGTTCTTTGAAGAGACTGGGGCAATAAATAGGGTTGCGATGTTCATGAGTTTAGCTAATGATCCTCCAGCTCTAAAGATCTTAACACCAAGAACAGCATTAACTCTTGCAGAGTATTTAGCGTTTGAAAAGGATATGCACGTACTAGCAATCCTTATAGATATGACTAACTACTGTGAAGCTTTAAGGGAATTAAGCGCGTCAAAAGAAGAAGTCCCTGGTAGAGGAGGTTACCCTGGTTATATGTATACGGATTTAGCCACAATTTACGAGAGAGCTGGTAAGGTAAAAGGTAAGAAGGGGTCGATTACTCAGATGCCAATACTTACCATGCCTAATGATGATATTACTCATCCTATACCGGACTTAACTGGTTATATAACTGAAGGACAAATAACGCTCGACAGATCTCTATTTAATAAAGGGATCTATCCTCCTATTAATGTTCTCATGAGCCTTTCAAGGCTTATGAGAGATGGAATCGGCGAGGGGAAGACAAGAGATGATCATAAAGATTTATCTAATCAATTATTCGCTGCTTATGCTAAGGCACAAGATATTAGAGGTTTAGCTGCAATCATTGGTGAAGATAGCTTGTCAGAAGTTGATAGGAAATACCTAATTTTCGCGGAACAGTTTGAGAGAAAATTCATAAACCAAGGTTTTACTGAGAATAGGGATATTGAAAGAACGTTAGATATAGGCTGGGAAATATTGGCAACATTGCCAGAATCTGAACTAGGCTTAATTCGTAGTGAATACATAAAGAAGTATCACCCTAAATATAAGGGTCAGCAGAAATGAGCTCTGGAAAAATTTTACCAACAAAAATAAACTTAATCAACTTAAATAGGCAGATTAAATTAACTAGAAACATAAAAAGACTTTTAGAAAATAAAAGGGAAGTTCTCTTAATTTATTTAAGAGAGTATGCTACGGAATATGAGAGAGTTTATAAGGAAGTTAATAAGGTATTAAAAGACGTTTATTCAACATATTTAGACGGTGTTGTAGCTGAAGGTATAAATACTATTGAAGAATACGCTAATAATATTCCCCCAACCCTTCAAGTTAAGAGCGCAACTAAATTACTTTTTGGTGTGAGAATACCAATAGTTGAGTTAGATGAAAACTCAATTTCTCAAAAACCTTTTGGGGAGGTGGAAATGTCGCCATATATTACGAAATCTCAAAGGGAGATGGCTGAAGCCTTTAAGAAGATCTTATTATTAGTTGAGATGGAGTCTGCAATAAGATCACTTACCGCTGAACTTAGGAAAACTCAAAGGTTAATTAATGCTATTGATACCTCTATTCTACCTTATTATATCTCATCAGCAAAGTATATTAAACGTGTTCTTGATGATCGTAGAAGAGAAGAATTTGTTAGATTAAAAACTATTAGGAGGATTTTACAGAGAAGGAGGGCTGAGAAGGTTGGCTGAACAGTATATAAATATTCTCAAATCTAAATTAGATGAGAAGAAATCTGAGATCTTAAAAAAACTTAATGATGAATATTCTAAGTTGTTATCACAAAGAGTTGAAGAATTAGAGAATATAAAGAGAAATATTTTAAAGGAAGTGCCGAAATAAACTTTGAGGGTCTCCATATGAAGAAAGCACTGCTAGCCTCGCTTATTTTACCGCTACTTATACCAGCAATAATAGCTAGTGCTCAAGCAGCTTATGATACACCCCAAGGGTTTGAGGGTTTAAATATTGGTGCTGGATTAGCTATAGGCCTTGCAGCAGTAGGTGCTGGGATTGCTGTTGGAATGGCTGCAGCTGCTGGTATTGGCGTTTTGACCGAGAAAAGAGAGATGTTCGGTACTGTATTAGTCTTCGTAGCTATTGGTGAGGGAATCGTATTATACGGAATCCTATTTGCAGTACTAATGTTATTCGCAAAAGTTTGAATTCAAGAGAATAAGGCTTTTTTACCTATTTTCTTCTTACCCTTATAGCATGAAATTAACAAGAGAGAAATGGGAGAACAACTTCTCGGAATGGTTTGACTGGGTTATAAGAGAGGCTGAAGTATATGACTATGGTAGATACCCCGTAAAAGGAATGGGTGTATGGATGCCTTACGGGTTTAAGATAAGGAGAGCAGTAACAGATCTGATGAGGAAACTTCTTGATTCAACTGGACATGAGGAAGTATTATTTCCAATGTTAATTCCAGAGGATTTATTAAAAAAAGAAAGTGAGCATATAAGGGGTTTTGAAGGAGAAGTATACTGGGTTACTAGAGGCGGAGAAGAGGATTTGGACGTCAAATTGGCTTTAAGGCCAACTAGTGAGACTGTAATAACTTTCATGGAATCTTTTTGGATTCAAAGCTACAAACAACTTCCTAAAAAGTATTATCAGATTGTTAGTATATTCCGTTATGAGACTAAGGCTACCCGGCCAATGATAAGGCTAAGGGAAGTAACTACATTTAAAGAGGCTCATACTCTTCATGAAACTTATGAAGACGCAGAGAGACAAGTAAAGGAGGCCGTAGAAATTTATAAGAAGTTTTTTGATGAACTCGGGATTCCATATGTAATATCACAAAGACCTGAATGGGATAAGTTTGCTGGGGCTGAATACACTATAGCCTTCGATACAGTGATGCCAGATTCTAGAACTTTACAAATAGGTACTGTTCATCATTTAGGACAACACTTTACAAAAGCTTTTGACTTTAAGATACAGAAGAAAGATGGCACTTTAGACTATCCTCATCAAACTAGTTATGGTATTTCTGATAGGGTGATTGCAGTGCTAATAGCGATTAATGGGGATGATCACGGAATGGTACTACAACCCCTGGTAGCTCCAATTAAAGTAGTAATAGTTCCAATCCCAGCTAAGGATAATCTTTCTACTACTGAAAAAATTCTTAAATATTGTGAGGAAATAAGTAATGAGCTCAATTCGAATGGGATAACAACAGTAATAGATAAAGACCCAGAAAAAACACCCGGAGAGAAGTTCTATATTTGGGAATTAAGAGGGGTACCAGTTAGGATAGAGATAGGGCCAAGGGAATTAAAAGATGGCACGGTATTTATGAAGAGAAGAGACACTCTTGAAGGGGTAAGCGTTAAGAGAGAGGAGGTTATTAAATCAGTTCAAGAGTTATTGGATAAGATTAGTAAAGATTTGAAGGACAGGGCTAAGAAATTCTTAGAGAGCAAACAAAAATACACTGAGGACTTGGAGGAGGCTAAGAAATTAATTGAAAATAGGGCTGGAATAGTTGAAGTACCGTGGTGCGGGAGTAATGAATGTGGGCTTAAACTACAAGATTTAGTAGGGGGCAAGGTGTTAGGGATTCCTTTAGATAGTAAAAGAGATGTTTCAAAAAGCCAATGTGTTGTTTGTAAAAAACCAGCAAAGACAACACTAAGGCTGGCAAAAACTTATTAAAAATAATGGAGTGTATAATGTGAGGGTGTAAATTTTTGCCTAAGAAGAGGGAGAATAGAGGTAGAAGAAAAGGCGATAAGGGTCACGTAGGTTATGTTTATTGTGATCAATGCGGAGCTAGAATACCAGAGGATAAGGCTGTTTGTGTTACTAAACCCTATAGTCCAGTTGACCCAGCGTTAGCAGCAGAGTTAGAGAAAAAGGGTGCAATAATTATGAGATATCCCGTTACTAAGTGTTATTGTATTAATTGCGCCGTATTCTTGGGTATTATAAGAATTAGAGCTGAAGAGGAAAGGAAACAAAAAACCCGTTTATATTAAATTGACAAAGTTTTTTAATAAGTTGCTATAATCTCATGTTATGAGACTCTATGAACTGAGTTTTTTTGAAGTTGAGCAATTCTTTTATAAATTAGCAGAGTTAAAAGATGTTTTAAGAGATAATGGTCTACTTCAAATCTCACCTTCATTACCAGAAACTTTGCCAGCACAAGGCACAGCAATGGTAAAACATGCCTTTCCTATATTCCAGAAAGGAGGAGTTGTAATGGATGTTACCAACGTAACTCAAGCTGAGATAGCTGAGGAGGCTGGAGCTACTGCGGTAATGGTTTTGGATAAACTACCTTATGATGTTAGAAAGAGCGGAGGAGTCGCTAGAATGGCTGACCCCAAAATCATTGAGGAAGTAATGAACTCAATTACAATTCCAGTAATGGCTAAGGTTAGGATAGGTCACTATTATGAGGCTAGAGTATTAGAAGCTTTAGGCGTAGACATGATTGACGAAAGCGAAGTCTTAACACCAGCTGATGAAGAGCATCACATTAATAAATGGGAATTTAAGGTTCCATTTGTAAATGGTGCTAGGAGTTTAGCTGAAGCACTAAGAAGAATAAATGAAGGTGCATCGATGATAAGAACTAAAGGAGAAGCCGGAACGGGTAATGTAAGTGAGGCTGTAAAGCATATGAAGTTAATTAACGGTGAAATTTCTTTACTCATGAACATGGCCGAAGAGGATAGGTTAAAGAAGGCTAGGGAATATGGCGTCCCGTACCAATTAGTAGAACTGACTGTCAAACTGAAGAGATTACCCGTCGTCAACTTTGCAGCAGGGGGTATTGCTACTCCAGCTGATGCTGCTTTAATGATGTGGTTAGGTGCTGATGGAATATTTGTAGGATCTGGAATATTCAAAAGCACAGACCCTGATCAGAGAGCTAAGGCAATAGTTCTAGCAACAGCTAACTGGGAGGATCCAGAAATAGTATTAGAAGCTCAAAAGATGGTGAGCGAGAGTAAAAGTATGATGGGAATTGATATAAAGACGTTAAAGCCAGAGGAACTATTACAAGTGAGGGGTAGTTAATGAAAATCGGAATTCTAGCGTATCAAGGTAGTTTTGAGGAGCACGCTTTACAAACAAAGAGAGCTTTAGAGAAATTAAAATGGGATGGTGAGGTAGTCGCTGTAAAGAAGCCTAAAGATTTGCAAAACTTAGATGGTATAATAATCCCTGGTGGTGAAAGTACTACAATTGGTATTGTAGCCCAAAGGCTCGGTGTTTTAGAGGAATTAAGGAATAAGATTAAGGAAGGCTTACCTGTATTAGGCACTTGTGCGGGTGCAATAATGTTAGCTAAAGATGTAAGTGATGCTAAAGTTGGTAAAAAATCGCAACCTCTAATAGGAGAGATGGACATACAAGTGATTAGAAATTACTATGGTAGACAAAGGGAGAGTTTTGAGGCAGAGCTCGATTTTTCGATTATTGGTGGAAATAAAGGAAGGGTTGTGTTCATTAGGGCTCCAGCGATAGTTAAAACCTGGAATGACGCTAAGGGTTTACTTTCATTACAAGGGGTTATAGTTATGGCTGAACAGAGGAATATGGTTGCAACTACATTTCACCCTGAATTATCAAACACTACAACTGTTCATGAATACTTACTAAAGAAGGTTAAAAGATAATTTTTAAGTTAAGAAATCAATTTTAAACTGTAAGGGTATATCTGGCGTGCCTCCAAAAGATCTGATGTTTGACAAATCAGCCTTAATTCATGGGGCTTCAAACTTCCTTTTAAATAAGAAAATCTATGGTAATATTCTAATCCATAAAGCCCTTTTAAATGAAATAGAAAAGGAAGCGAGGGAAGGCCTAGTCACCGCAGAAATAGCTTTAGATGAAGTTAAAAAGCTAAGAGAAGTAGCTGATGAACTATTAGTAAGCTTTGAGATAGTAGGGGATGAGGATAGAAAGTACTCTTCTGTTAATGAGGCTTTAAGGGATTACTGTTCGGTACATGATTGTGTTATAGTTACAGCAGACGAGATACAAAAGAAGTTAAGTGAAAGTATGAGTGTAGAAGTAATATATTTATCACCAGAACAAAAAGAGCTTGAAATAGAAAAAATGTTTGATGAGAACACTATGAGTGTACATCTGAAAGAAGGTACCACTCCTAAGGCTAAGAAAGGGAGACCCGGTAACTGGCAATTCGTAGAACTGAGTAGTGATATCTTAACTGGCCAAGATATTAAAAGGATCGTAAATGAGATCCTCTCTGCCGTGAGCTATGTTAAAGACTCGTTTATTGAAATTGAAAGGAAGGGATCTACTATAGTTCAACTAGGTAACTATAGGATTGTAATAATAAGGCCCCCGTTAAGTGATGGCTGGGAAATAACGATAACCAGACCTGTTGCCAGAAAAAGGTTAGAGGATTACAATTTAAATGAAAAACTTCTGAACAGATTAAAGGAGAAGGCCGAAGGCATATTAATTGCCGGTTCTCCGGGGATGGGTAAAACTACTTTTGCTCAAGCCCTAGCAGAATTTTATATGAGGATGAACAAAGTAGTTAAAACGATAGAGTCTCCTAGAGATATGCACTTACCACCCGAAATTACACAATATTCTAAAAACTATGCTGAGGTTGGTGAACTCCATGACATACTTTTGTTAAGCAGACCAGATTACACTGTTTATGACGAGATGAGGAACGATGAAGATTTCAAATTATATATTGATTTGAGATTAGCGGGTATAGGTATGATTGGGGTAGTTCACGCTACAACGCCTATTGACGCAATTCATAGGTTTATAAATAGGGTAGATATAGGTACTATTCCTAATATTCTAGATACTATAGTATTTATCCAATATGGCAACGTGGCCAAGGTGTATAGTTTAGATATGACAGTAAAAGTACCTACTGGGTTAAGAGAGGCAGATTTAGCGAGGCCGGTAGTTGAGGTTAGGGATTTAATTACTGATAAGGTTGAGTACGAAATTTATGTATTTGGGGAGCAGACAATGATAGTCCCAGTGGGTAATATAGTTACGGACTCTTTACAAAAGAAGTTAGAGAATGTTGTAAATAACATTATTCCTTCAGCCTCGGTAACTTATGAAAATGGCGAGTACGTTATAACTATTCCTAAAGAAGAAATAGGACTATTCAATAAGAAATTGGTAAGCAAGCTGAAGAGATATGAAAAGAAACACAAGATTAAGATAAGGGTTAAATTCTCAGATTAGTTAAAAGAAAGTGTCAAGGGTTTTAGACATTTTACCCTCTACATATCTTACTAATTCCTCAAAGCTTAATCCTTTCTCCATAACTTCCTTATCTACTAAATAGTTCCCAGTCTCAGTTCTCTTAAGTAAGTCGAATTTTATAAACTTCAAATCTTTATCGATTTTAGCACCTATAAAAAGTTCCCCGCCGCTTTTCTTAGTAAATTCCTTTATTCCATCTCCTTGCTCTCTATCAATATATATTTTATCCCCACTTTTTCTACTCTTCATCTCTATTAATAATATAAAGCCGTTTTTTAAAGCCACTATATCTGGGACGTGATCTTTTCTTTTTGAACCGCTAGCAGGAGCCCTTATTACTGCAAAACCTCTATCTCTTAGTTTAGATACAACATATCGCTCAAGAGAAGAACCACGAGTTTTATTCGTTGCCACATGAATATTTTAAAAAATTAGGATTTAGGCTTTCCTCTTAAGGATATTTCTCTTACTTCCCTTCCAACTTTCTCTTCAAGACTATTCTCTATCTCTTTTAACCCTTCTTTTATTATGGGTGAACCACGGTTATATTCTTCTATCCATTCTTCAGCGAACTTTCCACTTCTAATCCTCTCTAGAGCTTGTTTCATTCTCTGTTTGACACTTTCATCAATTACGAACTTACCCACTGTCATTCCACCATATTTTGCCGTATCAGATACAGCTTTTAACATTCCTTCGAAACCCTTCTCGTAAATTAAATCAACTATCATTTTCATTTCGTTAATGGTTTCGTAATATGCTATCTCAGGCTGGTATCCAGCCTCTACAAGCACCTGGAATGCGTATCTCATAAGCTGAGTTATTCCGCCCACTAGGTCAACTTGCTCTCCAAATAAGTCTGTTTCAGTTTCTTCCTTGAATGTTGTTTCTATAACTCCAGCCCTAGTAGCGCCTATAGCTTTGGCTATTGCTAAAGCTTTTTCTAATGCTTTACCACTATAGTTCTGGTGTACTGCAACAAGTGCTGGTACACCACCACCCTTTACAAAGTATTCCCTTACTATTGGCCCTGGCCCTTTGGGAGCTATCATGTAAACATCTACATTATTTGGTGGTTCTATAAGCCTATAATGTATGTTAAATCCATGTGCAAAGACTAAATCATTTCCCTCTCTTAAATATGGCTTTACTTTTTCTAGGTATACTGTTCTTTGTACCATATCGGGTATTAAAAATATGATGATGTCCGAATTTTTCACTGCTTCTTCAGTATGTACTGGTTTAAACCCTTCTTGTTCAGCTAATTTCCACGACTTCCCTTCTCTTTCTAACCCAACAATTACCTTAAGTCCAGAATCCCTTAAATTAAGTGCCCAAGCTCTACCTTGACTCCCGTATCCTAATACAGCAATTACTTTGTCTTTAATTGGATCTAGGCTTGAATCCTTATCAGTATATATCTTTGCCAACTACGATCCCCCAACTTCTTACAGTAACTTTTGTAAATTCCGGTTTAAAAACAACTATGTCGTATTCTTTTGCCATATATGGCTCCCTCTGAACTATCGTGCCATCCCTCTTTATAATGTAAGTCTTGATCACAGCATCTTCCAATACCTCTACTTTTTCTACGTCTACTGTTTTGCTTAGATTCTGTATTGCAATATCGAAATTGTTTGTATACGGAACGCCCATATAAACTTCATACAACCCGTCATCGCTTATTTTTCTTCCTTGAATCCAATTGACATCCATCAGTAGTTTCCTAAACGCTCCTACAATTCTCTCCAAGAACCCTGGATCTCTGTAATAACCTACCACTCTAACTACTTTTTCTTGGGTCACGTACTATCACCTGTTTTAATCTCCCACCAGGTGGTAAGGTGGGTAATGCCAATTCTTCCTTATCAATCGGGATCCTTATAACTGCCGGAACATTCTCTTTCATTGCAGTCTTTAAGCTCTTCTCTATCTCTTCATAGCTTGTTGCGTTAAAGCCTAACGCTCCAAAAGCTTCAGCTAGTTTCACGAAATCTGGTGAAGGGCCATAATCTACTCCTACGATTCTATTACCGAAGAATAGATCTTGAACTTGCCTTACTAACCCTAAAGTCCTGTTATCGAATATTACTGAAATAACTGGAATATGTTCGTCCACAGCTGTGGCTAAATTATTTCCAGTCATTAAGAATGAACCATCTCCGTCCAGATCGACTACTACTTTGTCTGGTCTAGCTAATTTAGCTCCCATTGCAGCTGGTAATCCGAAACCCATAGTTCCCATACCAGTTGAAGACAAGAATGTTCTAGGTTCTAATACCTCCCAGAATACCTCTGCCCACATTTGATGCTGTCCAACTCCAGTGGTGACTATTGCGTCCCTAGGTAGAACGTTCCTTATCGTCTTTAAGACTTTCCATGGTTTAAGTTTATTAGGCTCATCATAGTAGTAGAATTGTTCATAATACTCTTTGTACTCTTTTAATCTCTTTATCCAATTACTGTGTTCATTCTTAATTCCTAGTTCTATTATAGCCTTCTTCAACTCTCTGAGTAAGATCTTGGCATCTCCTGCTAAGTTCACGTCAACTCTTATCGACCTTTCTCCATCAGAAGGATCTATATTGATCATAATGAACTTCTTTCTTGTCTCTATCATCTCGTCATAGGATGTAAAAGTCCTATCGCTAAACCTAGCACCTACTACCAACATCGCGTCAGATTCTAGGGCGGCCATTGAAGCTTCTGCTCTTCCGTAATATCCCATTGCACCGAAGTATAATGGGTGGTCATGGGGTATTGCACTTTTGCCGGGGAATGTTGAAATAATTGGTATATGTAACAATTCTGCCAGTTCTAATACCTCTTGCGTTGCATTAGACCATACTACACCAGTTCCTACTAAAATTATTGGTCTCTCAGCGTTTATTAGTATTTCAGCAGCTTTCTTCAGTTTCTGTCTATCAATTATAGTAGGGAACTCCTTATATCCTTTGACCATAGGTTTTTCTGGCCACTTGACCTCATCTACTTTCTCATAGAATATATCCCTTGGAATATCTACTACTACTGGTCCGGGTCTCCCCGTAGTAGCAATATAAAATGCGTTCTTTATCCATATTGGTATTTCTTCCAGTTTCTTAATCTCCACTACGTACTTGGTGATGTGTTCGAAAATTCCCATTGCATCCGCTTCTTGGAACGCCATTTTTCCTATAGAGTTTCTAGGTACTTGCCCAGTAATTGCTATTACCGGTGATGAATCCCAATAGGCGGTTATTAACCCAGTCACTAGGTTAGTGGCTCCGGGGCCAGAAGTCGCAGTACACACTCCGGGTACGCCAGATGCTCTGGCGTAACCGTCCGCTGCGTGAGCTGCGGCTTGTTCATGCCTCATTAGTACGTGCCTTAGTTCTCCGTTCTTTAAATCTTCTATGAAAGCATCATATAATTGCATGTTTGACAATCCTGGTATTCCGAAGATTACCTTTACTCCTTCTCTTTTTAGAGCATCTATTGTAATTCTAGCTCCAGTCGGCATAATCCTCACCTCTTTTTAGCAAGGAGTAAAGTATTGATTCGTATTTCTTTGTTAATAACTTGATATATTCTAGTTTTAGAAATAGTTTTAGACTTGGAGGGTACAGTCACCTATCATCTTTTTCACAATGGGTTTAATATAGCTTTATATTTTTAAGCATTACTGTAGTTCTTTTCACTAAACTCGTTAGAATTATAAATAGTTTTTATTTTTTCAACTATCTGTCTATGGTCGTTTATATCACCCCACATTTCAAGACAAACAACATTACCTATATACAGCCATGTATTGCCGAAATGTATTTTCCTATCGTCTATGAACACAATTTCATCTGGCTTTAGGTTTATTCCTTTTTCGTGAAACCTGCTAATAATTTCACTGATATATAAGAACTTAAACGGATAATCATGAGAAACTACTAAGTCAAAAAAGTGATCAAGTTCCAAGGCTTTCAGAACTAATTGCGTCTTTTCTGGTAAATTCCATGTGGCTAAGGCTAGATAGAGCCCCATTTCTTTTAACTCTTGTAAGGTCTCTCTAACTGAGGGAAATAATGTAAGCTTGTTACCTTTTGAGTCTTCTATGGAGTTTTGGTTAATAATCTTTAGTGGTTCTTCAAATAAAGATATGTTATGATGATTCCACAAAGTCTTGTCCGCGTCGAAGACTACTAGTTTAATCATCTAACTTATCTTGTGGTGGTAGGGTGTAATAAATTATTTTTCCTTCATGATAATCACGAATAAAAGCCTTTGCCGCTTCATCAATATTTGGCTCGTGCGTCTTTTTATAAATCCAACCTCTCTTTAATGCGAGCTTTTCTAAGAAATCGTAATAGTCCTTAAAGTCAAATTTATACGCATTTTTTATTGAGTTTATATTAAAGCTCTCGATCCTGTCGAAGAGTAACTTGGCGGCCCTTACTGGATCTTCTAATTTATCAACGTTTATCCCCCTTATTACTCTCTCCAGATCATTACCGTCTGGAGGGATTATACCCGGTGAATCCCATGCGTAGATTTTAGATTCTATTCTGAACAGCTGAATAGTTTTAGTATGTCCATACGCCATTGGATGTTTTGATGTTGTGGCTGACCCTCTTCCCTTCAGTGCGTTGATTATTGATGACTTTCCAGTTTTAGGATAACCTACAAAAATTACTGTCCCTTCTCCCCTCAACAGTTCTTTCAATTTGTCTCTTAGTACTTTAGTACCCAAATGAGAAGTTGCTGCTAAATAAACTGTTGGTATTTTGTCTTTTCTCTCTATATAATTTTTCCATTTTATCAAAACTTCTAAAGGGACTAAATCGCCTTTGTTTATCGCTATTAAGATTTTTTTACCTAGTTTTTTAGCGTAATTTTCTATTACTCTAGACCTAGTCAAGTCTGGTTCTCTTGAATCTAGAACCTCAACTACCAAATCCGATTTTTTAATATATGCGAGTACCTTTGAAATCATTCACTTTATTTTTTTATGATAGATTATTAATATATGCCATTAGGAAATATTGTGTCCTTCGACACCGGTACCTTTGACGGTACTGTAACTTACGACTTCCTGGTGAAGTCCATTAAACTAGGCGGTCATGAGAAGTCATTTAATTATGTCATAGACTTAGAATATAAGCCGGAAAAGCTATATGTTGTATTAAATATTAAGCGAAGGAGGGATGTTGAGCCTAAATGGAGGTTATGGTTGAACGAGTTCTCCTTGACTAAAGAATTTAGGCCTAATATTGAGATAGACACCGGTACTTTAAAATTATCTTCTATAATTTATGACATAACACCGTTAGCTAAAATAGGTAAGAACGAATTCAGTGTAAGCTATAAAGGTTTACAAGAAATTTCACTGGAAAGTATAGGGTATATAGCGTTTTATAAGGCAGAGCAGTTTATTACAAATTATAACTTAATGTCTGGAGTATTAGCTTTAAGGCCTTTGGAGCATGCTACTTTTCAATGTAATGGGGAATGTTATTTAATAGTTAATAACGATAAGGAAGGTAAGCTAATAGTAGACAATTATGAAATTAGTGGTGATGAACCAGAAGAAATAAAGTTTAATAAGACTGGAGAGATAGAAGTTAAATCGGTTTCCCAAAATTCAAAAAGCCTAGGATATGTATATGCATTCTATAGCCTAAAATATAAGGTTCCTAAAATAGATGTTGATATAGACTATTCACTGGAAGGTGATTCATTAACAGTCAAGGCTGTAAGTAACAGTGAAATAAATCTCGATAAAGTAATTATTAACGTTTTACTTAATGGTATTTCAATTAATTACAGAGTTTTTGAGAATATAAAACCTAATAGTGTTATTGAATACCCGGTAAAGTTAAACGGGTTTAAGAAAGGAATATTAAATATCAGAGTAGTCAGTATTAAAGCGGGATATAGGAAAATATTTGATAAAACTCTACAGATTAAATAGAAATTTTTGTCAAATTCTCAAGCTACCTAACGCAAAAAGTACTAAAGTACCTAAAGCATAAATTTTCATTAGGCTTCTGGCCTTTGAAGCGCTTTCTATAGTGTTTTCCAAGAATATGATATAAGCTAAAATTGAATCAAGTGAAATTATTCCGAGCAAATATATAATATTAAACCCTAAAAAGAAGGGTATCGGAGAGGTAATGAGCAAGAGTAGTAAAATGATTTTAGAAATAGTCCATGTTCTTGTTATTCCCAGTTTTACAGCAAGGGTTTTAACTCCGTTTTCCTTATCACCAATTACATCTTCTATTCCCTTTATAAATTCTCTAGATAATGTAAAGAAGAAGATGAAAAGCGTTGGGATAGTCACACGATAGAACCAATTACCATTAAAATATGCGAGACCCCCATAAAATGCAGATAACGCAGAAGTTAGAGCGACTACGAAATTCCCCACTATTCCCTCTTTCTTTAACTTTTTTGCGTAAAAAACTAAAAGTATGATTGTTACTAGGGCTAGTATAAATGGGTAAACGCCCAAAATCGCTGAGAATAAGGCTCCAATAATAAATGTACTCCATGTAATTATGAACGCTTTTCTTATACTGATCACCCCTGAGGGTAATGGTCTGTAGGGTTTGTTAATTCTATCAATTTCAATATCATAAATGTCATTAATAACGTATCCTCCAGCAGCTACTAAAGCTACTACTAGCATACTCACTACTAATTTTATTGGATTAATGCTCCAATTAGAGGCAACGACAAATCCCATGAAGGCCGATATCGCGGATCCAACCACGTTATGTATTCTAATTAACTGAAAGTAAGCTTTAACTGACATTTTTACTATATATATAAAATTGAAGCTTATAAGGTGATTCTTTTGTCAGAAAAGGAAATAGAGGTTGCTAAAAAATATTTTATGAATGTTGTTTCAGTTGGCGAAATAATAGCTGTTAGGGAACTGAAGGCGTTAGGTGTTTCGGAACCAGAAAAGGTTATTCAAAAATTAATTGAAATGGGCGTTATTGAAAAGGGCGAAGGTTGTTATAATTTAGTGAGAGAGAAATCTGGAAATAAGTAATGAATGCAAGTCGAATTCTCTATCTACGTTTATAGTCTTTCCGTCGAACAGCAAAAACCCAGTTTTTAATACAATATTCCATACTTTCTCTACTAGGTTAAGATAAGTGTGTTGCTTATTTATCTCTTTAGCCAATTCCTTGAATTTTTCCTCGTGTTTCTCTATACGCCCATCTATGCTCTCTCTCATTACTTCTAAGATCTCCGCTATGGAAAAAATCCCACCACCGGTAAAAATCTTGATAAGTCCTAGTACGTCACCAATCCCTAACTTTACATACGTAGGTTTCGTTCTCGGAATCGCTCCACCATGGACGTCTAATATTTTCTTATTTATTTTAGGTAAATACTTTTGTGGGTTTTCATAGCCTAAGCTTCCTACGAGTGTTCCGTAAGGTAAAGGGACTATCCAGCTGAATCCGCCCTTGTTTGAAGAATCGAAATATACGTGGATTGCGTCATCATCAATAGGTTCTGTTAAATATTCAATTGCTTTAACCCATTTAGCTTTTCCTTTCCACCCTGATGCATTAATTACTAAACCTTCGTATTTCCCTTCATTCGTAATAACTGAAGAGCCTTTAATGATAGCATTAGTTTTAAGTTTGATGCTAACATTTTCACCTATCCATTTCTCTAATTTTTCCCTATTTAATCTAACAATATATGTGTTTATTTCTATTATTTTTTCATTATAATGAAGGAAAATTTTTTTAAAATCTCTATCTATAAATTCCTTTGAAATTCTTAGTTTTTGGAAAGTAGTAAAGCTTATGATTCCAGTACATTTTTTGCCTAAAAAAGGTCTTCTATCAAAAACAATTGGCTTAAAATCAAGGAGTTTATAGGCTGTTAATAACCCTGCTATACCTCCTCCTACAATTAAAAGTCTGATGACCTATCAGCCTCGTTCAGAGTATATCTTTTAGCCTTCAATTTTTCAACTATATATATAAAGGCTTTCATCGGGTCTGTATGTGCACCGCAAGAGTAAACGTCTACGGTCGCGAAATTGTATTCTGGCCATGTATGTATTGTAATATGGCTTTCCAACACTATTGCGACAACGCTAACTCCCTCCCCTATCTTCCATGATTTTATGTCAAGTAATGTCATGTTTCCTACTTTTGCAGCGTTTTTAACTATCTCTTCTAAAGCTTCTCTGTCTTTTAATAAGTCAACATCACAGTCGTAAAGTGAGCCATAAACTTGCCTTCCCACTACTTTTGGAGTGCTAACAACCCCCATCATACCCCAACCCCCCTAATATATAGGGGGTCTAATAATCCTTTTTAAATTTTTTACTCAATTTTTTACTTGATAGTAGGTCAAGTTTTAAATGGCTAAAAAGGAAATACTTTATTGATTTAAAGTGGCAATAAGACGTTTAGTCCTTGACGTTCTAAAACCTATAAGGGGTATATCGATCGTTGAATTGGCAGAAAAGGTTTCTGAGCTAGAGGGAGTTGACGGTGTTAATATCAGTGTTACCGATATGGACGTTGAAACAATGGGCTTAATGATAGTAATTGAGGGTAGTAATATTAAATTTGATGATGTGAAAAAGGTCTTAGAAGAGGAGGGCTGTGCTATTCATAGTATTGATGAGGTGGTTAGTGGGAATAAGATGGTAGAGGGGAGAAAGGAAAGATGATTTGCGATATATGCAGGAGTAGGGAGGCAGAAGTTTTTCAACCCCACTCTGGTAGAAAACTTTGTAGGAAATGTTTTATAGAGGATATTAGGGAAAGAGTAAAGAGAGAAGCGGAAAAAATTGGCTTAGACAAGGGTGGTAAGATATTACTTGCGGTATCTGGGGGTAAAGATAGTTATGTATTAGCTGATACTCTAGCCTCTTTCATAGATCATGATAGGCTAATAGCCTATAACATTGTTGAGGGAATACATGGCTATAACAGAAAGGAGCACGTTGAACAACTGAAGAAATTTTTAGATGAATTAGGGATTGAGCTAATAGAAGATAGTTTCGAAAAAAGTATTGGGTATAGTTTAGATGAGATGGTAAAGAGTGCAATAGAGAAGGGGTTGAACGTTTCAGCCTGTACTTTTTGTGGCGGTTTTAGAAGGAAGTTAATAAATAATGCTGGAAGAATAGTTAACGCTGACTATGTAGTTACCGGTCATAATTTAGATGATGAAGTCCAAGCTATAATTATAAACCTTATTCGGGGAGACATAATAAGGCTTGTAAGGCTTGGTGATAAGCCTATTAAACTAAGCTCAAAATTCGTGCTGAGGGTTAAGCCTTTACGAAAAATTTATGAATGGGAGACTACAATGTATGCTTATTATAAAGGCTATAACTTCCAAGAGACTGAGTGTCCTTATATCTCAATGAGGCCTACTTTGAGAGCTAAAGTTAGGGATTTACTTTATTCTTTAGAATCTATCAAACCGGGTACTTTATTGAATATTATTGAGGAGTTTGATAAGATAGCGGAGAGAGTTAGAAAAGAGACTAATTTAAAGGAGGAACTACCGACTTGCAAAATCTGTGGCGAGCCCACTAGTTACGGTAGGGAAATCTGCAAGAATTGTGAGTTATTAATTAGGGCTGGTCTTTTGAATGTTGACTCTGCAGTACTACAAAATCTAAAGTAATTACCAGAATTTTCCTATATCATAAATCTCCTCATTAATGCCTTTTCGCTTGTTTGCAGCTAATGCCATTGCGAATAGAAGTGATGATAACCTATTTAGATAAACGATGATTGTCTTATTCATTTTTGGTAGTTCTTTTGAGTATTTGACTGCATTTCTTTCGATTCTTCTGCATACGGCTCTTGTAATATGAATTAAGCTTGCCTCCTCAGATCCTCCCGGTATTACGAAAAGCTTTACTGGTCCGGTTTCTTTCCTGTATTCTACAGTTCTTTCTTCTATCCATTTAACGTATTCCATTTCAATCTTCTTTTTTTGACTATTTGTAGTTAAGTCCTCACCTATTTCAAAAAGAGTTACCTGGACTTTTCTTAAGTCTTTTTTCATGTCATCCCATGGTAGTTTTGAGATTAGGTAACCTATGTACGAGTTTAATTCATCTAAATCTCCCAAAAAGTTGACAAGGGGAGAATCCTTTCCTACCCTTTTTTGTACAACGTCTGTCTCTCCGCTATCCCCCTTTCGAGTGAACACAGTAATATTTTAAATACCTTAAATATATACGTCTTTTGGTGATCTCTATATCCACGCCCAAGAGATTTGCTGATTTCTTAGTCGAGATATCAGAAAAATGGCAAAAGGAATGGGAGAAAGGTAAAATATTTGAGGCTAACCCAGATAAGAGTAGGAAAAAATTCTTCACAACAGTTGCTTTCCCCTATCCTAATTCTCCGTTTCATCTAGGTCATGGAAGAACTTATGTAACTTGTGACATTTACGCCCGTTATATGAGGATGAGAGGGTATAATGTACTTTTCCCCATGGGTTTTCACTACACTGGAACCCCAATTATAGCGATGGCTGACGATGTAGCGAAAGGTGATAAGGAGTTAATTGAAATTTTCACAGACATATACGAAATACCTAAGGATGTAATATCGAAATTAGCAGATCCACTTTTCATGGCGAACTATTTCAAAGAAGAGATCAAAAAGGCGATGAAGGAGATAGGGTTGAGCATTGATTGGAGGAGGGAGTTCACAACTATAGACCCAGAGTTCTCCTCTTTTATAGTATGGCAATTTACAAAGTTACAAGAGAATGGTTTCATAGTAAGGGATACTCACCCGGTAGGTTGGTGTCCCGTCCATCACATCCCAGTAGGCATGCATGATACTAAAGGTGATATGGAGCCAGAAATTGGTGAATTCGTTTTAATTTACTTTCAGTCAGAGTTAGGTATTTTACCTGCGGCAACATTAAGACCAGAAACAATATTCGGTGCTGTAGCGGTATGGGTTAATCCGTCTGAGAATTACGCTATGGTGGAGTTCGATAATAGAAAGTTTATAATGAGTGAAAAAGCGGCATTCAAGTTATCCTTCCAGATTGATAATTTAAAAACTGTTTCGACTTTGAAGGGTAGTGAATTACTGAAATACAAGGCAGTTAACCCAATTACTGGTAAGGAAATACCTGTTTTGGGAGCAGACTTTGTAGACCCAATGACGGGTACTGGAGTTGTGATGAGCGTACCAGCTCATGCTCCATTTGACTATTACTACCTAAAGAAAGTTAAGCCGGATTTACCTCTAGTCTCTGTCATAACGGTTGAGGGAGTAAGTGATACTTTAGCAAAAGACGTTGTAGAAAAATCTAATCCTAAGAACAAAGCAGACTTAGAGAAATTAACTGAGCAGGTGTATAGGACTGAATATAATAAGGGTAAACTGAAGGATATAACTGGGCTAGTTAAGCCGGAATACGTTGAGGAGTTGAAAGGGTTAGTAGGTTTAAGCGTACCGGAGGCTAGGCAGAAGATTACCGAATTCCTTTTGGGTAAAGGCTTGGGCAGAAAGATCTATGAAATAATGAATAGGCCAGTATACTGTAGGTGTGGGAATGAAGTTGTAGTAAAGATTTTGAAGGACCAATGGTTCTTAGACTATGGTAATCCGCAATGGAAGGAGTTAGCTAAAAAACTGATTTCTCAAATGAGGTTTATTCCACCGGAAGCTAGGAAGGACTTTGAGTTTGTAGCTGATTGGTTACAAAAGAGGGCTTGTGCAAGAACTAGAGGTTTAGGAACCCCATTACCATGGGATAAGAAGTGGATTATTGAGAGTTTAAGTGACTCTACAATTTATATGGCCTTTTACACAGTAGCTCACAAAATAAGGCAGTACGGGATTAGACCATCACAATTAACTTATGAGGTTTGGGATTACTTGATGTTAGGCAATGGTAACGTTGAAGATGTCTCTAAAAAGTCTGGAATTCCAAAAGAGGTGTTAGAAGATATGAGAAATGAGTTCTTGTACTGGTATCCGTTAGACATTAGACACAGTGGGAAGGACTTAATACCAAATCATCTCTCTTTCTTTATCTTTAACCATGCAGCTATATTCCCAGAGGAATTATGGCCTAAGGCTATAGCAGTTAACGGATTCGTACTATATGAAGGGAAGAAGATGAGTAAGTCGTTAAGAAACATAATACCGCTAAGGAAGGCTATTAGGACTTATGGTGCAGATGTTGTAAGGATAGTATTAACCTCTACTGCTGATATGGGTTCTGACGTCAATTTCAGTGAAAGTTACGCTAAGTCTGTTGCAGAGACTTTAAGGAATTATTATGAACTCTCTAAGAAATTAGACGAGTTTAAAGGAAAAGAGGAGGGCTTCCCAGAGAAATGGTTGAGGTCAAAATTCTATCAAATGATTACAAATTCCACAAAATATATGGATAATTTAGATTTGAGAAGTATGGTTAATGATCTGTTGTATAATTTAAATAGTTACATAAATGAGTACATGGAAATGGTAAAGGCCGAGAATAGAGAGCCTAACGGCAAGTTATTAAAGGAGATTTTTGAAAACTGGGTGAAGATGTTATCACCTTTTGCACCTCATCTAGCTGAGGAGATCTGGCACTCCTTAGGGCATAGCACCTTCGTAAGTTTAGATTCCTGGCCTACTGTTGAAGAGTCAGCCATTGACATTTTCTCGGATTTGGTTCACGAATATCACAATAAAGTCCTAGAGGATGTTCAGGCTATTTTAGCAGTATATAAGGGCACTCCTAAAAGAATTAGAATTTTCGTGGCCGACAAAGGGAAGATGAAAGTTCTAAAGGAGGCAGTAGAAATTGTTTCACGTGGAGGAGCCTTAAAGGAGTTAATGAGTAAAATAAAACCTAAAGACCAAAGTGAGGCTAGGCTGTATCAGAAGATATTTGAAGAGGCCAGAGGGTTAGATGATAAAATGAGAAAGCTTGTATTGGGTTACGACGTTGATGAGGAAGAGTTGCTAAAACAAGGTGTTAAATATATCTCATATAAGTTGGGAGTTAATGAAATCGTCGTTGATAATGTGAGTAACATGGACAGAAGTAAGTACAATAAAGAAGCATTACCTCTTAAGCCTGCTATATTTATTGAGTGAAACAATTCCATTTTCTATTTCTATTAACCCAACTTCCTTTAAGAAAAACAGTTCTTTTCTAATGTGATCCTTACTGCTACTAGTCTTACCAGAAATTATATTTACTAGGTCTTTAAGAGGTATTTCGCCGTATTCTCTAACTAAAGATAGAATTTCATTGTCCTCTGAGGACAAGTTTTCCTCCTTTATTTCTCCGTTAAAAATTCTGAACATAAAAAGGTTTCCGTCTATTGATGTTCTATATAAATTCTGTTGAATTTTTTCTATCTTTATTATATCAACACCTAATTTTAGCGGTCTATAAGAAGTCACCAGTCTGAACTTTATCGGAACTTCGCTTTCCTTTTCAGCCTCAAAGACTATCAGCTCAGCACCACTCTCGCATTCTTGCTTAAACTTTATCTCGAAGGGGTAGAATTCCCACTTGATTTTATCAAAACCTTGTATGCATACTTTACTGCCTTGTTCATATAACCTCTCTGCGGATTTAATGGTTATCAGAAGGTTAATGCTATAATAGTAACTTTGTACCAGCCTAGGCTTTTTTAGAATCTCGTCTATTATCATAAAATTTAGCACTAAATCTAAATTTTTAAACTTTAAAGAAGGGAACAGTAAAGCTTATTTTTGTGCTAACATCAGTTATGTAGGGTTTCTTATTGCACCAACCGTGGATTTAAAAAGGCTAATATACCCTTGGCTTTTAGAGGCAGAGGAGTATAATTTCGATGATATAAAAGATGGGATAAGATTACACTTAAACGAATCTCCATTTCCTCCACCAGACCACATAATCCAGGCTGTTGAGAAATACCTTAAAATGGGTAATAGATATCAACACCCAGAACTTATGGAAAGGTTTAGAAATTTAGCAGCTGAATATAGTGGTGTAGAGCCAGAGAACATCCTCCCAACTCCAGGGGGAGATGGTGCTTTACGTTCAGTGTTTTATAACCTTTCTCAAGCTGGTGATAAGATAGTAACAAATAACCCATCTTATAGTATGTATAAAGTTTATGCTTCAGTTAGGGGCCTAAAACACGTTAAGATTAACCTAATAGAGGGCGAGGAATGGTGGAGTGAAGATGGAGAAAGGCTGATAAATGAAAGTAAGGATGCTAGATTAGTGGTAATAGATAACCCAAACAATCCTACTGGTTCTCCAGTACTCGATTGTGAATTAATTAAAACTTTACTTGAAACGACTAAAGGTTTCGTGGTTGTTGATGAAGCTTATTATGAGTTTTACGGTAAATCTTTTGCAAAGCTGATTTACGAATACCCTAACCTTTTAATAGTAAGGACTTTGAGTAAGGCTTTTTCATTAGCATCCTATAGGGTAGGGTACCTAATTGGAGATAAGGAGGTTATAAAGAATTTAATGAAGGCGTCAACGCCCTTCGATATAGCTCTTCCCTCATTAATTGCTGGAATTACGGCTTTGGAAGACCCAACTTATGTGAAGACAGTTGTGGCTGAGATTATTAAAAACAGAGGAGTCCTAAGAAGCGGACTTAAATCCTTGGGTTTAAAAGTATATAATTCATATACCAACTTCCTATTTGTGAAGGACGAGAGGGATTTATTAACCCCCTTGATGAGTAAAGGTATAGTTATAAGGAAACCAGTCAGTGGCTTTTATAGGATTTCAGTAGGTACGAAGGAGCAAGTAGAAGCTTTATTAAAAGCTCTGGGTGAGATACTTGAAGATCGCAATACCAAATAAGGGTAGACTTCAACAACCAGTTTTACAATTCTTATTAAGTGTAGGTATTAGGCCTTTAGCTAGCGATGAGAGAGCATTAATCGTGCCCACAAGTTGGGAGGGGTTACAACTAGTTATGATAAGGACTGAGGATATACCGAACTTGGTTGAGGCCGGTGCTGCAGAACTCGGTATAACTGGTTATGATTATGTAGTCGAATCTGGCGTTGAGGTTGAGGAGCTAATTAGGTTAGATTTTGGTAGGGCAAAAATCGTTTTGGCTGTACCTAGCTGGTGGAATGTTGAAAACCCAGAAGATATAAAGCATGAGATAAGGATAGCTACGAAATATTATAATATTGCGAAAAAATATGTTGAAGAAAAGGGAATAAAGGCCAAGATCGTGAAAATTAGTGGTGCTGCGGAAGTAATGCCATCGTTAGGTGCTGCAGACGCAATCATAGACGTTATGAGTACTGGTACCACGCTCAAATTACATGGATTAAAGGCAATAGATACGGTGTTGGAGACTAGTGCTGTAGTTATAGGTAATAAAGATTGGGTTAAGTTTGAGGAGGCTGACAAGATTAACCTAGTGCTTACAATGATGAAGGGTGCTTTAAGTGCTAGAAATAAGAAAATGGTGTTTATGAATGTACCAGATTCTAAGTTGGACAAGATTCTTGAAGTATTACCGGCTATGTTATCTCCAACATTATCAAAATTAGCGAGAGGCGATGCATGGGAAGTAATAACTGTTGTTGACGAAAATAAATTACCGGACGTTATTGCTAAAGTTATGGCGAACGGTGCTAGAGATATAGTTGTAGTTGACATAGAAAAGGTGATAAAGGGATGAAAGTAATGCCCAGCATTGATATCAGTGAGGGGAAGGCCGTAAAAAGGGTTAGGGGGTTAAGAGGTAGCGGGTTAGTTTTAGGTGACCCTTTAAAAATAGCAAAGGAGATCCTTGATGAAGGTTACGATGCGGTTCACATTGTTGACTTAGATTCAGCAGAAGGAACAGGGAATAATGAACAAGTTATTAAGGAGATTTGTAAGTTGGGGTTTAAATGGGTTCAGGTTGGGGGAGGCATAAGAAGTGTTGATAAAGCTGAGTCTTTAGCTTCTATATGTAATGCAATAGTGCTGTCTACTTTACCAGTTACTAATCCTAAACTCTTCGATTTAATTTTAGAGAGAGTTGGAAAGGATAAAGTATTAATTTCAATTGATTATGACCAACAAGGCTATGTGTTAATAAGAGGTTGGAAGGAGAAAAGTAATATAAAGGTTTTAGATTTAGTTACACTCGATGTTAGAGGTTTTATTTTTACTTACGTCCCTAATGAAGGTACTAAAGGTGGAATTGACGAGAACGTTAAAAACTACACTCCATTAGTTAAAGGCTTAAAGGAATACGCTGGCGGAATTTCGAGCTTAGGGGATTTATTAAAACTTAAGTCTTATGGTTTTCATTACGGGATTGTAGGTATGAGTTTTTATAATGGCTCTTTGAGGGGTGTTAAAATTGTATAGAGTCTCGAGAAAAATAAGGGAGACTAAAGAGACTAAAGTTGAGGTCGAGTTAAACATAGACCAAAAGGGTGAAGTTGAGGTCAAAACACCGGTAAATTTCTTCAACCACATGCTTTCTACACTTTTATTTTATATGAATTCAACGTCTAGGGTTGTCGCAGAAGACAAACAGAATTACGATGATCACCATGTCATTGAAGACGTTGGAATAACTTTAGGAGAAGCTTTTAAAGAAGCTTTAGGTGATAAAAAAGGGATTAGAAGATTCGCTCACGCTATTGTACCAATGGATGAGGCTTTAATCCTTGTGGCTGTAGATATTTCTGGTAGAGGCGTGAGCAATATCGAATTACAAATAAATAGGGAGATGGTAGGGGATATGGCTACTGAAAACGTTTACCACTTCTTCCAGTCGTTTTCTTATCACTCAGGGGTTAATCTCCACGTTATTCAGTTGAAGGGGTTTAATACTCATCATATTATTGAGGCCTCGTTTAAAGCATTAGGAATTTCACTTTATGAAGCCAGCAGAATAGTTTATAATGAAATAACAAGCTTGAAGGGAGTATTATGACTGCTAAAAGGATAATAGCTTGTTTAGATGTAAAAAACGGTAGGGTTGTAAAAGGCGTTAATTTCCTAAACTTAAAGGATAAAGGAGACCCAGTAGAGTTGGCTTCAAGATATGAGGATGAGGGTGCTGACGAAATAGTATTCCTTGATGTAACAGCCACAATAGAGGGTAGGAGAGCTATGCTAGAAGTTATAAAAAATACAGCAAGCGTACTGTCAATTCCATTAACAGTTGGAGGCGGTATTAGGACTATTGATGACGTTTCAACAATTTTAGCTAACGGTGCAGATAAGGTTAGCATAAATACTGCTGCTGTAGAGAATAAGAAGTTAATTACTGAAGCGGCATTACAGTTTGGTTCCCAGGCAGTTGTTATTGCGATAGATGCTAAATTAGTTAACGGTGAATACATTGTATTTACACACTCTGGAACTCACAATACCGGGCTTAACGCTATCAAATGGGCCAAAGAGGTTGAGACTTTGGGTGCTGGTGAGATTTTGCTAACAAGTATAGACAAGGACGGGACTAGGGATGGGTATGATATAACTTTAACATCGCTTATATCTTCAACCGTTAATATCCCAGTTATTGCTAGCGGGGGTGCGGGTAAAATGGAACACTTTTATGAAGTTTTAAAAGTAAGTGACGCTGCATTAGCTGCCGGAGTATTTCATGATGGGGTTATAAAAATCCCAGAACTTAAAAGATATTTAAAATCTAGAGGGGTTGAAGTAAGGCTATGATAATAAAAGAGTTACCGAAAGAAAGGCCTAATGATTTTACTAAAGTTCTGACTGATGTTGAAGCGATTATAAGACTTGTTAAGGAGAAGGGCGATAAGGCGATAGTGGAGTTAGAAGAGAAATTTGATAAGGTAAAACTGAACTCAATAATTGAGGATAAGCTTGATGAATTAGCTGAGAAAATACCAGATGATATAAGAAATGCAATAGACATAATTTATGAACAATTAAGGACTTTTCATGAGAGTATAAAACCTTACTCTTCAGGTGGAGAGTCTAATGGTGTCGAGTATGGGTTAGTGTGGAAACCTATTGAAAAGGCCGGAATTTATGTCCCCGGTGGGCTGAAGTCTTATCCTTCTACGTTATTAATGGCAGGCATTCCGGCTAAAGTCGCTGGGGTTAAGGAGATTTATGTAACTACACCACCGTCAAAGATTGACCCGGTAATCGCATATATTTCTAAAAAGTTAGAGGTAAAGAAGGTTTATAGGATGGGTGGTGCTCAGGCTATTGCAGCATTAGCTTATGGAACTGAGAGCGTTGTAAAAGTTGATAAAATCGTTGGCCCAGGGAACATCTATGTTCAAGCAGCTAAATTTTTAGTAAGTAAAGACGTTGGGATTGACGGCATTGAGGGGCCTACTGAACTGGTAATAATAGCCGATGATACCGCGGACGCTAAGAAGGTTATTTTAGATATGAGGGCTCAGGCCGAACATGGTAAAGAAACGTTCATTGTCTTAATTTCCACCTCAGAGAAGCTAATAAGTAAAGTTGAGGAAGAACTAGCTTCTTCGCAAGAGATCTTTTACGTAATTAGGGTTGATGAGTTGGGGAAAGCAATAGAGCTTGCCAACTCTATTGCTCCAGAGCACTTATCTTTGTATATAAGGGATGCTAAAAAGTACCTAGATAAAGTGGTTAATGCAGGGGCAGTAACTTTGGGTTCCACACCTCCTGCATTAATTGATTATGCAGCAGGTCCTAATCACATCTTGCCTACTAATCGTTGGGCTAAAGTTAGAGGTGGGCTTACTGTTTATGATTTCCTAAAGCCGGTTATGTACGCGTATACGGAAAACCCGGATAAAGAACTAGTTAATGCAGCCTTAAAATTGGCTAATTACGAGGGTTTTGTAATTCACGGTAAAAGCATAGGTGAAAGATATGGAAGGTAATGAGGTGCTTAATCAGCTTTATGAGATAATTATAGATAGGATTAGAACTAAAAAGGAAGGGAGTTATACAGTTAAGCTTCTCGAGAGAGGTAAACCATATGTTGCTCAAAAAGTTGGTGAGGAAGCTTCAGAGGTTATTGTGGCCGCTTTAGCGGAGACTAAAGAAAGATTTATCTGTGAAGTGGCTGACTTATTATATCATTTATTAGTTCTAATGGTATTAGAAGGTGTAAGACTAGAAGACGTTTATGAGGAGTTAAGGAGGAGGATGAAGAAATGAAAGTTACTATAATTAATTACGGTGTTGGTAATTTATATAGTATCTCGTCTGGGTTAAAAAGAGCTGGTTTTGAAGTAGAGATAAATAAAGAGCCTAAGGGAAACGAGGACTTAATCGTTTTCCCCGGAGTAGGTTCCTTTTCTGCTGTTTCTAACTACATTTTAGGAATGAAAGGCAAATTAGAAGATTTAAAAGAGAGCGGGACTTTCTTTTTAGGGGTTTGTTTAGGTCTTCAGATAATGTTTGAAAAAGGTACTGAAGGTGGAATAAATTACGGTTTGGGCTGGTTTAAAGGTGAGGTAGATAAAATAAAAGGTAATGTAAAATTACCTCATATAGGATGGGATCTACTCAAGGTCGTTGATCCGAGTTGCCCTTTGACTGAAGGGCTTGATAATCAGTACGTTTATTACGTTCACAGTTATGTAGCATATCCAACGGAGACAAAACCTGTTGTTGGTGTTTCGACTTATGGAGTTACTTATCCCGCTATTGTATGTGATAAGAATGTAGTAGGTACACAGTTCCATCCAGAAAAGAGTAGTAAGGTCGGTAGGATTTTCTTATCAAATCTCTATAGGTGGGTAAAGAGATGATGAAAGTTTCTATTGAAGAGGCTGAAAAGTTCGTAGAAAGGCTTTGGTTTAGGCATACAGATTCCACTGTAATTGCTGTTTTACAAGATGCTAAGACTAAAGAGGTTTTAATGGTAGGGCATATGAACAGGGAGGCAGTAATTAGGACTTTAACTACTGGTTATGTTCACTTCTGGTCTTTAAGTAGGAAAAAATTGTGGCTTAAGGGTGAGACTAGCGGTAATTATCAAATAGTTGAAGGAATAAACGTTGATTGTGATGGAGATACGCTAATAATCTTTGTTAAATCACTGGGCCCGGTCTGTCATACTGGTAATAAATCTTGTTTTTACAGAAATTATACCGATTTTATGAAGGATGTTAATGGGAAAAAGGAGTTATGAGTAAAGTGTTAATACTTTGTTTTACTAATTTAAACTAGGTTAAAATGGTCGAGATCAACGTGGAGGAGTGGAAGAAGAAAATAATGGAAGCCTTAACGCAAGTTTATGATCCCGAGATACCCGTAGATATAGTGAATTTGGGATTGATTTATGATTTAAAAATAAGTGATCAAGGGGATGTTTATATTAGGTTAGGGTTAACAGCACCCGGTTGTCCAGTTGTTGATGACTTGATTTATACCGTAGAGCAAGTCATTAAAGAAACCGTACCGGCGAAAAGCGTTGATGTTGATATCGACCTTGAAACTCCATGGACTCCTCTAAAGATGACACCAGAGGGAAGAGAGAAGTTCAAGAAGCTATATGGTTACGATATAGTGGAAATGTGGGTTCAGACTTACGGTTTGCCTGAAGAAGGGAATCAACAGAAGGCATAAAACCCTTTTTTAACATTTGATAATTGTGTCTTGGAGTATATTAGAACTGTTGCGAACAAACCCTGAAAAATTAAAAGAGAGCCTTAAAAGACGTTATATTAATACGTCTATAGTAGATAGGGCTGTAGAGTTAGATAAAAAATGGAGACAGATTTTACAAGAGGTTGAAAAATTAAGGCATGAGCACAATGTGATAAGCTCTAAGATTCCTAAAGCTAGTCAAGTTGAGAGACAAGAATTAATTCAAAAAGCTAAGGAGTTACTTAACACTCTTCAAGAAAAGGAAAGGGAATTACAAGAAATAGAGAATCAGAGAGATGAAGTCCTATTTGAATTGCCCAACCTAGTTGATGAATCTGTACCTTTAGGCCCAGATGAGAATTACAGTCAACCAATAAGGTTCTGGGGTAAGTTTAAAGTTTATGAAAAGGATTTAGAAGAATTCCTTACTCAGACTAAGGGTCACAAAGTAGATTATGAAATCATAAAGTGGAAGCCAGTTGGTCATGCTGATATGTTAGAGAGCGTTTTAAAATTAGGTGATACTAAGAAGGCTGCCGAAGTTGCGGGTTCGAGATTTTATTATTTGTTTGATGATATAGTATGGTTAGATATTGCATTACTTAATTACGCCATTGATCTCATGACATCTAAAGGTTATACGCTCGTTTTACCACCTTATATGCTAAGGGGGGAGGTTATCAAAAGTGTAATTGACTTAGACACGTTTAAAGATGCAATATATAAGATAGAAAACGAGGACTTATATTTAATAGCTACAGCTGAGCACCCGATTGCTGCATTATACTATAAAGAAGACATTCCGAAAGAAAAGCTCCCTCTAAAGTATGTCGGGGTTAGCCCAGCGTTTAGAAAAGAGGCGGGAGCAGCAAATAAGGATCTTAAGGGGATATTTAGGGTTCATCAGTTCCATAAAGTTGAACAGTTCATCTTTTCCGCTCCAGAGGATAGTTGGAAACTTCATGAGGAATTGATAAGGAATGCTGAGGAAATCTTCCAAGGACTTGGATTACCTTACAGAATCATTAATATTGCTTCCGGCGATTTAGGTGCTTGTGCTGCTAAGAAATACGATTTGGAAGTTTGGATGCCTGCCCAAGCAAAGTTTAGAGAAATGGTCAGTTGTAGTAATTGCCTTGATTGGCAGGCCTATAGGATGAAGATTAGGTGGGTTGATAAGAATAATAAGAAGGGATACGTTCATACACTTAATAGTACAGCAGTTGCAAGTACCAGAACTATTACAGCGATTCTAGAGAATTATCAGAGAGAAGACGGTGTTGTGGAAATTCCTAAAGTCTTAAGAAAGTATTTAGAAGTATTTAGTAAAGCACCAAAAGATTACATTTATCCAGCCGGTAAAAAACAATCCTAATTATTTCTTTAAATATTCCTCTAGGTGTGCTTCTATCTTTTTCATATATCTTTTTGCAATCCTTAAGAACAATTTCAATGTTAATTTTACGGGGTAGTATAATGGCCCCTTCATGTAAAAGTTATTAATAATGTTCTCAGCCCAATACACGTCGTGCCAGAACACTTTCCTGTATAGCTCTATATGGGCCTCATTTAGTTTAATCCTAGTGAACCAGTCCTTGTTTTTGAAATAGCCCATGGGTACAAAGAACATAGGTACTAAAATGCTCCTGTAAGGTCTTAAATTATCTACGAGTTCTATGGTCTTATACACATCATCTTCTGTTTCCTCTGGTAAACCTACTATCATTGTCCCGGCTGGAATAATGTGATGCTCGTGCATTATCTTAAAAGCTTCTTCTACAGTTTCTTGATACTCCTCAATCTTATATGGTGCAGACTTGGCTGGCATTATTTCTTTTGCTAAACGTGATGAACCAGTTTCTATTCCTACTTCTACTCCTAAATAGTTTTGGCTTCCGTCTTCATAAATTATTTCGGATAACTTCGTTATTAAGCCATATTTTTCTTGTGCATATCTAATTGCAGCAAGACTTGCGTGACTCCACGCTATAGTCTTATAATACTTCTTTACTAACTTGTGTAATTTTATTAAGGGTTCTGGTCTGGGATATATTCCTACGGCACCATAAAATAATACGTCATCACTATGTATTACACCGTGTTTAACACCGTTTCTAACATTTACGATTAACTCTTTTTCAATTTTTTCTAACGGATAATATCTCGTAGGTCTTAATGTTACTGAACAAAACCTGCAAGACCTGGCACAGCCCCTCATTATTTCTATTAAGCCGTTAACACTTGCCCCTTTTATAACTGGGATTTCATCAACTGAAGGTGCTTCATCTGCCCCTATATAAACGTATTTTGGTAAAGGTTCGTTATCTAATATCATTTGTGCTAGTTTAACAATAAACTTATCGGCTTCACCATCAACTAGTGTATCAACACCAACTTTTTCTATCATGTCTTCCCTCCATAACCATTGCCATACTGAAGGTCCTCCAGCAACAATCTTCATCCCTCTTTCCTTAGCTTTCTTTATTTCCGGCATGGAGATAAGCTGTTGAAAGCTCTTGTAATTTATAGGTTCTTTTTTAGTTATCCCCCACCAAGTTGAAGATGGAGGGCCAAAGGCGAAATAATCGTGATGAGAAAGTAAGAGTGCTTTAGCGTTTTCTAAATGTTTGGCTAAATAGTCCGGATCTATAATTGCTGCTTTGAATCCAGCATCTATTAGTGCTGCCTCTATTTTTCTCATACCGTAAGGTGCTTCTTTAGGCCTTCCTATCTCGTCAGTCTTCATTTTTGGGCAAGCTAACCACTTCCATACTTTCTCTGGTATTCCTATCGCGGGACCAGTACCTAAAAAGCCTAAAAACTCCTTCCCGTGATGGTTTGTCATTAGGCATCTGTCGGTTGTTATTATAAAATCAAACTTTTCCTCTGTCAAAAAATCACACCTTTCTTATTCTTTAGAGAGATGGTATATAAAGGTGGGTTTAAATAAGATTAAGTGTTTTTCTTAAAATTTTTCTAACTTCATCCGGTAATTCTTCTCTTTTTTCAATCCTTTTAACATTAGACAAATCCTCATTCCATTCTTCTCCATTAGGTAATTTTGCCTTTTTCAAACTTTGGAATACGTAAATTTTCTCTCCCTTCTCGTTTCTTGTCTCTTCAATTAATATTTCATCATTGCCAACTTTTACTAGGTATCTATTTTCCACATTTGTTATTTTCATGACGTAAGAATTAATGTTTAAAGGGCATAAAAATTTAGTTCTTTATTGGTACTTAAAAATGGACTGCATATTTTGTAAAATAATAAATAATGAGATAAAATCACAAAAAGTTTATGAAGATAATGATGTTATTGCAATACTTGATATCAATCCCATAAATAAGGGGCATATACTTGTGATCCCCAAAAAGCATTATGAGACGATTTTTGATATAGATGATGAAGTTTTAAAAAAGACTATTACTGTAGTTAAAAAGATGGCATTAGCGTTAAAAAAGATGGGAGCTGAAGGGGTTAATATCGTTCAAAACAATGGTAAGGCTGCAGAACAACATGTTTTTCATATACATTTTCATGTTGTTCCAAGGTATTTTAATGATGGTAAAAAGATTGACACGGGTAATAGGATCAAGTATAAGGATGATAAGGAGATGCAAGAGTACGCAGAGAAGATTAGATTATTCCTCTTCTGACTCTTCTGACTCCTCAAACTCTTCTCTCAATAACTCAAGACCGACTTCCTTATAATATTCTTCTCTTTCTTGTTCTAATTCCTCTTCAGCTAATTTTCTTTCACCTTTATCACTTACTATGGAAGTTGTCAGCACTTTACTGCTCTTGTCCTTCTTTTCTGTTACATTATAAGCTTTCTTGTCCTTTTCTGTCATTTCTTTCTCGTAACCGCATTTAGTACATCGTAACACTGATTTACCGTCTTTCTTTACTGGTACCATCATCCCTCCACATTTAGGACAGAATTGCATATGACTATCACCATATAATGAAGTAAAGCCTAGCAATAATATAAAAGGCTTTTGCTTTTAATTTGCTAGATTACTTTAATCCTGGGATCCTCCTTTACGACATTTAATACAATACTAGTATGTGTTCTCTCAACTTTCGGGTTCTTAAGTAAATTCTTTAGGAATGAGTCTAAGTCTTCAACGCTCCTAAATTTGGCTATTACAATTACGTCATATTCTCCGACTATGTCATAAACAGCTATTACGTTGTCCATATTTGCTATTTCTTTTTCGAATTCTACGAGATATTTACCATCTACTTTTGCCATAATTACACTTGTTAGTGAATAACCTAATTTTGAGTAATCAATAAGTGCTGTAAATCCTTTTATAACACCCTCTTGGACAAGTCTTAATAATCTGTTGTGAAGGGTGGCCGGAGAAACGTTCATTTCTTCGGCTAATCTCCTTAAACTAACTCTTGAATCACGTAATATTTCCATTAATAATTTTCTATCTATTGCATCAATTTCTACTCTCTTCTTATCAGACATAAAGTTCAAAATAACTTATACATACATGTTAAAAAATTTTCATCTTTATGAGGTTTTATCATACAAACTTTAGTTGAGATATACCAGTTAGTATTAATTGTATTCCGAAAGCTGCAATAATTATTGCAGTAAACCTACCGGCAGCTACTGTTCCAGTTTCGCCTAATACTTTAACTATAAATGGGCCTACCAGTAGTGATAAATAGACTAAAAAAGTAACAACTAAACTACTGACAATAAGTATCAATGGGCTGTAGCTAACTGATAATGTAATAAGTGCGGTCATCGTACCTGGACCGACAAGTAATGGTGTAGCTATTGGCGTTATTAATGCTTCCTCAAGCTTTCTTATAAACCTTAATTGCTGAAACCCTCCCATCGTATCAATACCTAAATAAACAAGTAAAATACCGCCAGCTATTTCTAGTGCTTGAGGAGAGATTCCTAAAAAGTCTAATAAAGGTCTGCCTATAATAGAGAAAATTATTAGGAGTATTAGTATTGCTATTGTAATTTTATTAACTACAAAATTCCACGTTATCTTGTTTTGTTCATCTTTGACAGCTTCCTCATAAACTGCTAATAAATAAGGTAAGACTGAAAAAGGGTCTATAATCGCATAAAGTTTTACTGTTATTACTGCTATCGAACCTATTATGTCACTCATTCTAAGAGGCTAACTAACTCTCTCAAAATTTGAATTCTTTCATCATCATTCTTAGTAAAAGACGCTATTACCAGTTTGCTCAAAATCTTATAAATACGGGAAAGTTCTTTTTTACAGTTCTCGTTGTCGTTTTGGATTTCATTAACTTTAGATTCCAAACTCTGTAAAGATATTGCCAATTCATTAACAATATCCTCTATTGAATGCTCATGGTGATGGTGTTCATGTTCCTCCTCTTCAACTTCTCTCTGTATTTCTTCTAAATCATCCTCACTTTTAGGAATCTTGTCTATTCTGAACTTCATCTTCTCCCTCCGTATCTACATTTCTTATATTATTAGTATCACCATCCTGGATTATTAGTTTGTCTACTCCTAACCTTAAATAATGCTTTATCACTATTGATATCTTTCCAGCAGCTCTTACCGGAATACACTCAGTTTCAACTTCATTACCATCTACTAGCTTAGCCACAACCTTAGCCTCCTTTTTTGCATCATCACAATACTCAACGTTTACTGCAGATATCTTCCCCATAAATAGTAAGGATTCAATATCCCTTCCTTTCATAGTTATTCTCATTTTTTCACGGCTATTCCTATTATATTCTCAATTTTTAACCCTTTTTCTTTAAGGAAAGCATTAATCCCCTCTCTCACTTCAATAATCGAACTGAACCCCTTATCAATAATCACTGTACCCAACCCAACTAGTTTAGCCCCTACACTCATTAATTCTATAGCATCTCTCCAATCAAAAACACCACCCATGCCAATTATTTCAGCCTCATATTCTTTGTAAACATCACGAATTATCCTTACAGCCAATGGGTGAAGACATTTGCCCGAAATACCTCCAGTCCCGTAACTTAAGATTGGTCTAAAAGTTTCAATATCAATACTAAGTCCTTTTAATGTATTAATGAGTGTTAGACCGTCCGCACCAGCAGATAACGCCTTACCAGATAGTTCTATTATATTATCCCAAGGACCCAGTTTTACGAAAAGTCTTACTCCCTTCCTCAATACCCCCTTAGCGTTTTTAGTAACTTCGCTCACATAACTGGCTAGAGATTCGCCATATCCTTTTCTATTAGGACTACTTAAATTTAACTCTATAACTTCACTGTTAACTTCCTGGACGGCTTTGGTAATCTCTTCAACAGAACTCCCTCCAATACTTACAATTAATCTGCATTTTATATTTATGTACTTAAGTGCTTTCACGCCAGGGTTACCTAAGCCTATCGCATTCATATAGCAACCATCATGGAATTTTATGACAGTAGGTGGCTTATGCGGTTCTAAGGGTTCTAATGTTAAAGTTTTCGTCGTAATTGCAGAGGGCTTGTAGTTTTCACAAACTCTATTCATAAAATCGTTTTCTAATGGTACTATTCCAGAGGCTATTATTATAGGGTCTTGGAACTCAAGTCCTGCCACTCGGATCAAAGACGTTAACACCCCTTATTGGGTAAACGTTTTCCCCATCATAAGCTAATTTCCCTTCTACAAAAACACTGGTAACTTTCGCATCTAAAGGAAAACCGTCGAAGGGAGTCTCACTCACTTTGCTATATCTTGTTGAATACCTCCAGCGCTCTCTCTTTATCACTAAAAGGTTAGCCCTATAGCCAATATCTATAACTCCAGTGTTAATTCCAAGTATTTTAGAGGGATTTTCAGAAACTAATTCCACAGCCCTTTTCAAGTTCAACACCCCTTTAAAGAAGAGGGAATACACGAAGGGGGTCGTTATTGAAACTCCAGCTATTCCTGGGGGACAGAGGTCAAATGCACTCCCTTTTTCCTCCTTGGAATGTGGTGCGTGGTCACTAGCTAATGTGTCGGCTTCGAAAAGAGCTTTACTAAATAGTTCTAGTCTAGTCGAGTAGTCCCTTATAGGAGGGTTGACTTTAGTTAAGCAATCTCTTTCACCATCAATTATCATGTGATGAACTGTAACATCCGTAGTAAACCCCATTTCCTTAGCTTTTTTGAGCGTGAGATAGTTTGTTATATGCGTTATATGTACTTTCCCGCTCACGTGATGAAGTGCCGCTAACTCCATCCAAATTTCCCTTAACTTTCTATTTACTAACTTGTTTACAAGTGGTAATTCTGGGTGTAGTACTTTTAATTTCTCACTTTTAAGGACTAGTTTAACTTCTTCTTTTTCTAAGTCCTCTGGGAATATTTTGTATCCAGCTATGGGGAGCTTGTCTATTCTCTCTACATCCTTTGAAACCCCACTATATATTCCGTAATCGGATCTGGAGTATAGTTGAAACTCCCTTAGCCTTTCCATTACCCTTTCGGCAGTGTTAACTGGTGGTACAGTATTAGGCATATCGACTATCACTCCAATGCCTCCATAGACAGCCTCACTAGTAGCTGTAGCTACTGTCTCTTTATAAGATAGTTGAGCCCCTCTGGTATGAACATGTAGATCCACTGAGGCGGGTAATATGAGCTCTTCATTACTATATTCTATGTCGGGTTTACAGTCTTTTTTCCCTTCCCTTATAATTCTATCAAAGTTTATACACATTTCCTCTATTATGGAGTTTTTAAAATATACTTTACCCTTTACCCACAATTTTACTCACCTCTATGAAAGGCCCTTCAATGCATGGCAAGAAACCTTTATAGGCACAAACTCCACAGACTCCTAATCCACAGTTCATCTTAACCCATCTAACGTAAACCAAAGCTTTATGGGGTAATCTATTAACATCGGTTTCTGGTACTGAGGCAATAATTAAGTCAGCGTCGTTAACGCCAGAATTTATCCCACACTCTTCACAGTTTAAATAAGTTTTAATTCCCTTTCTTTCTCCCTCCTTTAAAACATAGCTGATTTCGAGGTAGTTATAAGTAGTTTTTGCTATTCCTAATATACTTTTAACATTTAATTGTAAGGCTTTACCTAACGGGCCTTTTACTATTACCCTTCTTTTGTATTCCAATTCTTTTGCAAGTTTTTCCGATTCTATGTAAAGGGTGAGAATACCGTCTTTATAATCTCCTACCGATAGAGGAACTTCTTTTTCGTTAGGGAAAACTATGTTGACGAATTGTCCCGGTAAAGGTTTTATTCCGTATTTGAGATTGAACTCGTATATGTTGAATCTCTCGTTAAAATGATAAGACAGTATTTCGGCGTATGTCATTTTTATCATTTTAAGATCTGTTTTAGTATATCAGTTTCATCAATTTGAGTTTCACAATATACGCATTTCATCCTTATCGGTTTTTCTGATATCGTTTCGAATGTCGAAATAGCTTCAACGTCGTTATTGGTTATACATTGTGGATTGGGACACTTAAGTAAACCCCTAACGATCTTAGGGACTTTTAACTTCCTTTTTTCCACTACTTCATATTCCCTTATAATATTGATTGTAGCAGTAGGTGCAATTAGCGTTATCAAATTAGCCTCAGTCTCATTAATTTCCTTATTTTCAATTTTAACTATGTCTTTTTTGCCTATTTTCTTACTTTCTACATTAAGGACTATTGCAACTCTTAACCCTTCAGAACCGGTAATGTTAAGGATTTTTAATACCGCTAAAGCCCTACCCGCGGGTATGTGATCTATCACTGTTCCGTTCTTTATCTTACTAACTAAAAGTTCTTTCTGAGTCTGCATTTTTTCTCACCCTACCAGTTGAGTGAAGATCCCCATTCTTACTGGGACTCCATATGAAGCTTGTTCAAAGTACTTTGCGTGAGGAGTTTTATCCACTCTCCTATCAATTTCGTTAACTCTAGGCAATGGATGTAGGATTATCGCGTCACTTTTCATCTCATTTGCTAGTTTCAAGTCAACTATGTAACTCTCCTTAATTCTCTCATATTCCATCTCATCTAAGAACCTTTCCTTTTGAATTCTTGTAACGTAAAGCACGTCTATTTCGTTAATTACCTCGAACGGGTTATTAATTTCCTTTATAGTGTAATTTAACCCCTCTAGAATCTCTCTTCTAGCTCTTAACTCTGGTGGTGATATTAAATAGACTAATTTAGGTTTAAATAGTGTTAAGATTCTTAATAAACTGTTTATAGTCCTAGCATATTTTAAATCCCCCATTAGACCATAAATTAGCCCATCCGGAGTGCCAAAGTGTTTATAGACTGTATAAACGTCTATTACTGACTGAGTAGGGTGTTCGTGCTTACCGTCCCCTGCATTAATAACCGGATTTTCCGCTATCTCTGAGGCGAATTTTGCAGCACCGTCAAATTTATGTCTCATTACTATGAGGTCAGCGTAATTATCTAGCATTCGGATTGTATCAGCTAAGTTTTCCCCTTTAGCTACCGAAGTTGACTCCTCCGCAGAGAATCCTATTATATCGCCCTTTAAGTTTCTTACGGCCTTGCTAAAGCTAAGATAAGTCCTAGTACTGGGCTCGAAAAATGCTAACGCTACAGTCTTGTCCTTTAATGCCTCAGACTTTCCTCCTTTAGAGTATTTATCTGCGAGTAGGAAGATCTCCTCTAAATCATTACGGGAGAAATCAAGGGATGAAATTATGTCTTTCACTAATGCCCTTAGGGAATATTGTCTAAAAGCTTATTTAAAGCTAGAGTTATATAAAGTAGGTCAGATATGGACTTTGTTACATCGTTATTAGAAAAGAGGTTACTGTTAGTCGGTAATTTTGTGCTTACTTCTGGTAAAATAAGTCCTTATTACCTTGATTTGAGGAGGTTACCTAATTATCCCGCTGAGTTTAATGAGGTAGTAAATAAGGCTATAGAGGTTTTGAAGGGTATAAATTTTGATATAATACTGGGTATAGCTACTGGTGGTGTTCCTTTTGCATCGTTTTTAGCGTGTAAGCTTGGAAAACCCTTAGGTTATATTAGAAGTGAGAAAAAAGGTTATGGTACCGATAAACTGATTGAAGCTTACGTGGAAAAGAAAAAAGTTATAATAGTTGATGACGTTGCAACCACTGGTGGTTCAATAGCTAGAGCCGTTGATGAGGTTAGGAAGAGCGGTGGTGAAGTAGAATACGCTTTAGTAATAGTAGATAGGGAGGAGGGAGCTGGGAAGAGATTAGCACAAATGGGCGTTAAATTACTTTCAGTCTATAAAATAAGGGATATTCTTAACACTTTGTTATCCTCAGCTCTACTTTCCGAGAGCGATAAGAAAGCTATTCAAGAATACTTGGTGAGCAATATTGAATAGGATAATTTTAGCATTAGATACTAAATTAGACATAAATGTTGTTCGTGGACTAAGAGAGGTAATTGATCGTGTTAAATTTAGTTATATAACATTACTTGAAGGTGGATTCGAGTATTTAAAAGCTGTGAGAGAGATAGGCTGGGAGGAAGTAATTTTCGACTTAAAATTGGCTGATATTGACTCTACGATGATAGGGATTGTTAGTAAACTTTTACCGTATTCGGATTCATTTATTTCCCATGCTTTTATCGGATTAGAAGGTGCATTAGGGCCTCTATCAGACTTCCTCAAAGGTAGGGGCAAAGGATTATATCTTGTACTCTCCATGTCACATAAGGGATGGAGCGATGAGTTCTATCCTTATTTACGTAGAATTGCAGAGAATTTAGATCCTAAGGGGTTTGTTGTTGGCGCTACTAAGCCAGAAATGATAAAGAGGGTTAGGGATGACTTTAGGGATAAGCTCATAATCTCTCCCGGGGTAGGTGTTCAAGGGGCGAATATAGGTGATGCTATATGTAATGGTGCTGATTTTGAGATTATAGGGAGGTCGATCTATTCTTCAAACGACCCTATTAAAACAGCTTATGAGACTAAAAAGAAATTAGAGGAGAGGTTAAGTGAGTGTAAAATTTCAAAAAATCGATAAGAGTCCTATAAGTGAGGAATTAGCTAAGATTGCTGAACTAATTTATAAGGCTGAAGAGCTTCATGAAGAGAATGGGATCCCACCAACAACGGATTTTACACAGCTCTTCGAGGACGGTAAGAAAGGTGAACCTTATTTCAAACTTTACCTATATTTTGCAGACAAGTATTCTAAGTTTATTTCTAATGTTTTGCGTGAATTCGCAGTAGTTACAAATGAGACTAGAACTGAATTTATATCAATTTTACTAGACGATGGAAATTATCTAATTCTTGAAGGAGAGGAAGATAAGGTTACAATACCGCACCCTTCTGCTATTGCTTCAACTCATACTCACCCAGATGTGTGCCTATTCTCCCACAAGGATCTTGAAACTGCAGACTATCTATTTATAAGGAATTATCTTACTGTCGGTGTAATATCCCCCTATTGCCTAACTTTGATCTATAGGAAGGGAGTTTATACAATGGAGGATAAGATCGAACTAGAGAAATTAGCAAATAAGGTTAAGAAGAGTAAAAGGCTGGAAGAAGTAGTGAAGGCATACGGTGAGACTTCCTTTATTAACCTTGCTCTTCTGTCTGTTCGATTTGTTTAGCTACCAAATCTACTGTACTTTCAGCAATATCTATTGAATACCTAGTTATTCTTCTTAATGAGTCAATTATTATTAGTAAGGAGCTTGTGTATTTTGGATCTAACTGGGATTTCAAGACGTTCTCTGCTAGCTGTGTATTAATTTTAAGTAATTCAAACTCTTTATTTATTACCTCATGTGCGAGGTTTGTATCCCTTTGTATAAATGAATTCAGAGATGTTTTGTAAAAATCTAAGATAAATTTCCCATGTTCGTAAATATCTTTATTATTTAGTTTTTCTATTTGCTCTATTTGATCCGCTATTCTTAGTGAATGATCAGAAATCCTCTCTATCGACTTTGCTGTAGAATATATATTAACAGATTGTGTGAGGTTATACTTCTCATTTTCTAATATCTCACTCGACTCTACTGCCAGTGACAGTTGTCTTACAATGTAAAAGTAAAACCTATCTACATCATCATCTCTGTCATGGATTTCCTTAGCTAACTCTTTATCACCATTGAATAATGAGTCTAATGAGTCTTTCAGCATGTTATAAGAAATGTTGAAAGCCCTATTTATTGCCCTACTTATTGATAGGTCTCTTTCATTTACTAGAAACTGAATTGTAACACTCGTCGCATTCTCGTCTATAATTTCAGCTCCTAGTAACCTTTTTCTAACAGTTTCCTTTATAGCCTCCCTATCATCCGGTGTGAATTTATTACAACCTATATAGATCAATGAATAGCCAGCCATATAATATGAAATTATTTCCCTAATTACAAACGATATATCGGGCTTCGAACAATTCAATGCTATCTTTTTTTCTTTCTTCTCTTCACCTTCGCTTGATGATCGAGGTACGAGTATTAGTCTCAATTTCTTATCTTGTCTAATTTCTATTTCATCACCGGGCTTAAGGGAGTGCGATTTTACCCAGTTTTTTGGAAGCGAAACAATATAAGTTGAGCCTCCAGTCAATTGGATTTTTCTCACTATAGGTTTTACCATTTTTATTTTCGACTATATATATCATGCGGGGACTTTATATTTTTCTCTTACCTCTTTTTCTGCTATTTTCCTACTCTCTTCTAGGATTTCTTTAACTTTCTCATTATCGTTTATTACTACATTAGAAGAAGACAGAGGTTCTAAGGGAGAGACAATCTCTATAATCTGATCTAAAAGCGGTGACATCTCTATACTGCTGCCTATCTCTTTTTTCACTTCATATATAGCGTCTATAATCGGTTTTAAGTATCCAGTTATGCTCCCAATAAGCATTATAGTCTCAATACGAATTTTAAGAATTTCTAGGAGCACTTTTATTTGTACTAGTTTAGTAGTGTAAGCTTGATTAAATTCTACTTCTTTTAAGAATTCTTTACTTAATAGAGGAAACCTGCCCATGTTAGTGTACGAAAGTCTTTCCAGTGTTTCACTTCTAGTCTTCAACCTACTTATCCAATTGTCTATCCTTGTTATTGCCAAGTTAATGTCAATGAGTATCTCTGGTAATGTCCTCTTATTCCTCACAAATGATATAATTAACCCAAAAGCTTTAAGAGCGTTTAGACCCCTTAAGAAGCTCATCTAAAACGGACTTATATGTTCTAAAAAATGAAGTAAGTTTATAAGGTGCGCCATAACCGTTACCTTCTCTATAAACTATTTGGTTCTCAGTAAGCACTTCGAGATGGTGAATAATTGTCTTATAATCCATTTTAAGTTTTGAAGCTATCTGATTTGGGTTCATTGCTTCTTCTTCGAGTAATTGGACTATCTTTATTCTTGTTTGTCCTCCCCTAGATGTGAGAAAAAGAAATTTAAAGAGCTTTTTTACTTGCCTAACTTCTTTTTCATTCACTAAGGGAAGATAAAGAGAAAGGGTTTAATAGATTTGCCCAATACTCCCACGTTGTGCTATTTCCGTTATTATTTCGGATATTGTTGGATGTGAGAATTGGACTTTATATAAATCTTTAATTGTTAATGAAAGTTCCATTGCTAAAGCTAATGTATTAATAACTTCAGTTGCCCCCTCACCAACCATGTTAGCTCCTAAAATTCTTCCCTCCTTGTCTATGTAGACTTTTAGGAACCCTTCAATTTCATTTAAAGTCCAAGCCCTCGGTATTTCACTCATGTTCGCCTTAATTTCCCTATACTCTATTCCACGTTTAGTTAATTCTTCAGAAACACTTCCAACCGCACCTATTTCTATATCCGCAAAGATCGACAAAGGTATGTATTTAGGCATTTCACTGTTAACTCCACCAATATTATCTCCAGCAACTACTCCTTGTCTCCATGCTTTAGTTGCAGATAAAGGAACTCCCGCAACGTCACCTACAGCATAAACTTTCGGGTTGGTAGTTCTAGCTCTAGAATCTACTTTTATGTACCCCCTCTGATCAGTTTCAACTCTAATATCTTTTAAATTGAGCCCATTAGTTACTGGTTTTCTACCTATAGTTATGACCGCCAAATCACCTATTATTTCCTCGTTACTGGAGGGCGTTTGAGCCTGAAAGACTACTCTATCCTCACTCTTCACGATTTTTGATTTAGTATTTAAATAAATTCTAACTCCCTTTTCTTCGAGCCTCTTTTTAACCTCATTTGCCACTTCAATATCTATTCCGGGTACTGGTAGTAATCTTGGCATTAGTTCAATTATAGTTACATTTTTGTTTAAAGCTCTAAAAAGTGTAGCTAGCTCAACACCAGCTACTCCTCCACCTACAATTATAATATTTTCCGGTAAATTTGGCATATTCATTGCAGTCCAAGGGTCTACAACATTTCTATTATTAAGTGGAAAGTCGGGCAAGGATAGGGGTTCTGAACCAGTTGCTATAACTATATAGTCAGTAATATAAGTTTTCCCATTTACTTCTACCTCATTCTCTCTCTTTATACTTCCTTCTCCATTTATCACATCAATACTTAACTTCTTAATTAATTCTATGAAATTATTGCGAATGTTTATTATGATTTCGTTTTTGAACTTGTTTAACATTTCGTAATTGATGGATATTTTTCCGTTTATCCAGCTAGCCCTGTTCGCTTTATTTATAAGTTTTACACTGTCTATTAGCGTTTTAGAAGGAATACAAGCTCTATTTAGGCATTCCCCACCTATTTCTCCTTTCTCTACTATAGCAACTTTTTTACCTAGTTCTGCACTTCTGATTGCCGCGGTTAGTCCTCCTATTCCTCCTCCTATTACGATGACGTCGTAATTGTTCATGAGGTTTCGTTATTTCTCGTAACAATATAGATTTTAAGTTTTTGTAATATAGCTAGAAGATCTTTGTCTAAACATTTCAACTTCTCTTCATCACATAACGCCAAGAATTCTAATTCCGTATAGACGCCATATTTTTCGAAGATATATTTAAGAGAATGAGATAAGTTTAAATAATCTTTAGCGAATTCTGTCCCGTTACAATTACGTACTATAAAGCTTAATATGCCAAGATCTACTAGCCTTCTCCTCTTACTACCCCTAATCAGAACTTTAACACCTATTGGAATTTCATAATATAAATCGTTTACACTAACTTCCCCATCTTTTATCTCCACAATAGCCTCTTCTTCTCTCAGAATTTTTTCTATAATTTTAGTCATTAATATTTTTTAGCCGTAAAAGCTAAAAAAGACTTGTGGACGAGTGGCTAGAGTATAAAAGGAAGGCATGGGAGAGGATTTTAAGGGACAAAGAAATAGGATACCTAGACCCAGATATATTTGATGTCTTAGAAGTGTTCTTTGCGAGAGAGAAGTCATACACTCAGAGTAGTTGTAGTGGTAGGATTTCGATAGTAGACGCTAAACTACCTTGGGAGAGAAAAGATTCTACAGTAATTTATAAAAACCACTTATCCTTTTCAGTTCCCGAGTTACTAGACACGATTTCAAAGGGTCATGTCTGGAGGCTATGGCTAATAGTCCAAGGTCCTATACTTCATGTTTATACCAAGGATGAGCAAGAAGCGTGGGAAGTTTTAAGGCTGGCTAGGGAAGCTGGATTTAAACACAGCGGGATTTTGACAATTAATAAGAAGGGTATATTATTGGAGCTCAGAACCGGTGTTAAGATGGTTCATTTGCTTAGGGCGGATATTGGGGAAAAAGAAGCGGAAAACCTAGTTAACGTTTCATTAGAAGTACTCCAAAAAGGTAAACATAAGCTGAACAAGTTAAAAGAAGTGATTAAATCATCTGTAAGTAATAATCCTATGGAGTTGGGGGAGGACTCTGAAAGGAAGTTTGAGTTCCATTACAAAGTCACTTAGCTCCCTTAAGGCGTTTATATAATCACTCCTTCTACCATCCGGTTGTAATATCACCTTTTCCGGCGGGATTTTATGATTTTTAACAAACTCCACAACCTCCTCTATGTCTTCTTTTTTAACAACTACAAATTTGAAGTAAGTAGCCCAGCTTAGGTCACCGTAATTTATTTTATATCCAGAATTAGATAGTTTCGGCGAAACCGAGAAAACATCAACTAATTTGATTAACTTCTCCGATGGTTTTATCGTACCACTCGTCTCAACTACGATTCTTTCTCCAATCTCCTTTAGCTTCTCTACTAAAGGTAAAATGTCTTGAAGTAATGGCTCCCCTCCAGTGATTGTTGTCATTTTTATATCTTTGTCTAAGACAGCTATTATGTCTTCTAGATCCATCAATTTACCCTCGTATTTATGCCACGCATATTTAGTATCGCACCAAATGCACCTTAAATGGCAGCCAGCTAACCTTATGAAATTAGAAGGAGTACCTATAACTTCTCCTTCCCTTTGAATTGATGTGAAAATCTCACTTACCCAATACTTCGTTTTTTACACCTTTAAGTAGAGAGGTAACGTGTCTAAAAAGCTCTTCTAAACCAATTCCCTTCTCCGCACTTATTTCAAAAGGCTTAGTATCTAAACCTTTCATAATTTCTGAATAAAGTTCGTCGTTCTTTGCATCTATCTTATTTAGTACTGGGACAACAGTTTTGTTTAAACTCTTGGTTTCGTTATACAAGTCTAGTTGTTCTCTTGCTGAATATAACGAGAAAACCGAGACGTCGAAAAGAAATATTATTACCCCTTCTAAATTCTTTATGGCGTTAATTGCTTTCAACTCTATCTTGTTTCTCTCACTCATCGGCCTATCTAATATACCCGGCGTGTCTATGACTTGAACTATTTCGCCGTAATCAGTAATAAAATGTCCTACGTGTATCTCCTTAGTAGTGAAGGGGTAGGAAGCTACCTCAGGTTTTGCAGTGGAAATTTTACCTACTAACGTGCTTTTACCTACGTTAGGCGGGCCGGCGATTATGATTGTTGGTAACGAAGGGTCTATTGTTTGTAGCTTTTTAAGTTGTCTTGTGATATCAATAATCCAATCAATGCACTCCCTTCTTTTCCTAAATACAGAAAATACTCTTCCAACACATTGCCTCATTAACATGTTTTCTTTTTTCTCTATATCACTTCTGATGAGGGAGATATAACGATTTATAATTTTTCTAGACAAATTTAATGCATTTCTAAGACTTCCTAAGCATATTTTAAACTTGTCTAGGTCATCAGCCAAGATTTCTATGTTTGTTTTATAGAATGGGTGGAGTAGTTCAATTCTTGGGAAAGTATTTAAGAACTCTTCATACCTTTCTAATTCGTTTTCAAGCTCTTTTAATCTTCTTATTTCCCTATCTTTTACAGTAGTACCGCTAATTTTAGGTAATATAGAAAGATAATGCTTTGTGAACTCTTCTACTTTAGGGGGTATTTTTGTACTTTCAAACGGGTTTAACATACTTTCGTTCCAGCGGGTACTTCCCCATCTACTGTTAATATTCTCGGTTTTATTCCTTTTGCCTCATCCTCTTTACAACCTGCAGCTAGTATCATTCCTTTGCTTTCAAATCCTCTAATCTTTTTAGATTGTAAGTTAGCAACAACTATGACTCTTTTACCAACTAAATCTTCTGGCTTATAATATTCTGCAATTCCGCTTATTATTTGCCTAGTCTCGTTTCCTAAATCAACCATTAGCTTAAGTAACTTAGTCCCCTCAATTCTTTCTGCCGACTTTACAATTCCTACTCTTAAATCAACTTTTGCAAACTCGTCAATTGAAATTTCACTCATAGCCTTCCACTATCACTTGACTCTTTTAAGTAGTAATTTACTTGGCTAAGTAAAAAATACCGGGGTAATCTCCAATAGTTTTTTATTCTAATTGTGAAAAGTCCTAATATGGAGTTCAAAAAGGTCGCCGAAGGTAAGACAAAAATCGTTTACGAATTTGATGATGATCACTATTTACTTTACTTTAAAGACTCAATAACTGCTGGAGATGGAATTAAAAAAGACGAAATGAAGGATAAAGGAGTTCTGAACGCACAAACTTCAGCCTTCTTCTTTAGGTTACTCGAATCTCAAGGGGTGGAAACGCATTACGTCGGAATGTATGATGAAAGGACAATGATAGTAAAGAAACTGAAGATGATCCCAGTAGAGGTAGTGTTGAGAAACATAGCAACTGGGAGTATTGTAAAGAGATTGCCTATTAAAGAAGGTGAGAGATTTAACCCACCAATTATTGAGTTCTTCTTGAAAGACGATGAAAGACATGACCCATTAATAAACTACTCTCATATGGAGTACTTCAAGCTAATGAGTCGTAAGGAAGCCGAACAGGTTGAAGAGGTGATGAAAAAAGTTAATGACATTATGTATAAGTTTCTTGATGAGAAGGGTTTCCTATTATATGATTTTAAGCTGGAGTTCGGTAGACTTTATGACGGTAGGTTAATCATAGGTGACGAAATAACTTTAGACGCAATGAGAATCAGGGAGAAAGGTACGTTGAGGATACTCGATAAGGATCTTTATAGAAAAGGTGCCGATCTAGAAACTGTTAGAAAGAGTTACGAAGAGTTTTTCAAGAGGATAACACAGTAGGTGAGGTTATGATATACACAGTTGAACTAATAATATTAAATAAAGACGGTGTAAGAGATCCAGAAGGAGAGACAATACAGAAGTATGCGGTAGAAAAATTTGATAAAAGAGTTTTAGAGACTAGGGCTGGCAAATACTTACTTTTTAAAGTCGAAACTGCCTCACCAGAGGACGCTGAATTAATTATAAGGAAAATAGCACAAGATGCAAGACTATACAATCCTATAGTTCATAAAATCGTGACAAGGGTGATTAGAGCTGAAGACGGCAGTCATTAAGTTCCCTGGAACCACTTGTGAAATAGACGTTTATAAGGCTTTACTTGAAGTCGGGGTTGAAAGCGAGATAGTGAAATATAAGGATTTCGACCCAGACAAATATAAAGCCGTAGTTTTGCCAGGCGGTTTTAGCTTTGGTGACTACCTTAGGGCTGGTAGTATTGCCGCGAGTACTGAGACCATGAAAAAAGTGAAAGAGATGGCTAATGAGGGTAAAGTCGTTATAGGTATCTGTAATGGATTTCAAATTTTAGTAGAAAGTGGATTACTTGAAGGTGCTTTATTACCTAATCTCTCATTACGTTTTATAAGTAAATGGGTTTACTTAAAAGTCATAAGATTTGATACAGTATTGACAAGGGGGTTGAATAAGACTATAATAAGGATGCCTATTGCTCATGCAGAAGGTCGCTATTATCATAAAGACGTTGAGAGGGCTAAAAGCTTAGCTGTGATGCAATATAGTGATGAAAAAGGGCAAGTAACTCCTCATGCTAACCCTAACGGCTCATTACTAAATATAGCATCAATTGCTAATGAGGAAGGAAATGTGATAGGCATGATGCCTCATCCAGAAAGGGCTTCGTTCAAGCTAACTTCAATTGATGGAAGCACAGATGGATTACTATTATTTAGGGGGTTAAGGAGGCTTGAAAATTAATCTTTCTCAATACGAAATGGACTTAGTGAGGAAGAGTTTAGGCAGAGAACCTAATGAAGCGGAATGGCTTACTATCGACGCTTTATGGTCTGAACACTGTGCTTATAAGTCTTCGAGGGTCTTTTTAAAAAGCTTCCTCAGTACTGGGGAAAGAGTTGTTATGGGGATTGAAGATTGGCAAGATGCGGGTGCATTAGATGTTGGTGACGGATGGGCAATAGTACTAAAGCTAGAAAGTCATAATCACCCATCTGCAATAGACCCATTTAACGGTGCAGCAACTGGTGTAGGAGGTATAATTAGGGATATAATTAGCAAGGGTGCCAGGCCCATTGCATTACTTGATATGATTCGCGTAGGTGATCTCTCAAAGTCCAGAAATAGGTGGCTACTAAAGAATATAATTGCTGGAATAGGATTTTACGGTAATAGTATAGGAGTTCCTGTTGTGGGTGGAGAGTTAGCATTTGATAGCAGTTATGACGATAATCCTTTAGTAGATGTTGCTGGAGTAGGTGTTGTCAGAAAGGACAGAATAATACCTAGTGTGGTTAAAGAGGCTGGATTGAAAATAGTAATTGTTGGGCTCACTGGTTTAGACGGTCTTGGAGGGGCTTCATTTGCGTCTAGAAAGTTAAGTGGAGAAGACGAAATAGGGGCAGTACAAATAGCAGACCCTTTCGCGGGGAAAATTGTGCTTGACTCAACTTTGGCAGTCGTTGATAAGGTCGAGGCCATTAAAGACCTAGGTGGTGGAGGTCTCGTTGTAGGGGTAACAGAAATGGCCAATGGTTTAGGGGCTGTTGTTGAGTTAGACAAGATCCCCCTAAGGGTTAAAGACATGAAGCCAGAGGAGATTCTTGTTTCAGAAACCCAAGAAAGGATGCTATTCGCTGTCAAACCAGAAAAAGTTGAGGAGGTCTGTAAAGAATTTGAGTACTACGAATATCCATGCGCAGTGATAGGTGAGTTTGTCAAGGAACCATACATAAAATTCTTATACGAAGGGAAGGAGGTCGTCAACTTACCGTCTAGTTTACTCCTAAACCCGCCAAGGTATATTTGGAGTGTCAAAAAACCTATAAGGAAAGTGGGAGAAAGGCCTAATATTAATTTAGAAGATGTTATAAGAAAAGTAGTCACTCACCCGGATCTCGTAAGCAAGGAATGGGCTTATTCACAATTTGATTATGAAGTTGGAACTTCTACTGTTTTAAAGCCTGGTGAAGCTGACTCTGCATTAATTGAGTTACCTAATGGTAAGCTTCTTGCAATGAAAGGAGACGCAAACCCAGACCTCTGTGCAGAAGACCCCTACGAATGCGGAAAAAGTATTGTTGCTGAAGCTTATAGGAACTTAGCTAGTGTAGGTGCTAAGGGGATAGGGCTGGTAGATCATTTACAATTCGGAGACCCAAGGAAGCCAGAGGTTTATTATTATTTTGTCGAAGCTGTTAGAGGGATTGGTGAGGCTGCTAGGTTCTTCTCAACTCCAATAGTCGGTGGTAAAGTGTCTTTCTATAACGAGAATAAGGAAGGTAAACCCATAAAGCCAACACCTTTAGTCGTTATGGCTGGTTTAGTTGAGGGAAAATTTTTAAGAAATAAAATATTCGAAGGACTAGACATAGTGCTCATAGGTCTGACGAGGAATGAATTAAGAGGTTCACTTTTAACTAAAATATTTGGAAGTTTTGGTGATGTTCCGAAGGCTAGGTTGAATGAGGATTTATTAGCTAGTGAATTAGTTATTCGCGCTATTAATGAGGATAAAGCATTTCTGGTTAAGGATGTAAATAGGGGAGGTTTGATAGCTTCTTTGTTCCAAATCTTAATTAAGGACTTTGGTGTTAGCATTAGTACTAAAAATATCATTTCTGATGAAGAAGATATTCTTGCGAAATTATTCTCCGAAAATGGAGGTCGTTTCATAGTTTTGACCAATGATGCTGAATGGTTCATGAGGAATAGTAAGGGAATTCATGTTTCTGTAATAGGTAAAGTGGTTAAAGAGAGTAGAAGGATGAGATTAGACGATACCGTAATTGATCTAAATAAGGAGGTTGATCAATATTACAATTTCCTTTATGAGGTGATGGGATGAAAGAACATTGTGGCATTGTAGGGGTTTCGTTAAGGAGTGAGGACTCATCGAGGTTAGTTTATGAGTCCTTAAAGTTGTTACAGCATAGAGGTCAAGAAGCTGCTGGGATATCTTATATTAATGATCATAGTATAAATACAATAAAAGGTTTAGGCTTAGTAGAAGAGGCTATAGACCCGATTTTACTGAAAAGTTCAAGGACCGCTATAGGTCATGTTAGATATTCAACTACGGGCAAAGGAACGGTTGAGGAGGCACAGCCGTTAAGTGATGGTAAAATAGCGATAGCATTTAACGGTACTATTACAAATTATTTCCTTTATAAGACAAAAACTGATACTGAGTTCATTCTTAAAGTTTTAAGCGACGCAAAAGATATTAAAAGCGGTCTGAGAAGGCTTGTTGACCTAGCGGATGGTGCTTATTCGTTAGTTATTTTAACTGAGAAGGGTGAGCTAATAGGTTTTAGAGACCCTAAAGGTTTTAGACCCTTAGCCTTTGGTAAGATTAAGGACGGATATATAATAGCGTCTGAAGATTCCGTAATTAGGCAACTAGGTGGGGAAGTAATAAGGGACGTTAAACCTGGTGAGATGATTTATATAAAAGATAATCATGTTGAAAGCGAGATAATTGGCATTGATAAACACTCCTTCTGCTCTTTCGAATACATATATTTTGCCAGAGCAGACTCAATAATTGATGGAATTCCAGTTTACGAGGCTAGGATTAGGTTAGGTGAGGTTTTAGCTGAAAAACATGGCGTTAAAGCTGATATAGTGATTCCAGTCCCAGAGTCCTCAATACCAATAGCCATAGGTTTTTCAAGGAAATCTGGGATACCACTAGAGCTAGCTTTAGTAAAAACTAATATTGCTAAGAGGTCTTTTATTATGCCTACCCAAGATAAGAGGGAAAGCGTAGTGGAGGAGAAGTTTGGTGTTGTAAAAACTGTTGTAAACGGTAAGAGAGTAGTTTTAATAGATGATTCAATAGTAAGGGGTACTACGATGAAAAAACTGGTGAAGCTTTTGAGAGATAACGGTGCTAAGGAGGTTCATGTCAGGGTTGGGTCTCCTAAAATAAGATATCCGTGTTATATGGGTATTGATTTCCCAACTACTAAAGAGTTAATAGCTCATTCTAAAAATGAAAATGAAATAGCTAAGATAATAGGTGCGGATTCAGTTGAATATTTAACGATAGAAGAGATGATATCTGCAATAGGTAGAAATGATTTATGTCACGCATGTTTTTCTGGTATTTATCCGTTAAAATTCTCATACGATTTCAATCTGTTAGAGTCAGTGTTTAAGGGGTGAGATTATGGCTGGAATAATAGGTGTTTATGCATTTGATAAAATATGGAATATAACTAAATTCGTATATTACGGTTCTATAGGTTTACAACACAGAGGTTACGCCTATAGCGGTATTACTGTTCTCAGTGATGAAGGTTTTAAGACCGTGGCTAAGAACGTAGCACCAGAGGATTTAGAATTACCCCAATTTAGCGGATGGGCTGGAATTGGTTACACGGGTACTAGGCCGGGTTTCCCCATAGTGACTGATCATGGTAGTTTAGTGTTAGATGGTGTAATTAAAGGTAATATGGATGAGTTTGTAAAAGAGCTAAGTAAAGACGCTGAAAAAGCAGTTAATAACTTTGACGGCATTTACACGTTTATTTTCTTGTCAAAAGACGGGAGGTTAATAGGTTATAGGGACGAATTTGGGCTAAAACCACTTGAAATAGGAGGGTTTGGTTTTGATTTGGCAATATTATCATCAGAAACTCCCGGTATTACAGTAATAGGTGGGGAATTTAAGAGAGAAATTTATCCTGGTGAAATGGTCTTTATAGATACCTATTCCGTATCTTATTCAAAAGTTAAAGAAGAAAAGAGAAGTTATTGTGCTATTGATATTATATATCAATCTAGAATAGATTCAAGAGTATTCGGTGTAGACATTTATAATGTTAGGGAGAAAATTGGAGAACAGTTGGCTGAGGAGAGAAGGATAGACGCGGATATTGTTATAGGAGTTCCAGATACTGCACTTCCCTATGCTATAGGTTACTCTAAAAAGACTGGGATTCCGTTTTCTTTAGGTTTTACGAGAACCGGTAGCCCGATGAGGACTATGCTGGCTTCAGATGATTTCCTTAAAATTATTGGAGTTCAACTTAAATTAAACCCGATTAGGAGCGTTGTAAAGGGCAAGAGGGTTATTTTAATAGATGACTCCATGGTTACTGGTAGGACTTTGAAGAATACTGTATTTAATTTGAGGAGTTTAGGTGCTAAAGAAGTCCATGTATTGATTGGGAGTCCTAAATTGATTTCACCTTGTCCTTACGGTATGGAAGTCCCAGAGGAGAAAGAGTTAATAGCGGCAAATCTTTCCGATGAAGAAATCGCCAAGGTTATAGGTGCTGATTCAATTTATTGGCTAAGTATTGAGGGTTTGTATAAGGTTATAGGGCATAAGAACTTATGTTTAGGTTGTATGACTAAAAAGTATCCTAAGGTGATATAAATGAAGGTCTTATTAATAGGAGATGGTGCTAGGGAGAACGCCTTAGCTTATTCATTATTAAGGAATTATAGGGTTTTTGCCTTATCTTCGTATATAAACCCTGGGATTAAAGAGGTAGTTGAAAAGACCGGAGGAAAGTATTATGTAGGAGATATAAACTCACCGGGAGAAGTAAAGAAAGTTATTAGAGAAGTAAACCCGGATTTCGGTATTATAGGGCCAGAAGATCCGCTATTTCATGGTGTGGCTAATGCCTTTAGGGAGGAAGGAGTTCCGGTTGTGGGGCCGAATAAGGAGTGTGCTATGATCGAGAAGTCAAAGGTCTGGATGAGAGAGCTAATGTGGAAGTACAATATACCGGGTAGGTTAAGGTTTAAGGCTTTTAGCAATATCGAGGACGCTTCAAAATTCATTCTAGAATACGGTGGTTCAATAGCGGTAAAGCCTTCAGAACAAGTAGGAGGTAAAGGTGTTAAGGTGGTTGCAGATTTACAAGCTTATCTGAGTGACGAGAAGAGAGGTGCATTAAGCAAGAGTACTTCAAGCATAGCGAGTCTTGTGAAAGACGAAGTGAAAATATTAATAGAGGAAAAAGTCGATGGTCCCGAGTACACTCTTCATGTACTAACTGATGGTTACTCTTACTTATCGTTGCCATTAGCACAAGATTATAAAAACGCTTATGAAGACGGGATAGGTCCGGAGACCGGTGGTATGGGTTCAATTTCTGGTCCGGGCAACCTCCTACCCTTTATAAATGAAGAGGAGTACAATAGGTCTTTTGAAATTGTTAAAATGACGGCTGAGGCGATTAGGAAAGAAGTAGGGCAAGACTATATAGGGATTTTATCTGGTCAGATGATGTTAACCGGCTTGTGGGGGCCAACAATAATTGAGTACTATTCTAGGTTAGGGGATCCAGAGGCCTCGGCAATAGTCCCTAGGATAACCAGTGATTTTGGAGAGGTTCTAGAATTAGTTGCGACTAGGCATTTAAATAAGGCTAAAATCTCGGTAAGTGAGTTACCTTCAATAGTTAGGGCTGTAGCACCTTTAGGCTATCCGTTAAATAGGGTTATGTCATCGGGACATAATATTTACTTAGATTTACCTAAAATGAGAGAGGAGGGCTGTATTATATTTTTCGGTTCTGTGAGCTTAGAGGGGATGCAATTAATAACTAAGGGATCTAGAGCTTTAGAAATTGTTGTAGTTGATGAATATGAGAAAGCGGCGAAGAAATTGGATAAATGTTTCTCTTATATTTCATCAGATACTAAGTTAATTTATAGACGTGATATAGGGAGGACTATAAGTGAACAAGTGGAGAAAGCTGAAAATGTAAGGTATACATATAAGGCTAGAGAGAAGAGAGGGATTCTCGGGGTTTCAGCTGATTGGTCTCCTAATGGTGGTTTATGGTGAGTGAGTATAAGAAAGCTGGTGTAGATCTCGATAAGTTAAGGAGTTATCACTCTATGATTTCTAAAGAGCTTTCCTCTCCTTCTCTGTCAATTGGAATTGGTCATTACGGTGGGGGTATAAGACTAGGAGATAAACATTTAATAATGCATATTGACGGGGTAGGTACTAAAACTGTTTTAGCATTAAAAACTGGAATTATAGAGCCTACTGGTATAGATTGTGTAGCCATGAATGTTAATGATATTGTATGTGTCGGAGCTAAGCCAATAGCTCTAGTTGATTACCTTGCATTAGAAAAGCCTATGGACGACGTCGTGCAAAAAGTCATTAAGGGATTGAAGGAAGGAGCTAAGGAGGCTAATGTAGAGATAGTTGGCGGGGAGACCGCGGTGATGCCTGGGGTTATAACTGGTTATGATTTATCATGTACTGTTGTTGGCATTGCTGAAAAGCTAAAAACTGGGGAGGATGTTAAACCTGGGGATGTGATTATAGGTTTAGCAAGTAATGGTGTTCATGCTAATGGTTATTCGCTTATTAGAAGGTTAATTGATGAGGGTAAGTTAAGCCTTAAGGATTGGGGAGAAGAGTTAATGAAGCCTACTCGTATCTACTCAAACTCTGTGCTAGAAGTTATCGATAAGATTAAATCTGCTGCCCACATTACAGGGGGTGCTTTTTCTAAACTCCGTAGGATTACTAAATATAAAATAGACCTAGAAATGCCTGACCCACCAGATATATTCAAAGCTATTGAAAAAGCTGGTGTTCCTCATGAAGAAATGTATAAAGTATACAATATGGGTATAGGCATGATCCTGTTTTTAGATAGAGAATACAAGGATGAAGTTATATCAATTTTACGTAAAAAAGAAATAGTTTATGAGTTAGGAAGAGTAGAAGAAGGTGAGGGTATCAAAATTACGACTTACAAGAACGTGATTCTCTATGTATAGCATTTAATGTAGTCCTTTTAAACTCTGGTGCTAATAAGGGTGTCTAGTGACAAGATATGAAACAAATGGATACCAAGTCTTTAATTAATTATATAGCGTTAAAAATACTAGGCGGAAGTGACTACATATTAGATGCATTAGAAAGGTACCTAGTAAAAGGTGAAGGACCAGCATCAGTTGCATATGAATATCAAATATCAAAACACCAGCTTAGGGGTTATGCTCAAAGGATAATAGAAAAGAGCGGTAGTGAAGCTAGGGCTAAGAAGATAATTCCGATTATTAAAGAAATTTCAAGCGATATTAAGCCGATTGTTAAGAGGTCAGATAACGGACTCTATTTCTGTACTCTCTGTAAGACAGAAATTTTAAAGGAAGATGCTGAAGAACATGTTAGGAAATATCATAAAGACATTCTTACAGCAACAATAAAGACTATGTTAGAGAGATTAGAACAGTATAAGAAGGAAAAACAGTCAACCGTAATACTTCCATCAGTAAGTTAAAATGCTTTTCTTTTTAAGAGATGTCTTTTTAATGGGAAATCCAATAATTACCTTTTTATAAATGCTTGTTTTTTATTTTTCTCGAGAACATGAAGAAAGTTGTAAGCGTTAGATTAAGGGAGGATACAGTGAATAAGATCAATTATTATGTTAAAGAATTGGGATTGGAAAGTAGAACAGATTTTCTTAGGCAGGCATTAAGATTTTACGTTAAGAAGAAAAAAGGTAACGTTTAAGGCAGTCCTTTAACATTCCCTTTATAGAGAATCCCTTTTTTTGATGAACTCCATTTCTTAAATACCTCTTTTTTATTGTTAAACGGGAAATGAAAATAGTCCTTGCATACTCTGGGGGTTTAGACACAACAGTTGCCATTAGATGGTTAAAAGAAACCTTTAATGCTAACGTTATCACAGTTACAGTTGATGTAGGGCAGAAAGATAATTTTGAAGATATAGAAAAAAGAGCATACATAGCTGGTGCGTTAAAACATTATACTGTAGACGCTAAAAAGGAGTTCGCGGAAAAGTACATTTCTTATGCAATAAAGATGAACGGCCTTTATGAGGATGTTTATCCACTTTCAACAGCTTTAGCAAGGCCTTTAATAGCTGAGAAGGTGGTTGAAATTGCAAAAAAAGAGAATGCAGATATGATAGCTCATGGGTCAACTTCTAAAGGTAATGATCAAGTTAGATTTGATTTAACAGTTAAAGCCCTTTACCCAGATGTTAAAGTAATAGCCCCAGCTAGAATTTGGAAGATGACAAGAGAAAGTGAAATAGAATATGCTAAACAAAAGGGAATACCAATAAAGGCTGAGAGTAGTAAGTATAGCATAGATGAGAATTTATGGGGTAGAAGTATAGAGGGGGATACAATTTCCGATCCCTCAGTAGAGGTGCCAGAAGACGCATTTGAGTGGACTAAAAAGAGAAGTAATGAGAAACTTAAGTTAACTATAGAATTCGATAAAGGTATTCCAGTTTCGTTAAACGGAGAGAAAATGGATTTAGTAAAGCTTATTCAACTTCTAAATGAGTTAGCCGGTTCTAGGGGTTTCGGTAGAGTTGAACATCTAGAAAATAGAGTAGTGGGCTTTAAGTCAAGAGAGGTTTATGAAGTTCCAGCCGCATTAATTTTGATAAATTCTCACAAAGACTTAGAGAAGACAGTTTATACTCCTTTAGAGTATAGATTCAAAAAGACTTTAGATGCACAGTGGAGTGACTTAGTCTATCAAGGGCTTTGGTTTGAACCCCTCAGAGAAACAATACAATTAGCTGGTGATAACTTAAACAAATGGGTTTGCGGTGAAGTAAGAATTGAGGTGGATGGAGGCGGCATGAGAATATTGGGGAGGGAAAGTAAGTATTCACCATTCTCAGAAAAAGTTGCTAGCTATAACAAAGGCTGGTATCCGACTGATGAAATGGCAAGAGGTTTCATAGAAATATTTGGGATGCACTCATTGTTAACTCGTCAAGTTAGAAGTGGTTAAAATGCTTTATAGGAAGTGGGGTTCAGAAAAGGATTTCGTAGTTTCATATACGTCTTCAGCTGAGGATGATAAAACAATAATAGAAGAAGTTAAGCTTGTAATGAAGGCTCATGTAATAGAACTTTACTTATCTGGATATATTAACAAAATTGTTGCAAAGAAAATATTGCAAGCTATAAACTCCTTTAGGGAATATAATGGTAGCTACGAAGACGTTCATGAGGCAATAGAAGATTATATAATTAAAGTTGCGGGTGAAGATGGTGGATGGGTGGGTTTAGGTAGAAGTAGGAATGATCATGTCGCAAGTGCCTTGAGGTTAAAAATGAGGGAATATTTAATTGACGTCCTAGACTCACTTTACTCACTTAGGAAGAGTATCTTGAATAAGGCGAGTAAGAGCACAAATATAGTTATTCCAGCTTTTACACACTTTCAACCAGCGCAACCAACTTCTCTGGCTCATTATTTACTCTATTTGGAGGAGGAGTTAAACACGGTGTGGTTGATCATTTTTAACTCCCTAAAGTTAGTAAATAGAAGTCCTTTAGGGAGTGGTGCTGTTGTTGGAACTAATGTTAAGCTCGATAGGAAAAGAGAGGCGGAACTATTGGGCTTTGATACAATTATTACTAACACGATTTCAGCAACGTCCTCAAGGGTTGACTTAATAAATGCTGTATATTCGCTCATGTTATTAACCTTAGTCTTAAGTCGTTTTGCTGAGGACATGGTATTGCTTTCATCCTCATTTATAGGTTTGTTAAAACTACCAGATACTCATGTAAGTACCAGCAGTTTAATGCCTCAGAAAAGGAATGCAGTTACTATGGAGGTATTAAGGACTAAAATTGCTGAATGTTTTGGTCATTTCTCTTCTTTAATCATAATGTATAAGAGTTTACCATCTGGTTATAACTTAGACTTACAAGAGATGAATAGACATTATTGGGCTTATATACCTCATATCATTTCGTCACTTAGCGTGGTTAGAGATTTGATTGAGAATTTACAAGTTAATGAAAACTATACGATAGATAGTAGTATTACTGCAACTGACGCTGCAGAGGATTTATCTCTTACCGGGATTCCTTACAGAAAAGCTTATATGGAGGTTGCCTCTAAAATTAGAGCGGGCACTTTCGTAGGTGGAATTTCTCCAAAAGCTTCACTAGAAAAAAAATCGGTACTAGGAAGTCCAAACCCAGATATCATATCTAAGGAAATAAAATCTAAGGACGAACAGCTGGAAAGTCAATATAATGAGTTCAAGGAATATGTAAATTCTATAATTAGTAAGCTTGGAGAGTTAAAAGTGATAGAAGATGACGTACTGCAATGAAAATCCTGGATTTCTATATTTAGAAGACGGAACTTTAATAAGAGGGGTAGGCTTTGGTGCTAGAGGGATAAAGGCTGGGGAAATAGTTTTTACAACAGCAATGAACGGGTATCCAGAGAGCTTAACTGACCCCTCCTATAGAGGGCAAATACTCGTAATTACTCATCCTTTAGTAGGTAATTATGGTGTACCAGAAAAGAGGGATATAAATGGGATTTTAACTAACTTTGAATCCGAGAGGATACAAATAGAGGGCTTAGTGATAGCTGAGCATACTCAGCCATTTAAGTGGAACTCGGCTATGACTTTAGATGAGTGGTTAAAGAAAGAAGGAGTGCCAGGATTACAAGATGTTGATACGAGAGCTATAGTAAAGAGAGTAAGAGTTAAAGGAGTTATGATGGGAGTAATAGCCTCTGGTATTGATTCTGAAGAGGTTTCGGTAAAACAATATTTAGAAAAGAAATACGATGAGATAGACTTTACTCAGTTCACATCTCCTAAAGCACCGCTTATCCACCAAGGGATAAGTAATGGTGATGTTATAGTGGTAATTGACTGTGGCATCAAGCACGGGATTCTTTATCAGTTACATCTGAGGGGATTTACAATAGTCAGGGTTCCTTGTAGGTATTCCCCAGATAAGATAATGGATTATGATCCTAAAGGGATTGTGTTCAGTAACGGGCCTGGGAACCCTAATTTGCTTACAGACGTTATAAAGAATTTCAGAGAGCTTGTGGAATACAAGGTGCCTATTCTAGGAATTTGCTTAGGCCACCAGATAGCTACTATAGCATTAGGTGGCAAAGTTAAGAAAATGAAGTTCGGTCATAGGGCTATTAATAAGCCTGTAATTGACGTAACTAATGGTAAATGTTATATAACTACTCATAATCACGGTTATGGCATTCTTTCGAAAGAAGATTTACCACCGAATTCGAAACTATGGTTTTACAATCCAGATGATGGGACTATTGAGGGATGGATGCATGAGAAGTATCCTATTATTACCACACAGTTTCATCCCGAGGCTAGGCCAGGTCCTTGGGACGTTACTTGGGTTTTTGATAAATTTAAGAAGATGGTGATAAAAAATGCGTGAAAGTGTAAAGAAAGTTTTGGTTGTAGGTTCTGGTCCTATAAAGATAGCTGAAGCAGCTGAGTTCGACTACTCAGGGAGTCAAGCCCTTAAAGCACTAAAGGAAGAGGGAATAGAAACAGTTTTAGTAAACTCTAACGTTGCAACTGTACAGACGAGTAAGAAATTTGCCGATAAACTTTATATGGTTCCAGTAACGTGGTGGGCTGTAGAAAGAGTAATTGAGAAAGAAAGGCCAGACGGGATAATGATAGGGTTTGGAGGCCAAACAGCCCTTAATGTAGGTGTTGATTTGTATAAGCGCGGAATACTTCAAAAGTACGGTGTAAAAGTTTTAGGAACTCCTGTAGAGGGTATTGAAAGGGCTTTAAGTAGAGAAAAATTCAGAGAGACCATGATAAAAGTTGGCTTACCAGTGCCGCCTAGTTTATCTGCGAGGAGTGAAGAGGAGGCTATTGAAAAAGCAAGGCAAATAGGTTACCCGGTAATGGTAAGAGTAAGCTTTAATTTAGGCGGTAGGGGGTCAACTGTAGCGTGGACTGAAGAAGACCTAAAGAGGGATATAGGTAGGGCACTAAGCCAGAGTTATATTCATGAAGTGTTGATAGAGAAGTATTTGTATCATTGGATAGAGTTAGAGTACGAAGTAATGAGAGATAAGTACGGGAATTCGGCTGTAATAGCTTGTATCGAGAACTTAGATCCTATGGGTGTTCACACCGGAGAATCTACGGTAATAGCTCCATGTCAAACATTAGACAACAAGGAGTTTCAAGACATGAGGAGTATGGCAATAGATGTTGCTAGATCAATCGATTTAATAGGGGAGTGCAATGTTCAATTTGCATTAGATCCCAAAGGTTACAATTATTATGTAATAGAAACTAATCCGAGAATGTCTAGGTCGAGTGCTTTAGCTAGTAAAGCTACAGGGTATCCATTAGCTTATGTTTCAGCAAAGCTAGCATTAGGCTATAGTTTATACGAGGTTTTAAACAAGGTCTCTGGTTCAACTTGTGCGTGTTTCGAACCGAGTTTGGATTACGTGGTAATTAAGATCCCAAGATGGGATTTACAGAAGTTTGAGGAGGTTGAAACGTCTCTTGGAACTGAAATGAAGAGCGTTGGAGAAGTGATGAGTATAGGTAGGTCTTTTGAAGAGGCTTTACAAAAGGCTATAAGGATGCTTGATATAGGTGAACTAGGGTTAGTTGGAGGGAAAATATATAATTCTGGGATGAAGAGAGAAGAAGCGTTAAAGTTCTTAAAGGAGAGAAGGCCTTACTGGTTCCTTTACGCTGCTAAAGCATTTAAAGAGGGGGCTACAATAGATGAAGTTTATGAAGCTACTGGGATTTCAAAGTTTTTCTTAAATAAGATAAAAAATGTGGTAGAATTCTATGAGGAGCTCAAGAAGAGTAAACAAATTGACCAAAAGACGTTATTGAAGGCTAAGAAACTGGGGTTAAGTGATTTACAAATAGCGAAAGCTTTAGGGAAGAGTGAACAAGAGATTAGGGAGTTAAGACGTAAGTTTGGTATTGAACCTAAAGTTAAGCAAATAGATACCTTAGCCGGGGAATGGCCAGCAGTTACCAACTACTTATATGTAACTTATAGCGGAAGTGAGGACGATATAGAGTTCTCAGAAAACGCTAAGAAATTACTAATCGTAGGAGCGGGCGGGTTCAGGATAGGTGTTTCAGTAGAGTTTGACTGGAGCGTAGTATCATTGTTAGATGCAGCATCTAAATATTTCGACGAAGTTGCTATCTTAAATTATAACCCCGAAACCGTATCAACAGATTGGGATATAGCTAGGAAACTATATTTTGACGAGATATCTGTTGAGAGAGTGTTGGACTTAATGAGGAAAGAAAACTTCACTTATGTAGCCACATTTACTGGAGGACAAATTGGCAATAATATCTCTAAGAAATTGGAAGAAGCAGGGGTGAGACTACTTGGAACTTCTGGTACAAGTGTAGATAATGCTGAAGACAGAGAAAAGTTCTCAAAGTTGCTAGACAGATTAGGGATAAAACAACCCGATTGGGTTTCTGCTAAGAGCTTTGAGGAAGTTAAAGAGTTTATAAACAGAGTTGGATACCCAGTACTTATAAGACCAAGTTATGTATTAAGTGGTTCTTCAATGCAAATAGTGCACAATGATAATGAATTACTAGCTTATTTAAAGAAAGCCACTGAGGTCTCACAAGAGCATCCAGTAGTTGTTTCTAAGTATATTGAAAATGCGATAGAGACTGAGATAGATGCGGCTGCAGATGGTAAGGGAGTTTACGGTATAGTCATGGAGCATGTTGAAGAAGCTGGAGTACATAGTGGTGACGCTACGATGTCAATTCCATATAGGCAATTATCACAATCAGTAGTGGAAAAGATGAAAGAGTACGTACACGCTATAGTTAGAGAATTAGAAATTAAAGGGCCATTCAATGTCCAATTTGTAGTCAAAAATGGTACCCCATATATTATAGAACTTAACTTAAGAGCCAGTAGATCAATGCCATTCAGCAGTAAAGTAGTTGGTAAGAATATAATTCACTTGGCGCTCGAGGGGATCTTAAATGGATTCAAGAACGATGATTTCGTAGAGTTAAAGCCTAAGTCATGGGGAGTAAAAGTTGCGCAATTCTCGTGGGCACAACTAAAAGGTGCTTATCCTTACTTAGGGCCAGAGATGAAAAGCACAGGTGAGGCGGCATCATTAGGTGTTAACTTTTACGATGCACTATTAAAGGCGTGGCTATCAGCCTCTCCAAATAGGCTTCCAGAGAAAGGGGGGATTGCTTTAGTTTACGGAAACGGTAATAAAGGGCCATTAAGTTTAGCTGGAAAGAATTTAGTTGAATATGGTATGCAAGTGTATACCGTTGATGGTGCTGAAATTGAAGGGTTTAAGTCCGTTACCCCAAAGGAGGCTTACTCGCTAGTTAGGGATAGAAAAGTTGAAATTCTAGTAACTGATGGATATCTTAAAAAGCTAGATTATGAGGTGAGGCGTATTGCCGTCGATTATAATATACCCATAATTTTAAATGGAAAGTTAGGTTTAGAAGTAACTAAGTCATTCCTATATAAAGATAATTTAACATTCTATGAAATTGAAGAATATGGTGCTGGAATATGAGAGTGGCATTAATAGTTGATGTAATAAGACAAGAGGAAAAACTAATAGCTAAAGCATTAGATGACTATAAGATCCCTTACGATATAATAAATGTAGCACACGAGCCATTACCTTTTGATAAGGCATTAAGTAGGTATGATGTTGCGATAATTAGGCCAATAAGTATGTATAGGGCATTATATTCTTCAGCTGTTTTGGAAGGAGCTGGGGTTCACACTATAAATTCAACAGACACTATAGTAACTTGCGGGGATAAGATTCTAACATATTCTAAGCTTTTCAGAAACGGTATTCCAATACCAGATTCCATAATTGCCATGTCCCCAGACGCAACACTAAAAGCCTATGAGCAAAGGGGATTCCCATTAATTGATAAACCACCAATAGGTAGTTGGGGGAGGTTAGTATCCTTAATTACAGACTCCTTTGAGGGTAAGACTATCATAGAGCATAGGGAAATGATGGGTAACAGTGCATTAAAAGTCCATATAGTTCAAGAGTACATTCAGTACAAGGGGAGGGATATAAGGTGTATTGCTCTTGGCGGTAAGCTATTAGGCTGTTACGCTAGAGTTATTCCTCCAAATGAGTGGAGAGCCAATGTAGCACTAGGGGGTTATCCAACTAAGATTGAGATAGACAGCAAACTAGAGGAGGTTGTTACTAAGGCTGTAAGTATAGTAGGTGGAGAGTTCGTATCAATAGATATACTCGAACACCCAATTAAAGGTTATGTTGTAAACGAGATGAACGATGTGCCGGAATTTAAAGGATTCATGGTAGCTACTAATATTAATGTTGCACAAAAGGTCGTAGAATATATAAAAGAAAATTACTCTAAATGAGCTAAGAATAAATCGTGATTTGTTTCCTCTAAAAGTCTCCTTAAATTATCTATTTTTTGTCTTAAATTAGGTACTAACGCCTTAGGGTATTCTAAAGTCCACAACATCTCATATAACTCTTCCATAATTTTATAAGTCTTTTCAGCTTCCTCGATTTCTCCCTTCCTTAAATGCTCTAACACTTTTCTTCTCATCTCACCTATAGAATCTGCGATACCTAGAATGTAATACTGCTCTGGAATACCTAACTCCTCCGCAGTACCCACTTTTTCATTAAAATAAATAGAATAAACTATTGAAGCCTCTGATACTTCTTGGAAAGCCGTCCCCACATCACCATACAATAACTCTGGGTAACTGTTTACTAACTTTTTTAGCTCTTCTAACTTTTCAATTGCTTGTTGTAGCTTCTTAAGTGCTTCTTCCTTTCTCCTTTTATGCGAGTTTGATATACTTTCTCCCGAATACCTTATAACTTCTCTTGAAAGTAGCAACAGTCTTTCCCTACTATCGAATCTTTCTTGTAATTTGGGTGTTACTTTCTGAACGTACTCTTTTATATCATTAACTATGTCCATGGGTTAAAGAGCGGAAAAAGAGCAAAAAAGATTTTGCGTTTAAGGACAAAAAATACTTATACTATATATACTTTTTAAGTCTTATGAGAGAAATCAAAAAGGTTTCGGTTATAGGTGCTGGAGTTATAGGTGCGGGATGGAGCACTTTATTAGCTGTAAAGGGGTTCGAGAATTATTTTTACACCGAGAAGAAAGAGACGCTTGAGAAAGGTTTAGCCAAAATTAAGGGGTATTTACAAGTACTTTATGACTATAAATTAGTTGATAAAGAACCAGAATATTATATGAAATTCATTCATCCAACAACGAATTTTGATGAGGCGATACAGAATACGGATTTAGTATTAGAAGCAGTAATTGAAGATTATGACGTGAAGAAGAAACTGTTTAAGGAGCTAGATGAAAGGCTTGATAAAGATGTCGTATTGGCCAGTAGTACTTCTGGTTTATTAATGACTGAAATACAAAAAGCTATGCCGAGACATCCGGAAAGGGGGGTTATCGCCCACCCTTGGAATCCACCGCATTTATTACCATTAGTTGAGATAGTGCCGGGTGAAAAGACTTCAAAGGAAGTCATAGATGCTACAAAAGATTTCATGGAGAATAAGCTTGAAAGAGTTGTTGTTGTTTTAAAGAAAGAAATTCCGGGCTTTATAGGTAATAGATTGGCTTTTGCACTATTCAGAGAAGCGGTGTACTTAGTTGATGAGGGTGTTGCCACTGTTGAAGATATTGATAAAGTGATGACTGCCGCCATAGGCCTAAGGTGGGCATTTATGGGACCATTCTTAACGTATCATTTAGGTGGAGGTGAAGGTGGATTAGAGTATTTCTTTAGTAGGGGTTTCGGATATGGTGCAAATGAGTGGATGCACACATTGGCTAAATATGACAAATTCCCATATACTGGTGTCGTTAAGTCCATTCAACAGATGAAAGAGTATGAGTTCTTAAAGGGTAAAACTTTTCAAGAGATCTCCAGGTGGAGGGATGAAAAGCTAATATCGTTAATTAAATTATTGAGAGGTAAAGTATGAATTAGAAAAAGAAAATATAATATCTAGCTTTTTTCTTCATCATATTCCTTAAATTCGAGTATTCCTAAATTCTCTAATAAACCTGAATCCGTTACATCGAATAGTATTGCTTCGTCATTTGAGGTATTAACATGGTAGTGGACCATATTGGCCGGAACCACAAAAACGTCTCCTTCTTCCCACTCTAGCTTTTTCCCACCGACTATGCTATAACCCTTTCCCTTTACAACTAAGTAAACTGAAGCCATATTATGTGAGTGCGGTTTTGTACTTACCCCAGGCTTAAGGTACTGGAAGCCTGGCATCATTGTAGGTGTTAACCCCCTAGATCTCTCCGTGGATGGAGAGTAGAACATTACTTTAGCTACTCCCTTCTCTATTGGATTATCTTCAGCTAAAAGCCTAAGTAGTTTTATTACTTGAGAGAATTTAATTACTTTGGGCTTTACTGTCTCGGGTGGATTAGTATGTTCCATAAAGGCTACTACTTTAAGGTCTTCAGCACTTTCTTCTATTTCCCTTACGATATTCTTTATTTCTTCCCTTATAATTTCAGATTGTTTATCAATTCGTTCAACAACTCTGGACATATGTTTATATTGTTTAAAAAGTTTAAAAAGGTGAAAGGTTTTGGACTCGTGTTACATCTATGTTGAGGATAGGAAATGTGTAGAAATTTGCGGTAGAATAATTTGTGATGAAGAAACCGTAAGGGATTATGGTGAGTTATGTGAAAAATGTGTTAAGGGAGATAGGAGTTCATGTATAGAACTGTATAGACGTTTTGGTTGCTGGAGTGCTACGGGCTGGTGGCTATAAGAATTGATAGGAAAGACGCTATTAACCCAGCTATAAACATCAATATAGCCGTAGTTATCTTCTCTTTTAAATCCCCTTCGTAAACAAAACCTAGAATTGATAATGATATTGCAGATAGGAAAATAGTAACTGATACATTTCTAGTCAAATTGTAAATTAAAATCACTACTAATCCTAATAATGGCGAGAGGGAGTGCGAAATAGTACTCAAAATTACTGATAATTTATTCGAATAATCATATATTGTTCCTTTTAGTGTTCTCATCATTTGCCTTTCTAATTCCTTTAATTCCTCTTGTTTCTCTTTTAACTCTACTATTAACGTGTTCCACATAGAGGATATGGTAACCCCTATAATTCCAGAAACTACTGCTGGGATAAACTTCTGCTCAGACACACCACTTAGTGCTGATGCTACTAATACACTTACTGCAACTAATAACCCGTCGAAAGATCCTAATATCAAATATCTTCTAAACAGATGTTTGTCATTTCTAACTGTGATCTTAAAGGCTTCTAAGAGTTTGTTAAACACGTTAAAGTATTGAGTGAACTTATATATTAGCCTTATACTAAAAAGATCGAGATGAATAAAACAATATACTTAGCCCTTGCACTTGTTGTGGCAATATTAACTGCAGCCGGAGTTTATGTGACTAACGCTTCTTATAAAACAACAATAAGTGTACAACAATTGGGAGGAGGTCCTTTACCTAATGGTGAATATAAATTAGTTGTAAAGGTTTTAGTCAATTACGGGCCTTTTGGTGGAGTTCAGCCTTTATCCTCAGCTGACATCTGGTTATATTATAATGACCATTTTCTTAATCAGAGCTTTACTAATGCTTCTGGTATTGTAGTGTTTTATGTAAAGCCCGGTAATTACAAGGTATTTTTCACTGAGTTTCATATTATAAAAAATATTACAGTAAGTGGTAATGTGGAGGTAATTCTAGACTACGCATACTTAAAGACGTGATGAGCACGGAGTACGGCTGAAAGGTGAAGAAGTGGTCCTCGTCTGAATCTTTTTAATTCTCTAGTTCAAGTTTAATATTATGAGTATCAAATTTGATGTTGTAAGGGTTGAAATTCCAGAAGGTACTAACGTTATAATAGGTCAATCTCATTTCATAAAAACTGTAGAAGACCTATACGAAACCCTTGCTTCATCTAGTCCTACATTACGTTTCGGTATAGCCTTTTGTGAGGCTAGTGGTAAAAGGTTAATCAGATGGGATGGAAATGACGAGGAGCTAATAAAAATGGCACAACAGACAGCATTAAAAATTGGGGCTGGTCATACGTTTGTTATTTATCTTAAAAACGGCTATCCAATTAACGTCTTAAACAGGATAAAGAACGTGGAGGAGGTGGTAAGGATTTTTGCGGCTACAGCAAATCCATTACAAGTACTGGTTGCTGAGACGGATCAAGGTAGGGGTATTATAGGTGTTGTAGATGGTTATACACCATTAGGAATCGAGGGAGAGGCTGACATTAAGGAGAGGAAGGAGTTGTTGAGGAAGTTCGGATATAAGAGATAATGCATTTTCCAGAAGTTTATCAGAAATCTCGACCTCACCTTTACAGTATTTTACTAATGACGCACATAAGAGGATAAGAGCTTGAAGATATTTCTTTTTTATGGGGTCTTTTTCCACTCTCCATTTCCCCTCAAGAAGCTCGTGTGCTTCCCAAAATTTTGTCTCAAAGAACAATTCCTTAAATGACTTATTACCGCTGGTTGACAATGGTTCACCAAGTCTTTCTATAATTAAGACTAACGAGTCCTCGTATGTGTCGATTTCAGTATACTTACAAACCCTTATATCAACGATTCTAGCACCCCTAACCCTTAATTCTTCTTTAAGAGAAGGTGCATAAACATTTTTTGGGTAGTAGAGTACTATTCGCCGGTTAATCTTTTTACACCGAGGTACTATTCACTTAGTGTTTAAGAAGTTTTATGAGGAAGGAAATGAAGTCGAGTATGAAACAGAGAATCCAGTTAAAGTTGCTGAAATTCCAGATCTTATTTCACAAGTAATAAATACTGATGCTGAAGTTATCGACATTTATTTTGAGGAAGTTGAGGTTGAAGGGAAGGATATATATCCAACTGTCGTAGTGGATGAGTACTTGCCTAATTCAAATCCCGCTTACTTGATCTATTCTAAAGAGCTAGACGATATAAGATGGGAAGAAATGAAAAGTAAGATAAAAGAAATAGTAACGGGGAAGGGGTATAACGTATGTGACGAAGATGTATTTTACATCTCATTTTGTAAATAATCGTTTTTAAAGTGTGTAGTGAAAATATAATTAATGAATGGCAGAGAAGCAGTACTTTATAGGAGAGAGGGAAATAAAATCAGATGCTTAGCTTGCGCAAGGAGTTGTTTGATTGGAGAAGGGCAAATAGGCTTTTGTGGTGTTAGATCTGTAAGAAACGGCAAGTTATACTTAGACGTATATGGTAAAGTCGCTGCTGCGCATGTTGACCCTATAGAAAAGAAGCCATTACTTCACTTTTACCCCGGATCTAAAGTCTTCTCATTTTCCACTTTTGGTTGTAATTGGATGTGTATGTATTGTCAGAATTTTGATATAAGTCAGAGAAGGAGGCCAGAGGGTACTGAAGTAACTCCAGAGGAGTTAGTGGAGATGGCAATAGCTTATGAGGCCGAGGGTATGACTTATACTTATAATGAGCCAGCCATATTCGCTGAATTCGCTCACGATACTGGAGTGCTAGCGAGAAAGCGTGGATTATTTAATACTATGGTTACCAACGGTTATTGGACTCCAGAATTAGTAGATTATACAAAAGATTTCCTAGACGCAGTAACCGTGGACTTTAAGGGTAATGGTGAGGAGAAATTTATGAAAAGATATACGGGGGCAAGTGGGCCGGAACCAATATTAGAAACTATAAGTGGGTTGCACAAAAATGGTGTTCATATCGAGATAACTGATTTGGTTATACCACAGATAGGAGATAATTTGGAGGCTGCAAAGAACTTACTAAAGAAGATTATGGACATATTGGGACCAGATGTTCCAATACACTTCTTGAGGTTTCATCCGGATTATAAACTGGACTATTTGCCGTGGACTCCAGTGAAGACCCTTGAAGCTCACTATAAGTTGGCTAAAGAAATGGGATTCAATTACGTTTATATAGGGAATGTGCCTGGTCATCCATATGAGAACACTTATTGTCCTAAATGTGGTAATATGGTTATAAGGAGGGATGGGTTTAGAATTCTTGAGTGGCATTTAACTGAGGATATGAGATGTAAATATTGTGGCTATAAGTTACCAATAAAAGGAAAATTGTCAAAGCATGCCTTCGAGGACAGGTTTGAGCCAGTCTTTATCTAATCATTTTACCATCTAGCTCCCTTTAAATTGAGGCTTCCTTTTCTCGAAGAATGCATTAACTCCCTCTCTGGCATCATCAGTACCAAATATAACTCCCCACCCTAAGCTTTCCATATTTAAGCCCGCTAAAATCGGTAGGTCAAGTCCTTGATTAACTAAAAGCTTAATTAGCGTTATTGATACTGGAGGTTTCTCAGCTAATTTTAATGCGAATTCCCTAGTTGTTTTTTCGAGTTCTTGTGCTGGCACTACTTTGTTAACTAATCCGAACCTTTCAGCATCCTTTGCTGATATTCTATCACCAGTTAACATTAACTCTAAGGCCTTCCCCTTTCCTATGAGCCTTATAAGTCTCTGAGTCCCACCAAATCCCGGGTAAATTCCCAGATTTATTTCTGGTAAACCGAGTTGAGCATCCTCTGATGCAATTCTAATGTCACATGCCATAGCCAATTCTAATCCACCACCTAAAGCATACCCGTTTATCATTGCGATAGTAGGTTTTGGCAAAGATTCTATGTAATCCATTAACTCTCTACCCTTTTTAGCGAATTCCCATGCTGTAAGTGGTGTTAAAGTTTTAAATTGGCTTATATCCGCCCCAGCACAGAAAGCCTTTCCTCTCCCACTTATTACTATAACCCTTACTTCCTTATCCTTATTAGCATCTTCTAAGACAGACCTTAACTCATTTATTAATGTTTCATTTATTGCGTTCAATTTATCTGGTCTATTTAAATAAATCCATAAAATTGGGGGTTCCTTGACAGTTTGGATAGTCTCCATCAGCTATATATAGAGACTCACGTTTATAAAATAATATTCCCCCCATATAGGATTATTTGAATAAGGTTTTTAAGAGAATTTTTTAAAGTATTTCATATGGATAGCGACAGAACACCGTTATATTACACTTTTATAGGTGTTATACCAATAGCCGGAAGTAGTATTGCATCTTTCTCAATATCTCAATACTTCAAGGACTTCTTTGAAACCTTGCGATATCTCCCCTTGACAATAGGGCTTTCTCTTCTAACTACTTTCGTTATAACTTACAATTATCTGAGAAATTTTGTGATTGAAAGTCTTGTAATAGTTGCAGTTTTACCATTCGCAATAGCTTATTTGAATAGTAAGAGATTTGACAATATTCAGATAAATGTTAATGAATATTATATTGAAATTTTGTTCAAAGTCCCGGTTAAGAACTATATATTTGATGATCCAGCAGAATTGTTTGAATACGTTTATGAAAAAGCATTAAAGAAAGTTAAACCTCCTTATTCAAGCAAATTAAAAGCTTTGAGTAGTTGTGGAAGTCTAAGAGTTATTCCGAAAGAGGACTATTTAATATTAAGGAAGAGATGCGGTGATACTAGTATAGAGGTTAAAGTTTATAAAGACAAGGACGCTGACTTAAAGGTTACTATGTCATATTGACCGAAACTTTTTCCCCTTAAAGCTTTTTCACTTTTATTAACATACATTTGTAATAGTTTGTATTCCTTTTAATATGGAATTTATTTTTAGGTTAAGAGTAAGCGTTGGTTTGATTAAACTTTCTTAGGTTTTATTAAGCAAAATTGTACCTATAGAGGGTCATGTAAAACCTGAACCAAGGTCTAAAATTATTGGAATATAGATAGAGGATGAGGAAATTATGGGAATATATTCTCTTCAGATTAACTTGAACAACATTAAGAGTATTAATATTACAGCGAGATACGGTGATGAGATCTTAAATGAAGTCCACGCTTCTTCTGCGGTGGGGTTCTTAATAAGCCTTGCGTTAAAGTATAATAATATTGCGGATACTGCCGACGCTATAACTAAGTAAAATAAACCGAAGTATAAATAAAATGCCAGCACAATAGGTATCATTAAAATATTCGATATAGCAATAGCTATCGCTGAAGTTTTCTCACTAACTAGTACAGGGAGCATGGGTATTTCGGCTTTCTTGTAATCGTCTTTAAACCTAAGTGCTAATGACCAGAAATGCCCTGGAGTCCAGGCGAATATTAATAACCCTAGAAGTAACGATTCTAAAGTAAAAGAATTAGAAGAAGCCGAATAACCAGCCCAGGCCGCAGCACTTCCTGCAAAACCGCCAATTATAATATTTAACCACGTTCTAGGTTTCAGAAATATCGAGTACACAAATACGTAAATCAGAAAGCCTAAAGCAACGAAAAATGCTGTTAATGGGTTATCAAGTAAGGAGACCAATGTTCCTATTATTCCTAGAGACGTACCCACAATATACGCTTCTTTTCTACTTACTTCGCCTTTAACTGTGGGTCTCCAAGAAGTTCTGGTCATCATTTTGTCTTTCTCTATCTCTAACCCACCATTAATTATCATTCCTCCCCCAGCAGCCAAACTACCTCCTACAAGTACTGGTAATATATTTAACCACATTGTTGTTTTAGAAACGCCTAGAATAAACCCAGCAATTGCTGCCATATCTAATAAACTTATAACTTTAGGTTTTGCCAGATTAATGTAATCAGAAACTTTTTTTGAAAGACCTACTGACATCAGTTTAAATTCAGTTACACAGATAAAAAATCTTTTTATAAACTTTTTTTAGGTTAGATTGCTCGAAAATAAATTTTGATATAGAGTTATCAATTACGTAAATAAACCTTGCTAATAATTAAAAAACAAATGCTTATAGTCGCTTTTAGGGGTTATTATAAACAGCCTTTTTCTAACAGTACTAAGTCTGAAAGCGCTGCAAAGGCTGCAGTTAAAGGCCCTGCACCTGGTCCTCTGATTACAATTTTCTGAATATCCGTGACTATTTCAAGTGCATTATCGACTCCATCTACATGATATAGTGGATCCTCTGGATCTAAATATTTGGGCGAAACCTCCACTTTATCTTTGTCAGCATATGCTATTAGTTTTACTTTCTTACCATCTTTATAGGCGTCTCTAACGTTCTGTATTCCCTCAAATTTTATATCTCTTATAGTAACTCCTTTTTTTAGCATATAATTCGAAAGTATGACTATTTTAGCAGCAGCGTCAAATCCATTAATGTCTAGTGTTGGGTCTTCCTCAGCATATCCCAATCTTTGAGCTTCCTTTAGTGCACTCTCAAAGCTCTCTCCATTATACATTTTGGATAAGATGAAATTTGTAGTCCCATTTAGTATTCCCCTTATGCTAATTACCTCACTGGCCGAAATAATTCTGTAAAGGTTAATAGACGGAGTGCCACTCATAACAGTACCCTGGAAACCTATTTTAGCCTTCCCGCTTAGCCTCATGATCTCATCATATGCTAAAGCTAGTGGGGCTTTATTTGTAGTAATTACGTGCACCCCGTCCTTTAAAGCTTGAATATAAAGTTGTAAAGAGGGAGAGCCATCCTTATAATTTGCTGATAACATGTCAACTATTACGTCTGGTTTTATTTTCTCATAAGCCGTAAACACATCTCCCTTAATATCTGCTCTGAACTCGTAACCTCCGCCTATCATTATTCCTCTTCTGGTCACTATTCCGCCTATTTCATATTTCTCCAATTCCTTTACTTTACTCCTCTTTTCCATAAAGAGTTTGTAAAAGGCTTTTCCAACATTTCCGAAGCCTAATATTAAAATCCTCATATCACATACACCTCCTTATTCCATGACCCATTCGCATATTTCGATAGAAGTTCAGCTACGCTGGCTACAGCGTTTTTAACGAGTTCTTCACTGACGTTAGGGACACCGGCGCCTATTATTAATACGTCTTTTGTGGATTGTATAATATTTGTAAGCGTTGAGTCCCTATGAGGGTATATGTGCATAACTTTACCCTCCGAATCTACTAAAATTGGTATGTTCGGTTCTATCTTTTCCGCGTCTTTCTTACCTATACCGTAAAATACTTCATCACCTTTACTCATTCTCAGCGTTAATGGGTACTTGAACCTAGCCCTATCATATATCCCTATAGGTACTAACGTGTTGGCGCTCACTAAGTTTCCTATATCAACTACGTTATTAATTCTAGGTAGGTTACCGTTTCTACTAATCCTTCTCCTCAAAGCTTCACCACTCGGTCTAGTCTTTGTAGGATCTATCTTTATTTTCCAATAAAAATCTCTATAAGCTCTAATTACTGGGTCGTTCTTCAACTCATCTGGATTTAACTTCCTATATTTTTCCTCAATTTTCCTTATTTCTTCCTCTAACGCTCCAGTTGTATTTTCTACTTTTATGTTATCAACCTCAGTATAAGCTATGAAAATACCTAAAGCTTTAGCTTTCTCACAAATTGAGATTTTTGACACGTTTCTATTCTTCACTAGTTGAAATTATTAGCTTTGCTTTTTTTACTCCTTTAAGTGATGAGAGTTTATTGGTCAAGTTAAGTAAGTCGCTTTTTATCCCTTTTACGGCAATTGCTTCGACACATACTTTTCCCCTATGTACGTGAAGTACTGATAATATAAAATCCTCATACTCGTGTTGGAATTTGAGAACCTCTTCTGATTGTTTCTCATCGTACACTACGTTTATTATTCCTAGAACCATTCTGTTATCTTTCTCATTTTCGTCGAGGAAATCTCTTAATGCAATTTGTATTATCTTACTCCTATCACTAATTTGGTTTTCTGACATGAATTTCTCTAACCTATCATAAAGATCTTTAGGTATTGAAACACTGAATTTTTCAACGTTCATTATTTAATACTCTCTTGGCAAGTATAAATTTATGAACGTACTTAAGAGAGCTGAGGAGTTAGGGGCTACGTTCGCTGACTTAAGGTACATGAAGATTAAGGAGTTATCCATTTTATTTACTGAGGACAGAGAAGTAGTAACCTCTAATGGTATTGATGAGGGTTATAATTTACGAGTATTATATAAAAATAACTGGGGTTATACTTCAACTACTAATGAACTTACTGAAGATGATGTTAAGAATGCGATAAGATCTGCAATAGGTGATGAAAAAGTTAACATAGTCTTCTTACCCCCTAAGAGAGATGAAGTAAGAATAAAACCCAAATACTACATGCCTTCAATAGAGGAAAAATTCAAGGATTTAAAGAAGCTTAAAGAAGAGCTACTTAATCTGGACTCGAGAGTTAAAAGCGTTAACATAAGATACTACGAGGCTGAGATAGAAAAATATTATGAAAGCACTGAGGATAGGGAGATTAAGCAGTCTTATGTAATCTCTGGTTTATCAATAAATGTTACCGCAAGGGAAAACGATATGATCGCTTCTGCCTCCTATAGTGATGCGACCTTAATGGGATACCCTTTAGAAGTTTTTGACCTTAATGGGATACTCAATGTCTTAAAGACCAGGCTAAATAACCAGTTTATCGGTATAATGCCTAAAGCTGGTGAATATACCGTAATTTTGGCACCAGAGGTTGTAGGTGTTTTTGCACATGAAGCTGTTGGACATTTGGCAGAGGCGGATTTAGCAGTAAATGGGATATTATATCCTTTGAGAAGTCAAAAAATTGCACCAGAAATTGTTAATATAATCGACTCACCATCAAGCTCTCATCAATCTGCAATAGGTTATACTGTTTATGATGATGAGGGAGTTGAAGGTAGGGATGTATATATTATAAAAGATGGAGTTGTTAACGAGTTCTTAACCGATAGGTATTTTTCAGCTTATCTAGGAGAAAAACCTAGCGGTAACGCTAGGGCTGAGGATTTCAGAAATCCAATCTTAATTAGGATGAGGAACACATATTTTGCCCCTGGTAATACAAGTTATGAGGAAATGATAAGGGAGACAAAAGACGGGTTATTATTAGTATCTACTGCCGGAGGTCAAACAAGTCCAGATGGTACTTTCCAGTTCGGCATACAAGAAGGTTATGTAATTGAAAACGGTGGAATAAGTAAACCGTTGAAGATTGTTGGGATTTCCGGCTATACTATTGAGACGCTAAAGAATGTCAAAGAGATTTCCAAGACAATCGAGTTTAAAGCTGGTTATTGCGGAAAAGAAGGTCAAAGCGTACCAGTAAGCACTGGTGGTCCTTACGTGAAGGTAGAGAAGATGAAGGTAGGTGGTTTAATTGGTTGACGAATATGCAATAATAAATAAAGCTAAAAGCCTTGGATATCAAGCCGAAGTTTATTCTATTAAACTTAAACAAGTGCAAATAAAGGGCGGGGATCAGAAACACGCTTTTTTCCTTTCAGATAGCGGTTATGGAGTAAGAGTGATAAAGGACGGTAAGATGGGTTTAGCTTATTCTACTAGGTTAGATGGGAAGTTACTGGATTTAGCAATCGAAAGCTTAAAGCCCAGTAAAGAGGACGAGTTTAACGTAATTCCTTCTCGGGAAAACGTGGAAAAATTACCTTTGAAATATTTTGATATAAATGACGCTTTTGATAAACTTTCAGAAATACTAAATAGTGTTGAAGAGATAAGGAATATAGCCAATATAACTTCTGACTATTATGAGGCAATTAATTCTATCATAAAAGTAGTTAACACAGATGGGATTGATGTTGAAGAGGAGAGAAGCTTAGTAAATGTTTCGCTCTCTTTCGTTTTTAAGAGGGACAATTTTGTTTCGCCAGAAATTTATGAAAGCATATCCTCAAGGGACTTCAATAATTTGGATATCAAAGGTTTGTTAGAAAGGGTTAAGGAAAAAGCTGAAATATTTAAGGACTACAAGAGTGTTGGCAAAAAGTTTAATGAAGTAATATTAACTCCCAAAGCAATATCTACACTCCTATCACCACTCCTCTCGTTTGCAGTCTCTCTTGAAAACGGTTATAGGAATAGAAGCCCGTTAATGGAAGGAGAGTATATAAAGGAAGGATTAGTAATAATTGATAACCCTAGAATACCTTACGCACCATATAGTAGGTCATTTGACGGTGAAGGATTACCTTCTAAAGTTGTGAAGATAATTGATACTAGTTTTGTTAAATATTTATCAAATACCTATTGGTCACTAAGAGCTGGAAAAGAGAATACTCACTCCTCAGTCAGAAGTTATGCCACGTTACCCGTAATTTCAACAAGTTTAGTGGAAATAGACGTTAATGAGAAAGCCGAAGAAGACACGGTCGTAATTGATGAAGTTCAAGGAGTACATACTAGTAATTTTGCCACTGGACAGTTCTCTGTAACAGCTCCAGTAGCATGGTATAAGGGTGTCGCAGTGAAGAACTTAACTCTTACCGGTTCTCTTAAATGTATGCTAAAAGGTATTATAGGGAGTGTAGGCAATAAGAAAGAAATTTACGGTAATGTCTACACCTATCCGCTGAAAATAAAAGGGATAAATGCAGCGTAATTTATGACGGATTGGATCACGTGTTTTTTATATGGACTGAAGGTAATCACGTAAGTTTAATCTCGTTATGTGAAATCTTTTGGATATGAGGTGATAATAGTTTTCTAGGTATTGTCTGTACTCTTCTTTTAGTTTATCTTTAAGTAAATACTCTCTAACTATTCCAGAGACATAATCCGCTGGATGAATTAGTTTGCATTTGTCATGGCCAGTAAAATCTATTTTGATAACGTTAGCAAGAGTCCAGTTTCTGAAGTTAATATAAATATATTGCTTGTCAGCTTCATGAAGTATCGGAGTCCTATCGTAATATACTTTTATTCTTTTCCCCACAACATATTCTCTTAGTTTTAATCCGATAATTTTCCCATACAAGATTGCGGAACAATTACTTAGTTTTTCTTTTTTCTTGTCTAATATTACTGAAAATCCTTCTAGTCTAGTTAGTACATTGGTTATGAATATTCCTTTAATATCCTTACCAAGTTTAGAGGGTTTAGGCGTATCTTCAGACCATTTAAAATATCTTATTCTTTTTCCAGTGAGTTTTTCGACCTCTTTTAATGCTTGATCATATAGTTCAAGATAGTTTTCCAAGTCTTTTATAATAACTGCCGAGATTACGAATGGGTCTTCGTCGTTGGGGTTCCCCGCTTCGTCTATTGAAACAATTATATCTGTTTTTTCACTCACGCAAATGCTTATAAGTTATCAAATAAAATTTTTAAAGTGGGAGTGCACGGGGATACGTGCACGATGATCAGAAATAACGAGTGCACGGGGATACGTGCACGATGAGTGAGTTTATTAACCTTCTATTCTTTGTGAGTTTATACTGAGTGGCCACGTGTATTAAAAATAAACTAGAAATAAGAACATATAGATAGATGGTTAATTGTAACTTAAAAAGATGCAAAAGAGGGAACAAATATCTGATTCAGAACAAGACAAATTTTTACTTAAGTTCGCAAAATTAATAGTAAAACTACTCTTAAAATTCTATTATGTAAGGTAACTGTTCTTAATTCGTTGAAGTTTTTACCACAATGAAACTTTTTAATACCTATCTATAGCATTAGAAATGATTAGATATGTTTAAAAAAATACTCGTCGCATATGATGGTTCGGACCATGCTATTAGGGCATTAGATATTGCAATTGATATTGCTAAGAAATACGAAGCTAAACTAGACATCGTAGAAGTTGTGGACACTGCGGCATTGTTAGGGATGGGAGTAGCACCTATACCCGGTGAAGTGATTCAACAAGTTTACAATAAGGCAAAAAATGATGTAGACTCCGCAAAGTCTAAGGCTCAACAGCAAGGCGTAAAAGAAGTTGAATCTGTTGTGCTTGAAGGTGATCCAGCTACAGCAATTCTTGAATATGCTAGTAAGAACGGCGTAGATTTAATAGTGACTGGTAGTAGAGGACTTTCAACCTTTAAGAGAATAATATTAGGTAGTGTTTCAACAAAGATAGTTCAGGATTCTAAAATACCTGTCTTAGTAATTAAGTAATGTGTTATGTATTAAGGGATTCAACCCTTTTTACATCTTCTACCTCAAATATTCCACAATCTGTTACTAACCTCCCCATGAAGTCTACGAACAACGCTTTACAAACCTTCTCTTGTTCAGCGATTATTTTTATCCTTCTATTCTTAATTGATAAATACTTGTTTATTTCCTCAATTACCCTATCTTGCTCAAAGTTCAGATATTCCTTTATCTTGTTTATTATTAAGCTAAGAAATTCATCGTTATCAATTCTCTTACCTAATTGTAACAGAGAAATGGCATTTATGTCTGGAGGAAAAGACTCTACATTAGTATCTATTCCTATACCTATAAACACTGTACTTCCCTTAATACTCAACCCTCCTTCACTTATACCCTCTATTAGTATTCCAGCTACCTTCCTATCATCTATCACTATATCGTTAGGCCACCTTATTAAGGCATTAACGTATTGTGAGATTGATTCCCTTACTGCTAGTGCTGTTTGCAATGTCGCTAAAGGTATCTTCTCTGGGTTAAATCCTTTAATCACGTAAGTAAACCACAGTCCTCCCTTCGGCGAATACCACCCTCTCCTATATCTACCTCTAGCCTCGGTTTGTTCTTCTGCAACTATAACGAACTCATTAGCGTTAATCATTCTATAAATTGCTTCAGCTAAGTCTTGGGTTGAAGTCACGCTAGGGAACTTAAAGACTAACATACTTGTACACATCACTTATTTCTTTTATAATTGAAAAAGCTGAAGCTTTCCTGGCCCTATTCATTATAGCAAAACCTATCCCTCTCTCTGGAAAACCTACCATTATACCTAAATCCACGTTTAGCTTATCGAGTTCTCTAAAAGAATCAAATAAGTTCTTTGCAACCTCATATAAGTTATTATCACTCCCCAACACTAATATGGGGAATCCCTTGAACTCTTCTTCTAACTCCCTTGGTAAAAGCAATGCTACTTTATATTTCTTAGAAAGCAAATCAACGACGTCCCGCAAGATGGTCCTATTCTCCACTAGAAGTAGTTTGGTATTAGGTGCGTAATGCTTATATTTCATTCCGGGTGCTAACGCTATCTCCGCTTCCTTCTTTCCTTCAGCGAACTCTGGAATTATTAAGTCCGGGAAGAAATTCCTTAACTCCTCAATTGTAAAAGGCCCTGGACGTAAAAGTACTGGAGGATTAACACTGACGTTTACAATTGTGGACTCCACCCCAAAGAACGTATGTCCCCCATCAATTATTACGTCAACTCTCCCGTTCATATCAGCTATAACGTCTTCAGCCTTAGTTGGGCTGGGTTTGGTTGCTAAATTAGCACTTGGTGCCGCAATAGGTACACCGCTTTCCCTAATTAATTGTAATGCTATAGGATGTGCTGGCATTCTAACTGCTACGGTGTCTAAATTCGCCGTTACCTCCTTAGGTACTTTCTCGGTTTTCTTCAGCACAAACGTTAAAGGCCCCGGCCAAACAATTTGTGCTAACTCTAACACTTTATCTGGTATATCCTTTGCTACTTCAAAGAGCTGGTCTAAATCGGATATATGAACTATTAAGGGATTATCGACTGGTCTATTCTTAGCCTTAAAAATCTTTAGGCAAGCCTCTCCATCATAAGCGTTAGCACCTAACCCATAAACCGTTTCTGTGGGAAACGCGACTGTGCCTCCCTTCTTTATAACTTCAGCTGCTTGCATTATTTTTTCTGGTTCAGGGTTAAGAGGATCAATCTTGAGTATTAAAGTCATAAAAATAAAAGTGGTCTCTCAATTTTTAAAGTAAGTGATGAGGAACCTTCGAGTAGGATTGATGACATAGGCGCTCTGAACTGATTAAATGAGAGGTGATTAGTGAGGTGATCGCTGAACATTGATGAGAGGGGGTAATTCCCCCTTTTATAACATAAGATTTTAAGTTACGAATTAGATGTATAGTCGATGTCTGATCAGTTATTATTAACTGGGAACCTTCAAGAAGCCGCTAAAAAAGCCATTCAATGGCTAATTAATAGGAAGCCTATAAAGAATTTAAGGGATTGGGGATTAGCTTTCTCATTATGGCCCCCTCACTTGACTACTAGCTGTTGCGGTACAGAATTTGGAGCTTTTGCAGCTGGGAGATTTGATTCTGAAAGATTCGGTGTACTTCCTTTTTCCTCAGCTAGACAAACAAACCTTTTAGTCATCGAGGGTACCTTAACTAGGAAGATGGCTAGAGCTGCTAAAATAGTCTATGATCAAATGCCCGAGCCCAAATTTGTTATAGCAATGGGCGCATGTTCATTGGAAGGTGGGATATTTTGGAATTCCTATAATACAGTTCTACCCTCAGAAATCGGTATACCAGTAGATATTTATGCGCCAGGTTGTCCCACGAGACCAGAGGCTTTAGCTAGGGCTATAATAACGCTCCAAAAAAGGATAAGGAATCAAGGTGTAAAAAGTACATCAGCATAATCAACGTCAATTATTTTAGCCTTAACCTTGTGTTTATATTCTAACTTAAACTTAGTTGGTATTGTTTCAATCTCAATACCGTTCCAACTTCTCAGAAACTCCCTAATGCCCTCTACTAACCCATTTCTATCTCTTGCTATTACTGGTAAATCATGGATTATTAGTATCTTATCCATCTCTTTCTTCTTTATGCCCAAAAAGACTAAATCCGAAGTTATCATTAATCCATTTTTCCTAGCCCTTATGTTAAGTACTATCTCATCATCGTCATAGAGTGAGGAAAGTCCTCCATCTCCCTCTTTTACATTAACGTCATACTTATATCCCGTAATCAATTTCTTTTTCAAGAGTATTAGCTCTCTAAGTTTTACCTTATCTTCATTATATGAAATAAAAGCTGGATATTCCTCGGCTAGTGAGGATACAAATCTCTTTGTAAGTACAATATACTTCACTTCTGGTGTAAGAATTGATGAAATGTTAACTCCTTGTATGTTCATATGAGAATATTCTCCTTCATAGCTTTTCTCCTTATCATTTAATTGTACTTTAATTCTTTTTAAAATCATGTGAACAATTTTTAATCTCGAATAAATTACGTTAAACTTGCAAAACCATCTACATAAACTTTGGGAGTGTTTTTAACGTCGATGAACATTAACACAAATTATAATGATTAATATCGCGCGAAAAATAAAAACTATTCAACGTCGTAAACTCAGACTTTTTATATATTAAAAACGAATTCTCACTTATGAATAATGAGTTATACAAACTGATATCAGATTTAATAAAATTCCCAACAATTAATCCCAGCGAAGAAAAGGAAAGTTATTACGAACTTGTAGGGTACTTGAGTGATTATCTAAAACTTTCCGGGTTTAGTCCCAAAATAATTGAGTTTGAAAAGGGGTGGCCAGTTTTAATGGTAGATAACGGGCAGAGCAGTAGGAGAGAGATTATGCTTAACGGTCATTACGATGTAGTACCTACTGGAGAAAAGAGTAAATGGATCGAAGATCCTTTTTCTGGGAAACTGACAGAAAATGGGATTTTCGGTAGGGGCGCTACAGATATGAAAGGAGGTTTAGGGGTTCAAGTTAAGGTATTTACCGAGATTGCCGATAAAGTAAATTACAAGCTCTCCTTTGTAGCAGTACCAGATGAAGAGACTGGAGGGTTTTTCGGTAGTAAATATTTAGCAAAAAATTATAAGCCTAGCTTAGTTTTAATTTCAGAACCTTCTGGATCTAAATACATAAATATAGGCGAGAAAGGGTTACTACAAGTTAAATTGATTGCGAGAGGTAAGGTAGCCCACGGTAGTTTACCTTCATTGGGCGATAATGCGATTATGAGATTGGTGAAAGACCTCTTGTCGTTGGAGAGAATAAAAGAGGTCGAAGTTAAAATACCGGATGAAATTAGAGATGCTTTATTAGCCCTTGCAAATGATATTACCAAAAACGATTTTCAGAAGATTTCATTTAACCCGGGTATTATAAAAGGTGGTATTAAGATTAACGTAGTTCCAGACTACGCAGAAGCGGAAGTAGATATGCGTATTCCCCCGGGAATATCAACATCTGACGCACTTCAAATAATTAAGTCATTAGTGTCTTTCAGCGAGGTTGAGCCAATTGACCTTTCCGAGCCGAACTATACATCGCCTAATAACGAATATGTAAAACTCCTTAAATCAATGATCGAGAAAGAATTGGGAGTTACCCCTAAAGAGTATATAATAACGGGGGCTACTGATGGCCGATATTTTCGTTATGAGGGAGTCCCTGTAATAGTTTATGGGCCGGGAGAACTAGGTAGTGCTCATTCTTACAACGAGTTCGTGAGCTATGAGGAAGTTGATAATGTATATAAAGTCTTATATCGTTTTCTATTAGATTTAACAATGTTAATTTCATAGTCGTAGGCTTATTAATACTAAGTAATTTTTGATATCAAGAGAAAGATAAATGTGAAATGCTGGTCGAATTAGCGTTAAGGGGAAGAGGAGGACAAGGCGTTGTAACCGCTGGAGAACTTCTCGTAAAGGCTGAAGTTTTGGACGATAAATATGGGCAATCAATTCCTTTCTATGGCGGTGAGAGAAGAGGAGCGCCGGTAGTCTCTTATGTAAGGCTTTCGGATCAGCCTATTTTCCTGCATAGGGAAGTTTATAATTCTGATGGTGTTGCTGTTTTTGATCCCTCCTTATTTAAGATTATGAATATCACTGAAGGAATCAAAGAAAGCGGGTTCTTATTAATTAATTCCTCACAGCCTAAGAGAATATGGAAGAGGGAATACATTGTCGATGCGACAAATATTGCAAAAGAGTTAGGATTGGTTGTGGCTGGCTGGACTGTAGTCAATACAACAATGGTAGGGGCGTTAGCTAAGGTTTTAGGTCAACCAACTTTGGCCTCCCTTGAGGAGGCAGTAAAAGAGGAATTCCATGGCAAGTTAGGAGAGTTAAATGCTGAAGCTGTAGAAAGAGGTTATAAGGAGGTGAGGTTAGTTGATTAAAGTCCCAGAAGGAATCCCAATAGCTAGGCCTAAATTGGGTTCTGCTGGCCATACTGGTAATTGGAGAGTCGAAAAGCCGGTAATTGACTATTCTAAGTGTACAAAATGCAGACTTTGTATTCTATATTGCCCTGAAAATACCATAGATATGTTAGAGGATTATTTACCTCAAATAGATTATGATTATTGTAAGGGTTGTGGAGTTTGTGCACAAGTTTGTCCTACTCATGCGATTCAGATGGTTATGGAGGTGAAGTGAATGCAGGTTTTAAAAAGGAAAAGTTTGGCTTTAGTAGGTAATCACGCAGTAGCTTATGCTATTAAACAAGCAAAGCCACAAGTATTGGCTGTTTACCCAATTACTCCTCAAACTACAATGCTTGAAAAACTCTCAGAGTACATATCTAATGGTGAGCTAAAGGCAGAACTTATAAGGGTTGAAAGCGAACACTCCGCACTAGCCGCAATATATGGTGCTGCTCTAGCCGGTGCTAGGGTATTTACTGCAACTGCTTCACAAGGTCTCTTGTACATGACTGAAATGATATATTGGGCTGGGGGCCAAAGAGTACCTATGGTCGCTGCTGTGGCAACTAGGGCAATTGCCGAGCCTTGGAGTATATGGGATGATCATCAAGATTTTGTGAGTAAGAGAGATGCGATATGGATCCAAATGATGGCCGAAAACGTTCAAGAGGCTTACGATCTTACTATACAGGCTTTTAGAATTTCTGAAGATGAAAGGGTTATTCTACCAGTGATGATGGGATTTGACGGTTTCATATTAACTCATACTATGGAGAGGATAGAAGTGTTAGAGGATTGGGAGGTAGATTCTTTCCTACCACCTAGGAACTTTAACCTTATCGACTTCTCAGATCCCATAGGCATAGGACCTATCGCAACGCCAGATGAGTACATAAAATATCGTTATGAAGCTAAGAAAGCTATGGATAGGGCGAAAGGTGTTATAGAGGAGATTATGAGAGAATATGAGAAGTTGAGTGGAAGGAAACAGTATGGTTTAGTTGAGTGCTATAAGTGCGAAGATGCTAAATACGTCTTTGTTACGATGGGCGCCTGGAGCGGCGACGCGAAGGTTGCAGTTGATAGGCTAAGGAATGAGGGATTAGAGGTTGGGTTACTCAGAATCAGAGTGTTTAGGCCTTTCCCGAAAGAGAAAGTTAGAGAGTATTTGAACTCCATGAAAGAAGTAGTCGTGTTCGATAGAGCTGTCTCCTATGGTTCTGGAGGAGTTCTAGCGAATGAGGTAAAAGCTGCAATGTACGGTAGTAATGTTAATATTCACAGTGTGATAGCTGGTCTGGGAGGGAAAGATGTAAGACCCTTACATTTCCAACAAGTCATGTATGATTTAATTAACGGTAAATTGGAGGAAGAGAGGTGGTTGTTATGACTCTCATCACAGTTCCAAAAAGGCAAATAAAATTCCTTAGAGGAAACGCTGCTTGCCCAGGGTGTCCAATCCCCAAAGAATTAGACATCTTACTTGAGGAATTAGGAGAAAAGACAGTATTAGTAGTCCCAGCCTCATGTACTACAGTAATAATGGGTGATACTAGTGGAATGCCCTCTACTGTACCAGTAGTTCACAGTGCTTTTGCCGCTGCACCGGCAATTGCCTCTGGTATTGTAAGGCAGTTAAGAATGAGAGGTGATAAAGACGCCACTGTTGTAGTATGGGCCGGTGATGGTGGTACTGCTGATATAGGCTTTGCCTCATTAAGCGGTGCCGCAGAAAGGAATGAGGATATACTTTATGTATGTTACGATAATGAGGCTTATATGAACACTGGTATTCAGAGGTCGAGCTTAACTCCTCATGGAGCATGGACAACAACAACTCCAGAAGGAAAAAGAGAGTTTAAGAAACCGATGCCTTTCATTATGGCTGAGCATAAAATACCTTATGTTGCTACGGCTTCAATAGCTTATCCATTTGATTATCAGGCCAAAGTTAGAAAGGCTAAGAGTATTCACGGGTTTAGGTACATTCATCTGTTATCCCCGTGCCCACCCGGTTGGAGATTTGATAGTAGTCTAACTGTGGAGATTGCAAAATTAGCTGTTGAGACTGGCATATGGCCTTTATTTGAGATAGAGTATGGAGAATTTAGGTTAACCAGTGTCAGTAAGACTTTATTAGATAAGTCTAAGAGGAAGCCAGTGGAGGAATATTTGAAACTACAGGGTAGGTTCAGTAAGTTGAAACCCGAGGACATTAAAAGGATACAAGATTACGTGGACGAGATGTGGGAAGAAATAGCTCAAATGGTTAAGAAGTGAGATGCTAAAACCCCTATTAGATGTGTAGCTACTGCAGCACTTATCCCTAAGCCCATCATTTCTAATCCTTTTTTCCAAGGTTTTACTTCACTTAGTAACCCTATTATTGAGCCCACAGTAAAAATGGCTAGGGCTGAGATTATATAAGATACTAATAGCCCTGTAAGACCACTTAAGCTAAAGAAGTATGGAAGAATAGGGACTATTGCGCCAACAATGTACGATATTCCAGTAATTAATGCGCTTGTTTTTGGGTTTTCCTCAACCTTAGGTGCTACTATATCTTCTGCAACGTCAACTAATTGTGGTGAAATTTTCGTAGCTATATTCTCTTTTATGCCCAATTCCGTAAGAATCGCTGCAAGCTTTTTTGAGACTTCTTCTCTATCTACAAGCTTTTGCAATTCAATCTTCCTCCTTTTACTCTCATTTATCTCTTTACTTGATTTAGTTGATAAATAAGCACCTATGCTCATAGATAACATGCCAGAGATCCCGACTATTAGGCCAGAAATTGCAACAACTAATGGATTTTGTATTGCACCAGATATGCCTGATGTAGCTGCTAAGACTTCTACTAATCCATCACTTATACCATAGACGAAGTCCCCTACGTCCTTAGCTTTTATAGTATTTAGTAATTCCTCGTGAACTGCTTCGTCAACACTTAATTCTCTCATTTTTCTTCTCTCATCTTCGTCCAACTCGTAACTTTTCGACAATTCATAATATTTCTCAATATCTGTTTCCTCTCCTCCTTCTAGCAATTTTATTGTCAACTGTAGTCCTAATACTCTCCTAATCAGTTTGTAAGCTTTAATTTTCAGATTTTCTGAGAAAGAGAGTTTTGTTTCTATTTTTATTCCTCGTTTCTCTGCAATTTCTTTCCAAATTTCAGAATGCTTTTTCTCCATCTCTGACATTTTCTTAAGGTAAGCTTTCATATTACGGTCTTTTTCCACCTTGTATAACTCATAATAAACTTGGCTATCAAACAGCTCTTCTTTATACTGTTTTTTATAGTCCATATGAAATTTGTAATTACTCTAATTTAAAAGTCTTTCTAATTAACTATGAGTAAACTATTTTCTCACCCAACTACTCTATATCAAGAGAAATTATCGAAAAAATTTAAATCTTCATATACTGTATAAAACGGGATGAAAAAGAGTTTAGCATTATTAACTCTTGTGTTTTTACTACCGATATTAAGTATAAGTGGTATGGCATATGCTATCCAAGCAAATCCCCTATTCTTGGCAGTATATCCTCCTTATTCAGTAATTAATGTAGTTAACACTACTTATATAGGTGCTACTCAATACTTTAACAATAACGTAACACAAATCATCATGTTTGTAGCACATAATTCGTCCATAAAGGTAGAACTTATCAACGCAACAACTGGCTTGATGGTAGCGTGTATCTACGCATGGATACCTACATCCCTATACAATTATGTCTATTATAGCCCTCAATTAGGTTCTGCGTTGTTTGTGGTGAATGTAAGTTCAAATTCTACTCATACAGTTCCAGTGGGGTATCTGCATTTAGGTATCGATTACGTTAAGACTATAAACGGTACAACAGTATATAATGTCCAAGAAATACCATTAGGGCAATTATGCACATATTATAATGGGCAATTTGTTAAAGTATGGCAACTTCCGACCTTCCAGAAGTATTTAAATGGTGAAAATGAGATCTTACAAGATATTAAAGAAGATTTAGAAGGGGTTTACGTCCTAACTTTTGTAAGTTAAAAATTTTTTTAACTTAAGACAACTCTTACGTCTACTGCAAACGCACCTCTTTCATTTACAAATAATGGATTTATGTCCATCTCTTTAATGTCTAAGTCCACTATCATCCTTGAGATTGACACTAAAGTCCTTATTAACGAGTTCTCATCATAACCCCTCTTTCTGGCATGTAGCATATCAAGTAACTTACTCTCCTTAAGTAAATCTAAGGCCTCATCTTCATAAATTGGCGATAAACCGTATGCAACGTTCTTCAGAACTTCAACATATATTCCTCCGCTTCCTACAATAACAACGTGACCGAACACCGGGTCTTTCATACCCCCTACAAATACCTCTAACCCGCTCAACTGTTCTTGGATCATTACCCTTTTAGTAATCTTGGATAATTCTCTATACACATTTTTGACTTGATCTTTTTCAACGTTTACTACCACCCCTTTCATTTCAGTCTTATGGACTGGTTCGTCTGGTGAGATTTTCATTACCACAGGATAGCCTATATTGTCTGCAACCCTTTGGGCTTCTTCCTCACCCTCAGCAATTCCCCACTTAGGAGTCCTTATACCGTAAATTTCCATTAACTTCATTGCTTCATAGTCTTTCAAAGTTTTCTTTCCCTTAACTATTTCTAAAGCGGACTCTATTGGCTGTTTAGTCCTAATCTTCCTCCTATGTTGCGGTCTTGTAACATAATATCTTATAGCCTTCACAGCGTCTTCCGGAAAAGTAAAGGCCGGAATCCCTGCAGTTTCCAGTATTTTCATCGCATAATCCTCGTCTAAACCCATAGTAACTCCTATCATTCCCTTACCCTTAAACATGGAAACCACTCTAGCGACATCTGAACAACTGACCATTGGAAGGGCTTGAACTATTACTAACTTAGTACAGTCCAAATCCGATACTATCCTTAAAGCGGACTGGTAGCGGTCTCTATTTGCATCACCAGTTAAATCTAAAGGATTCCTAGGTACTGATGTTGAAGGTAAAACCTTTTTCAGCTCCTCTTTCATCCATGAAGGTAATTCCACGAGCTTTAATCCGTTCTTTTCAATTTCATCTGATGTAAGCACCCCATGTCCACCAGAATTTGTGACAACCAGTATCTGATCCCTTATGGGTTCCGAATACATAAGTAGTTTAGCGAGATTTAGCATGTCATGTAGGTTCTCAACTAAGATCCCCCCTACTGTCTTCACTGCAGCTTTAAATACCTCAAAAGACCCTGCTAAACTGCCAGTATGAGTTTTCGCCGCTGCCGCACCGTTTGAGGTAGTCCCACCCTTTAGGAACACTACTGGTTTTCTGCTTGTAGCATCTGGCAGAGTTTCAAGGAAGGAATTTCCGTCAGAAACTCCTTCAAGATAAACGAATATTGCTTTAGTTTCCGGATCCTTTGATAGGTAGTCAATTACTTCATATTCTTTAACGTCGGCTTGATTTCCCAAACTAACCATATAGCTTATTCCAATCCTATTCTTCTGAGCCCAGTTAAGCATGTAAACTCCTAAACCTCCACTCTGAACTACTAGTGCTATATTCCCTCTCTTGACATCAGAGTAAGCAAATGTTGCATTAAGTTCTGGAGTTATTATTCCGAACGTGTTAGGCCCCAGTACTCTTATCCCTCCTTTTCTGGCAATGTTTATTACTTCTTCTTCCAGTTTTTCCTCTCCTACCTCTTTGAAACCAGCTGTTATCACTATTGCAGCTTTAACCCCTTTTTCAACCGACTCCTCCATAACTTGAGGTACTACTTCCCTAGGTACCGTTATTACTACCAAATCTACTGGGTCGGGGATTTCTTTAACACTCCTATAAGCCTTAATCCCTTCAACGTCTTCAGCCTTATTGTTTACCGGATAGAGTTTTCCGTGAAATGTTAAAAGTAAGTTTCTGAAAACTACATTTCCCACTTTCTCTTTATGCCTTGAAGCGCCTATTACTGCTATACTACTAGGTTTAAACAATGCATCTAATGTCATAAGTTGTCTTTTAGAGAATTAATATAAAACACTTACTGTTTAAAAATTAGTTTACCTCTTCAACCTTTAAAAACCTCGTTGTCCCTTCAGCATCTGAACTAACTCCGCCCACGATGGTAATATTTCCTTTAATCCCTAACCTTCTGGAGTAACCCTTAGCTTCGTTAATTACCTCATCGATATTCTTTAATTCCCTAATCACGATAGGTATAACTCCGTAACACAT